>JAHFPT010000189.1 GCA_023266625.1 Novosphingobium sp. | reverse complement strand
GCGCGGATGCGCGCGCTGGTCGAGGCGATTCACGGCGGGGCGCTGGGCGAGGTCAAGCATCTGATCCACATCGGTATCGGCGGATCGGCGCTGGGTCCGGCGCTGGCAGTCGATGCACTGGGGCGGGACGGGGCGCTGGTTGACGTCCATGTCGTCTCCAACATCGACGGCTGCGCGCTGGAAGCGGCTTTTGCGAAATGCGATCCGGCGACAACGCTGATTGCCGTCGCCTCCAAGACTTTTACAACCACCGAGACCATGACCAACGCCGCCAGCGCGCTGGCCTGGCTGGCTGAGAACGGCGTTGCCGATGGCTATGGCCGGGTCGTGGCGTTGACCGCCTTTCCGGACAAAGCGGTCGAATGGGGCGTGGATGAAACCAGGGTACTGCCGTTTCAGGAGAGCGTCGGCGGGCGCTATTCGCTGTGGTCGTCGATCGGTTTCCCGGTGGCGCTGGCGCTGGGCTGGGCGGACTTCGCGGCGATGCTCGACGGCGCGGCGGCGATGGACCGGCATTTTCTGGACAGCCAATGCGACACCAATCTGCCGCTGCGCGCCGCCTTCGCCGATCAGCTCTACGCAAGGCTCAGGGGTTGCCAGACCCGCGCCTGTTTTGCCTATGACGAGCGGCTGGCGCTGTTGCCCAGCTATCTTCAGCAGCTCGAAATGGAATCGAACGGCAAGTCGGTGACGGCTGATGGTGCGCCGGTGCCGGGTCCGACCGCGCCGATCACCTGGGGCGGGGTGGGGACGGACGCGCAGCACGCGGTATTCCAGCTGCTGCACCAGGGTACCCATCTGATACCGGTCGATTTCATCGCCGCGATCCAGCCCGGCGACGCGCTCGACCCGGCGCATCACCGCAATTTGCTGGCCAATTGCTTTGCCCAAGGCGCGGCGCTGATGGCGGGCAAGGCGAGCAGCGATCCAGCCCGCGCCTATGCCGGCGACCGGCCCTCGGCGACGATCCTGCTCGATGAACTGACTCCGGCCAGCTTCGGCGCGTTGATTGCCTTCCACGAGCATCGCACATTCTGCAATGCGGTGCTGATGGGGATCAATCCGTTCGATCAGTTCGGGGTGGAACTGGGCAAGGAGATTGCCAGGCAGATCGAGGCGGGCGGGGTGCGGTTCGATGCTTCGACCGAGGCGCTGCTCAAGGCAGCGGGGATTGGGACGGCGGGGAGTTGAAAGTGGCGGCGGTGATGCGGAGGAGTAGTAGGATTTCGCGCAGAGGCGCAGAGGCCGCAGAGATCGCAGAGAAGGTGGGCTTGCGGCGAAGCCGCGACTCAATCAGGCGGTTCTCTGGCTGGGCAAGGTACGGCAATCAGATGCCTGCGGCGCTCACAACCCCGTCGCGTCCTCTGCTCCCTCTGCGCCTCTGCGCGAAACTCCTTTACTTTGCTTCTCCGCGTCTCCCCGCCCATATGCTCACCCCTCCAAGGAGTGCCCCATGCCAGACTACGACTACGACCTCTTTGTCATCGGCGCAGGCTCAGGCGGGGTTCGCGCGAGCCGGATTGCGGCATCGCACGGCGCGCGCGTTGCCGTGGCCGAGGAGTTTCGTATCGGCGGCACCTGCGTGATCCGCGGCTGTGTGCCCAAGAAGCTGCTGGTCTATGGCTCGCAATTTGCGCATGAGCTGGAAGATGCCGCGCAGTTCGGCTGGACGCTGGGTGCGATGTCGTTTGACTGGGCGAAGCTGCGGGACTTTGTTGCCAGCGATGTCGACCGGCTGGAGCAGGCCTACACCGCGACGCTCGACAACAACAAGGTCGAGCATTTTCACGAGCGCGCGGTGGTTACCGGCCCCAACGGCATTCGGCTGGCCAGCGGGCGTGAGGTCAGCGCGAAGCATATCCTCGTCGCCACCGGCGCATGGCCGGTGATGCCGGAATTTCCGGGCAACGAGCACTGCATCACCTCGAACGAGGTGTTCCACTTGGCCGAACTGCCCCGCCGGGTGGTGATCCAGGGTGCGGGCTATATCGCTATGGAATTCGCGGGCATTTTCAATGCGCTCGGTTGTCAGGTGACTGTGGTCAACCGCAGCGACCAGATCTTGCGCGGCTATGACGAGTCGCTGCGCGACCGGCTGCTTCAGATTACCATGGCACGCGGCATCGATTATCGCTTCAACAGCCCGATCGAGCGGGTGGAGCGCAATGCGGACGGAACCCTTGCGGTAACGACCAAAGGCCACGATCCGGTGACGGCGGACACAGTGCTGGTCGCCACCGGGCGCAGACCCAACACGCAGGGACTCGGGCTGGAAAGCGCCGGGATCGCGCTGGGCAGCAACGGAGAAGTGCCGGTCGACGACTACAACCGCAGCGCCTGTTCCAGCATCCATGCCGTCGGCGATGTCACCGATCGGGTGCAACTGACCCCGGTGGCGATCCGCGAGGGGCAGGCCTTTGCCGACACCGTGTTCGGCGGCAAGCCCACGACCATCGACTATGCCAATATCCCCAGCGCGGTGTTCTCGCAGCCGCCGCTGGCCGGTGTCGGCTTGACCGAAGCGCAGGCGCGCGGGGCTTTCCGCGAGATCAAGGTGTTCACCTCCGATTTCCGCCCGATGAAAAACATGTTCGCCGAGCGCGCCGAGCGCGGGCTTTACAAGCTGGTGGTCGATGCGGTGAGCGACAAGGTGCTCGGCGTCCACATGATCGGCCCGGAAGCGCCCGAGGTGCTGCAGGCGGCGGCGATTGCGGTGAAGGCCGGGCTGACCAAGGCGGATTTCGATGCCACCGTGGCGCTGCATCCCAGCATGGCGGAGGAATTGGTGCTGATGCGCTAAAGTTCCCCTCCCGCTTGCGGGAGGGGCTAGGGGAGGGCCTGTTTGATCCTGGCAAAACGCTTTCCGCTAACAGGCCCTCCCCCGACCCCTCCCGCAAGCGGGAGGGGAGATTGGCGCATAATACCCAGCATCCGCTGTTAACCGCGCGGTTAACTCCTATTGACGCTATGGCCCCGCCGCGCCTAGGCGTTCGCACCTGCAACAGGGAATCCAGCGCCTATGTCCGCCAATATCGCCGAGATGGAACGCCGCCGCGACGCTGCCAGGCTGGGCGGCGGGCAGAAGCGGATCGATACCCAGCACGCCAAAGGCAAGCTGACCGCGCGCGAGCGGCTCGATGTGTTGCTCGACGAAGACAGTTTCGAAGGACTCGACATGTATGTCGAACACAATTGCGTCGATTTCGGCATGGACGGTGAGCGGATTCCCGGCGACGGCGTGGTCACCGGATCGGGGACGATCAATGGCCGACTGGTGTTTGTCTATAGCCAGGATTTCACCGTGTTCGGCGGCTCGCTGTCCGAACGCCACGCGCAGAAGATTTGCAAGGTGATGGACAATGCGATGAAAGTCGGCGCGCCAGTCATCGGCCTCAACGATTCGGGCGGCGCGCGCATTCAGGAAGGCGTTGCGGCGCTGGGCGGCTATGCCGAGGTGTTTCAGCGCAATGTGCTGGCCTCTGGCGTCATTCCGCAGCTCAGCTTGATTATGGGGCCTTGCGCGGGCGGGGCGGTCTATTCGCCGGCGATGACCGACTTCATCTTCATGGTGAAGGACAGCTCCTACATGTTCGTCACCGGCCCGGATGTGGTCAAGACGGTGACCAACGAGTTCGTCACGCAAGAGGAGCTGGGCGGCGCGATCACCCATACCACCAAGACATCGGTCGCCGATCTGGCGCTGGAAAACGACATCGAAGCGCTGCTGACGGCGCGCGATTTCTTCGATTATCTGCCGCTGTCGAACCGCGAAGAAGTGCCCGAGCGGCCCAGCGCCGATCCCTGGGACCGGCATGAAATGAGCCTCGACACGCTGATCCCGGCCAATGCCAACCAGCCCTATGACATGCACGAAGTCATCCGCAAGATTGTGGATGAGGCGGAATTCTTCGAAATCCAGCCCGCCCATGCGGCCAATATCATCGTTGGTTTCGGGCGGATCGAGGGCAAGACCATCGGCGTGGTCGCCAATCAGCCGCTGGTGATGGCAGGCGTGCTCGATATCAACACGTCGAAGAAAGCCGCGCGCTTCGTGCGGTTTTGCGATGCCTTCAACATCCCGATCCTGACCCTGGTTGATGTCCCCGGCTTCCTGCCTGGTACCAGCCAGGAGCACAACGGCATCATCAAGCACGGCGCCAAACTGCTGTTCGCCTATGCCGAGGCGACCGTGCCCAAGATCACCGTGATCACCCGCAAGGCCTATGGCGGGGCCTATGACGTGATGGCCTCAAAACACCTGCGCGGCGATTTGAACTACGCCTGGCCGACGGCGGAGATCGCCGTGATGGGGGCCAAGGGCGCGGTCGAGATCATCTTTCGCGGGTTGAGCGCGGAGGAGAGCGCGGAGAAGGTCGCGGAATATGAGGAGCGGTTCGCCAATCCGTTTGTCGCGGCGAGCAAGGGGTTCATCGATGAGGTGATCTATCCGCATTCGACGCGGCGGCGGATTGCGCTGGGGCTGAGGAAGCTGCGGGGGAAGAGTTTGGAGAACCCGTGGAAGAAGCATGATAATATTCCGTTGTGACCGCACTAATTCTCCTTTTTGCCTTTGGCACTCTGATTCTGGTGGTGGCAAAGTGGTTTGTCGCAGCATTCCGAACTGGCACCGTGAGATACAGCTCGTCAGTTTTTGATCGTCGTTCAAATCCAATACTGTTTTGGCTTTGGATCGGAGCTCATGCTACTTTTTTGATAGTGTTTGGACAACTCTTTGTGAAGCACTTGATCGAATATGTTGGTGGAAACTGAATATGAAATTAGGCCACCTCAGACAAATACTCCCCGCCCTTCGACAAGCTCGGGAGGGGAGGGGGGCAAGGCGAGTCACGTGCCTCGCCATGCCGCCGCAGGCATGGTCTAGGGGGCCTACCTCTCCGCCGGCGCTTTGTGCTGTTAATCTGCACCACCCTCCCTCTCCCAGTGGGGAGAGGTTACGAAGGCTTGGCGGCTTGCCGCCTAGCCGCAGTTGGAGAGGGGGTTGTGCCCTCGATAGCGCACACCCCCCTCACCCAGCTACGCTAGCGGGCAAGCCCGCAAGCTGCGCTACCTCTCCCCGCTGGGGAGAGGGGCCAGGGATGATTTGGGTTGCACGCACCTCGCCCAAACATTATAATGACCTTATAATGTGAAGGAGTCCTCCGCCATGCAAACCGAACGCGTCACGTTTCTTACCAGCCGCGAACACAAGGCCTCGTTGGATGAATTCGCCCGCGAAAGCGGTATGTCTGTTGGCCATGTCCTGCGCGAGGCGGCGGTGCGTTATGTCGCGGAGGGAGAAATGAACGAGGACGGACGGTTCCGCCTATTGATAGATGAATTGCGCGATGCTCTGCCGCACATGCATGCCGCGCTGGATCACGCCATCATCAGCCAGCAAAACCTGCGGGCAGACATCGATAAGATGCTTCGCGAAGCGGGTCTAAGAGCATGAGTATGCTTGGCGACGCGATGAAGACCATTGAGTCAGTCATTTTGCTCCGCAGCAAGGTAGAGCAACTCGACGAAGAGCTGGACAAAACCAACGATGAAGTCCGCCGCATCGTTGCAACCATAATCCAGATGGATCGCCGTATCGTACGCCTTGAAACCCTTGAAGAAGTGAGAAGCGGCTTCAATCCCATTCCGAAAATCGAAGGACCACAATGACCACCCTTCCGGACATCTACATCGTCGGCGCCGTGCGCACTGCCATCGGCTCGTTTGGCGGGTCGCTCAAACCCTTCCGCCCCGCCGATCTCGGCGCGCAGGTCATCCGCGAGGCGCTCAAGCGCGCCCATGTGGAGCCTGCCGATGTCGAGCATGTCATCATGGGCCAGGTCATGCAGACCGGCCCCAAAGACCAGTTCATGGCCCGCGTCGCCATGCTCAAGGCCGATATTCCGGTCACCACTCCCGCGCTGACGCTCAACCGGCTGTGCGGCTCGGGGGTGCAGTCGATCATTTCCTGCGCGCAGATGATGATGCTGGGCGAAGCTTCGATCTGCGTGGCTGGCGGGGCCGAGAGCATGACCAATGTGCCCTATCACGATCTTGAAGCGCGCTGGGGCAAGCGGCTGGGCAACTCGGTGTTGCTCGATGCGCTGACCGAGGGGCTCAACGATCCGATCCTCGAGATCCACATGGCGATCACGGCGGAGAATATTGCTGTGCGCCATCAGGTCACGCGCCAGCAGCAGGACGAGCTGGCGGTCGACGGCCATCTGCGCGCGGCGCGGGCGATTGCCGAGGGGCGCTTCAAGGAGCAGATCCTGCCCATCGAGATCAAGACCCGCAAGGGCACCACGGTGTTTGATACCGATGAACACGTCCGCGCCGATACCACGATTGAATCGGTGTCGGCATTGAAGCCGATGTTCAAGGCTGACGGCTCGGTAACGGCAGCCAATTCCTCGGGAATCAACGACGGTGCGGCAGCGGTGGTGCTGGCGACCGGCGAGGAGGTGGCAAAGCGCGGGCTGACGCCGTTGGCCCGGATCGTCTCCTGGGGTTACGCCGGGGTCGAGCCCGAATATATGGGCGAAGGCCCGATCAAGGCCGTGCCGATTGCCCTGAAGCGCGCTGGCCTCACTCTCGACCAGATGGATGTGATCGAGGCGAACGAGGCCTTCGCCGCCCAGGCGCTGGCCGTCGCCAAGGCGCTGGGTTTCGATCGCGACAAGCTCAACCCCAACGGTTCGGGCATTTCGCTGGGCCACCCGGTCGGCGCGACGGGGACGATCCTGACGGTCAAGGCCGCCTATGAACTGAAGCGCACCGGCGGGCGCTATGCGCTGATGACCATGTGCATCGGCGGCGGGCAGGGCATCGCGCTGATCATCGAGAATGTCGATGCGGTCATCGAATATGCGGAGGCCGCAGAATGAAACTTATTAGCATCTTTAAGCCCCTCCCCTTCAGGAGAGGGGTTGGGGTGGGGCCTGTCGGCACAGGCTTTGCTTACCGGACAGGCCCCACCCCCGGCCCCACCCCTGAAGGGGAGGGAGGCAAATGAAATTGGGAAGACTGAACCACATCGGCGTCGCCACGCCGGACCTTGACGCCTCGATTGCGTTCTATCGCGATGTCATGGGCGCGAGCGACATTACCGAACCCTTCGTGCTGGAATCGCAGCAGGTGCGGGTGTGCTTCGTCAACACGCCGAATGGCGGGACGCAGATCGAACTGCTCCAGCCGACCGCGCCAGACTCCGCCGTCGGCAAGTGGCTGGAGAAGAACCTATTGGGCGGCCAGCACCATATCTGCTATGAAGTGCCCGATATTCACGTCGCCAAGGCGTGGTTTGAAAGTCTCGGCAAGCGGGTGCTGGGCGAGCCGCGTATCGGCGCGCACGGCACCTTGATTTTCTTTGTCCACCCGAAGGATATGGGCGGGCAGCTGACCGAGATCATGGAGACGCCGAAGGGGCATTGACCTTGAACCCCTCCCCCCTCGCGGGGGAGGGACAGCCGCGCAGCGGCAGGGAGGGGGGCACCCCCTCTCCAACTCCAGCTAGGCAGCAAGCTGCCAAGCTTCCGTATCCTCCCCCGCGAGGGGGGAGGAGCAAGAGGTTGAATTATGGCAAGAATCGAAGACTGGCAGGCAGCCGCCGCGAAAGAGGTCAAGGGTAAGGACCTGACCTGGAACACGCCCGAAGGTTTTGCCATCAAGCCTTTGTATACGGCTGAGGATTCTTCCGATCCGGGCCTCCCTGGCTTCGCCCCCTTCACCCGCGGCGTGCGCGCCAGCATGTATGCTGGTCGCCCCTGGACGATCCGCCAATACGCCGGCTTCTCCACCGCCGAGGAGAGCAACGCCTTTTACCGCCGCAACCTCGCCGCCGGGCAGAAGGGGCTGTCGGTCGCCTTCGATCTTGCCACCCATCGGGGCTATGACAGCGATCACCCGCGCGTGGTCGGCGATGTCGGCAAGGCGGGCGTCGCGATCGACAGCGTCGAGGACATGAAGATCCTGTTCGACGGCATTCCGCTCGATCAGATGAGCGTCTCGATGACGATGAACGGCGCGGTGATCCCGATCCTGGCCTTCTTCATCGTCGCGGGTGAAGAGCAGGGCGTGCCCATCGCTCAGCTCGATGGCACTATCCAGAACGATATCCTCAAGGAGTTCATGGTCCGCAACACCTATATCTATCCGCCCGAGCCTTCGATGCGGATTGTTTCGGACATCATTGCATATACCTCGGCCAACATGCCGAAATTCAATTCTATTTCGATTTCGGGCTATCATATGCACGAGGCCGGGGCGACGGCGGTGCAGGAGCTGGCCTTCACCATCGCCGACGGCAAGGAATATGCCAAGCGCGCGGTCGAGAGCGGGCTGGATATCGATGCATTTGCTGGTCGATTGAGCTTCTTCTTCGGCATCGGCATGAATTTCTTCATGGAAGTTTCCAAGCTGCGCGCCGCGCGGACGCTGTGGTATCGGGTGATGGACGGGCTGGGGGCGAAGGACGAACGGAGCAAGATGCTGCGCACCCATTGCCAGACTTCGGGTGTCAGCTTGCAGGAGCAGGACCCCTACAACAACGTCATCCGCACCACGATCGAGGCGATGGCGGCAACCCTGGGCGGCACCCAGTCGCTGCATACCAATGCGCTCGACGAAGCCATCGCCCTGCCGACGGATTTTTCCGCGCGCATCGCGCGCAACACCCAGATCGTGCTGGCGGAAGAGAGCGGGATCACCCGCGTGGTTGATCCGCTGGGCGGCTCTTATTATGTCGAGGCGCTGACTTCGGAACTGGTCGATCAGGCCTGGGCACTGATCGAGGAAGTCGATGGCCTCGGTGGCATGACGCAGGCTGTGGCGACGGGCATGCCCAAGCGCCGCATCGAGGAAGCCGCCGCTGCCCGTCAGGCCCGGGTTGACAAGGGCGAGGATGTCATCGTCGGGGTGAACAAGTATCGCCTGGCCAGCGAAGAGCATCTCGATACGCTGAGCATCGATAACCACGCAGTGCGCGATGGGCAGATCGCGCGGCTGAAGACAATGCGCGATAACCGCGATGAGGCGAAGTGCCAGGCGGCGCTCAAGGCGCTGACTGAAGGCGCGCGCAATCCTCCCCGGAACGGGGAGGGGGACCATGCGCAGCATGGTGGAGGGGCACAGGCAAGTTCTCCCGCCGCCGAAAGCTCACGGCACTCCGAGGGCACCCCTCCACCAGCTTCGCTGGTCCCCCTCCCCGTGCCGGGGAGGAATTTGCTCGCGCTCGCCGTCGAAGCCGCCCGCGCGCGCGCCTCGCTGGGCGAAATCTCCGACGCGATGGAGGCCGCTTTCGGGCGCTATGGCACCCAGCCGGTGCCGGTGACCGGCATCTACGGCAAGGCCTATGCCGACGATTCCCGCTACCGCCAGGTGATCGAGGGCGTGCAATCCGTCGCCCGCCGTCTGGGCCGCGATCCGCGCCTGCTGGTCGCCAAGATGGGCCAGGACGGGCATGATCGCGGGGCCAATGTGATTGCCTCGGCCTTCACCGACATGGGCTT
>JAHFPT010000188.1 GCA_023266625.1 Novosphingobium sp. | reverse complement strand
CAGGAAATCCGCAACCGACAAATAGCGCTCGCCAGTATCGTAATTGAAACCGAGCACCCGCGCGCCAGCCGGCAAATCGGGCAGCTTCTGGGCAATCGCCGCCAGCGTTGCACCCGAGCTGATGCCTACCAGCATGCCTTCTTCACTGGCGCAGCGCCGCGCCCATTGTTTGGCGTCGGCGGGGTCGACCTGGATCGCGCCGTCGATCGCCTGGGTGTGAAGATTCGTCGGAATGAACCCCGCGCCGATGCCCTGGATCGGATGCGGCGCGGGCTGGCCGCCCGAGATCACCGGCGACAGCGTCGGTTCGACCGCATAGGCTTTCATCCCCGGCCATTTCGCCTTGAGCACTTCGGCGCAGCCGGTCAGGTGGCCGCCGGTGCCGACCCCGGTGATCACTGCGTCAATCGGCGAATCGGCGAAATCGGTGAGGATTTCCTGCGCGGTGGTGCGGGCGTGAACTTCGATATTGGCGGGATTGTCGAACTGCTGCGGCATCCAGGCACCGGGGGTCTGCTCGACCAGCTCCTTCGCCCGTTCGATCGCGCCCTTCATGCCCTTCTCGCGCGGGGTGAGGTCGAAACTTGCGCCATAAGCCAGCATCAGCCTGCGCCGCTCGATCGACATCGATTCGGGCATGACCAGCACCAGTGGATAGCCCTTGACCGCCGCGACCATGGCCAGGCCAATGCCGGTATTGCCCGAGGTCGGCTCGACGATCGTGCCGCCGGGCTTCAGGCTGCCGTCGGCCTCTGCCGACTCGATCATGGCAAGGCCGATGCGGTCCTTGATCGATCCGCCGGGATTGGCACGCTCGCATTTTACCCAGACTTCATGATCCGGAAACAGCCGCGAGAGGCGGATATGCGGGGTGTTGCCAATGGTGGCGAGGATGCTGTCGGCTTTCATAAGGCAGGTTCCCTCTGGTGGTGAGTCTGACGATATTGGGGCGCGAAGGTCCGGGCGTTCCTGAGTTCGGGGAACAGCAAGGCCCAGGCGACGGTGACGATTATGGCACCCACGCCGCCAAAGACAACCGCTCCGGTCGCACCGAGCAATGCGGCGGCGAGGCCCGACTGCATTTCGCCCAGCTCATTGGATGCGGAGATCGCCAGACCGGAGATCGCCGAGACCCGCCCGCGCACCTCGTCGGGCGTATTGAGCTGGACCAGCGTGCTGCGGATGAACACCGAGATCATGTCTGCCGCGCCCAGCAGCACCAGAAAGCCGAGCGACAGCGCAAAATTGCGCGACAGGCCGAAGCCGATAGTCACGACGCCAAATCCTACCACCGCCCACAGCATCTTGACCCCGACATTGCTGGCGATGGGGCGAGCCGAGAGATAGAGCGAAACCACCGCAGCACCGATTGCGGGCGCGGCGCGCATGATGCCCAGGCCCTGCGATCCGACGTTCAGAATATCGCGGGCAAACACCGGCAGCAGCGCAGTCGCCCCGCCCAGCAGCACAGCGAACAGGTCGAGTGTGACGCAGCCGAGCAGGAAGCGTTCATTCCAGACATAGCGAAAGCCCTCGGTGACCTGGCGCACGGGATGCGCCTCGCGGCTGCCCTCGGGCGGCGGCAGGCGGCGGATGGCGAGGATGGCGGTGAGCGAAATCGCCAGTAGCGCCGTCGCGGTCCAATAGGGCAGGGCGGGGTTCAGGCCGAACAACAGCCCGGCCAGCGCCGGCCCGCCGATTGCGCCGGTCTGCCAGGCCATCGCTCCCAGCGCGATGGCGCGCGGCATCAGCGCTGCGGGCACGATATTGGGAGCAAAGGCGCTCATCGCCGGGCCAATGAACACCCGCGCGGTGCCGTGCATCGCGGCGAGGGCGAACAGCAGGGGGAGGCTGAGCTGGCCCAGCTGCGTCGCCAGGGCAAGCGCGAGGGCAATCAGCATATCGAGCGCGGAGGCGAGGGCAGCGACGGTCCGCCGGTCGAAGCGGTCGGCAACGACGCCCGCGATCGGCGTAAACACGAACAATGGCACGAATTGCGCAAGGCCAAGCAGGCCGAGCTGGAAGGCTGCTTCGGAAATGCTCATGCCATACTGGCTGCGCGCGACGTCGTAGAGCTGGTAGCCGATGATCACGACCATGCCGATGGTGCCGACGACGGAAGCGAAGCGCGATAGCCAGAACAGGCGGAAGTCGGGAATTTGCAGCGGCGAAGTCGGCTCGGTCATGCCTCAGCAATGGCAGCGCCGAGCGACATTGCCAAGCGGGCAGATGGGCCAAGCGGGCAGATGGGCCAAGCGGGCAGATGGGCCAAGCGGGCAGATGGGCCAAGCGGGCAGATGGGCCAAGCGGGCAGATGGGAACCGCCCCGCGATTACCGGATTTGGTGAATGGACTTCAGCGGCTGCGGCGCAAGCGCGGGTTTTCCTGAAGCGCCTCGATAATTTTCATGAAGTCTTCGAGCCGGATGATCCGTTCGAACTGGAAGCCGGCCTTGTCGTCGGTAACCCAGATCAGATGCGCCTCGATACGACCGACCACTGGCAGGCGAACAATGATCCGCTCGCCCCGCGCCAGCCCGGGCGCTTCGGTCGCCATGAAACCATGGGCCGAAAGATTGACAACATGAAGGTGAACATCGCCCAACTTACGATGCTCGCCAATCACTCTGTATTCGACCGGGTGCCGCGTTGCGCGGCGCAGGTCGGTAACGGAAAGCTGTGCACCAGCACCCATGGCCATAGTTCACCTTTTAAATCGGGTTCGGGTGAGCCAGAATGCACGCGAAAGGCAAAGATTGGGTAAACCGGCAAAAAATGACCGGCAGAAACTTGCCGAAATGGTGCATAAAGACCTCGTAAAACGTGGATTCATCGAATTCTGAATCACCCTAACCCCAAACCCGACTGTCCTGAGCCTGTCGAAGGATTGCTTTTTCTCCAAGCAGTTGCGCAGGAGGCACGAAGAAAAGGACAGTGCTTCGACAAGCTCAGCATAGACGAGGATTGGGGTGGCCGTGCCGCTCAGGCCGGGCGCAGCACGCCGTGTTTCTTCTTGCCTGCCGAAAGCCGCAATTCGCCGCGATTGGCCTCAATGCGGTGCGCCTCGTCGGTTATCACTTCGCCATCGAGCCGCGCGCCGCCCCCCGCAACCAGCCGCTTGGCCTCGCCCCGGCTTGCCGCAAAGCCGATAGAGGTAAGCGCATCGACGATGGTGAAGCCTTCTGGCGGGATGGCACAGTCAGGCAGGTCCTTGCCGACGCCGCCGCCCGAGAAGGTCGCAGCCGCAGTGGCCTCGGCAGCCCGCGAGGCCTCCTCGCTGCGGCACAATCCGGTGACCTCATTGGCGAGGACGACCTTGGCGGCGTTGATCTCATTACCCGGCAGTGCCTCAAGCTGCGTGATCTCGCCAATCGGCAGGTCGGTGAACAGCCTCAGGAAGCGGCCGACATCGCGGTCGTCGACATTGCGCCAATATTGCCAGAAGTCGTAGGCGGGCAGCGCATCCTCATTGAGCCAGACCGCGCCTGCAGCCGTCTTGCCCATCTTGGCACCGTCTGCGGTAGTCAGCAGCGGCGTGGTCAGGCCGAACAGATCGATCCCTTCCATGCGCCGGGTCAGCTCGATGCCGTTGATGATATTGCCCCACTGGTCCGACCCGCCCATCTGCAAACGGCAGGCATGACGCAGGGCCAGTTCGCGGAAATCATAGGCCTGCAGGATCATGTAGTTGAATTCGAGGAAAGTCAGCGGCTGCTCGCGCTCGAGCCGCAGCTTGACCGAATCGAAGGTCAGCATGCGGTTGATGGTGAAATGCGGGCCGACGTCGCGCAGCAGTTCGACATAGGAGAGCTGCGAGAGCCAGGTGTCATTATCCACCATGATCGCGTCGGTCGGGCCATCGCCGAAGGTCAGCAGTTTCTCGAACACCGTGCGGATCGAGGCGATATTGGCCTGGATCAGCTCGGGGGTGAGCAGCTTGCGGCTCTCATCCTTGCCCGAGGGATCGCCGATCTTGCCGGTGCCGCCACCCATCACCACGATCGGCTTGTGCCCCGCCTGCTGTAGTCGGCGCAGCAACATGATCGAGACAAGATTGCCGATGTGCAGCGATGGCGCAGTCGGATCGAAGCCGATATAGCCCGGCACGATCTGCTTCGCGGCAAGGGCATCGAGGCCTTGCGCGTCAGTGAGCTGGTGAATGTAACCGCGCTCTTCGAGCAGGCGGAGCAGGGGGGAGTTATACGTCATGGCGCGCGCCGGTTAGCATGGAGGGACGCACTTGGAAACGTATCCGCTAGTCTGCCATCCGGACACGCCCGCCGGCACTGTGGAATCGATAATCGTTTATGCGGAGCGAAACGGGCAACAGCTCTGGTTTCGCTATCATGCTGAGTGCGAGCTGAATGTGTTGGTTCTGCCCGGTCCTCTCGAACCGGACCGGTGCGATGGACTGTGGAAATCGACCTGCTTTGAGGCTTTCATTGGCGGGGCCAGCTATGCGGAATTCAATTTTGCTCCCTCATCGCAATGGGCGGCCTATCGTTTCGATGCCTATCGCGAGAATATGACAGCGCTGGATCTGGCCGCCGCTCCAGAGATATTGCTCGATGTGAGTGAAGGTCACTTTGCGCTTGAGGTAACTATTCCGCTGGATGGCCTCGGACAAAACCTCGCCCTCTCCGCCGTCATCGAAGAGACCGATGGCACAATGTCCTACTGGGCACTGGCCCACCCGCCTGGCAAGCCCGATTTCCACCATCCTGCTTGCTTCGCCGCGACTCTTCCGCCACCTGAGCTGCCATGAAATTCGGCATCGATCGCCTGCTCGCAGACCCTGAATTGCGGAGGCCGCTGGCGGGCAAGCGCGTCGCCCTTGTTGCGCATCCTGCATCGGTGACGGAAAACCTCACCCATTCGCTCGATGCGCTGATTGCTGCCGGGGTTTGTGTCTCGTCCGCCTTCGGCCCCCAGCATGGCCTCAAGGGCGACAAGCAGGACAATATGGTCGAGACGCCGGACGAGACCGATCCGCAATACGGCATCCCCGTCTTCAGCCTCTATGGCGAAGTACGCCGACCGAGTGGCCAGATGATGTCCACCGCCGATGTCTTTCTGTTCGATCTGCAAGACCTCGGCTGCCGCATCTATACCTTTGTTACCACGCTGCTTTATCTGCTCGAAGCCGCCGCCAAGTCTGGTAAGGCAGTGTGGGTGCTCGACCGGCCAAATCCCGCCGGACGGCCAGTCGAGGGCACGCTGCTGCTGCCCGGGCAGGAGAGCTTCGTCGGCGCCGGGCCGATGCCGATGCGCCACGGGCTGACCATGGGCGAGATGGGGCATTTGTTCATAGATCACTTTAAGATCGATGTAGAATATCATGTAATCACAATGGAGGGCTGGCAGCCCGATGCCGCGCCCGGTCATGGCTGGCCGGACAGCCGCATCTGGATCAACCCCAGCCCAAATGCCGCCAATCTCAATATGGCCCGCGCCTATGCCGGGACGGTGATGCTCGAAGGCACGACGCTGAGCGAGGGGCGGGGCACTACCCGGCCATTGGAGGTGCTGTTCGGCGCGCCGGATGTCGACGCGAAGGCCGTCCACGCCGAAATGCGCAAGCTCGCCCCGGACTGGCTGGCAGGCTGCGCCATCCGCGAATGCTGGTTCGAGCCGACCTTTCACAAGCACGCACATAGGCTGTGCAGCGGCCTGATGATCCATGCGGAGGGCAGCTTCTACGATCACCACGCCTTCCGCCCCTGGCGCAGCCAAGCGCTGGCCTTCAAGGCGATCCGCAACCTCTATCCCGACTACCCGCTCTGGCGCGATTTCCCCTATGAATATGCCTTCGGGCGGCTGCCGATCGATGTCATCAATGGCGGACCGGGTTTGCGCGAATGGGTCGATGGGCCAGACTCACGCCCGGGCGATCTTGATGCTCTGGCAGGGGCTGACGAAGCGCGATGGGCCGATGATTGCCGCCGCTTCCTGCTTTATACGTAGTTCGCCACCCAGGCGATTGCCTGCGCCGAAGGCAGGAACAGCAGCTGCGCGAGCAGGGTGCCCGCCAGTCGGCTGAATGATATCCACACGATAGTGCGGCGAAACAGCGGCTCGCTGACCCGCCCTTCGATGACATCGTCGGTCATCACCGAAAGCTGCGGATCGATCAGCGCGAACAGCAGGATCGTGGCAAAGCCGTTGATCACTGCAGAAAGCTGCGATGCGGTGACGCGGAATTCGGGATTGAGGAAGCCGGCATAGAGCGAAGCCAGCACGCCGACAGTAATCAGCGCCTGCGCCAGGCAATTGGACGTGAGCACGCCCCAGCTCACCCCGCGTGGAAGGGCAAGTTCGCGCAGCTGCTCGACATGGGGGAGCCTTATCGAATCGCGGACCGTCCTGAGGCCGGCCGGCGTCGCGCTGCGCAGGATCATCCGGGTGGTCGAGCGGTGTTCCTGGAAATAGCCGATGGCGCGTGCAAAAATCCGCTGCCCGGTCGGCACCAGCACGATGCCAAGCGCCACTGCGATCGAGGCGGAAGTGAGCACCATATGGAAATCGCCGAGCAGCGCATCGCCGCCGCCCTGCGCCAGCCGCGTCTCGATCCGCTTGGCCAGGAACGGCCCGAGAAAGCTGTTCGAGGTGCGCGATACTAGCACCAGTATGTTGAACAGCGCAAAGCTCATCGCGATCCGCCGGGTGCGCACCCCGGCAATACGCGCGGAATAGGCGAGCGTGCCGATCAGGTTGATCGCGGCGGTAAGCAGGCAGATGACAAGCAGCTGAGTGTCCATGACGCGTCATAGCGCCCGACCTGGCGCGCCGCCAGCATGGTTCTTGCCTGCCTGCTTGACCCGCAAATCACCAAGGCACACAACGGCACCTAACGGCACCTGTGGGGAGGGACACTTGACGACAATGTCACCGAGACGCGTCAAACTGACGGTCTACGTTCTGCTGCTCGTCTATATCCTCAACTTTCTCGACCGTCAGATCGTCGGCATCCTCGCCCAGTCGATCTCGAAGGATCTGCATCTCACCGACACGCAGATCGGGCTAATGACGGGTCTCGCCTTTGCCCTGTTCTACACCAGCCTCGGCATCCCCATCGCCCGCCTTGCCGACCGGCCGGGAACCAGCCGGGTGAAAGTGATTGCGGTCTGCCTGACGGCCTGGTCGGCGATGACGGCGCTGTGCGGCGCGGCCGGCTCTTTCGCGCAGCTGTTCTTCGCCCGGGTCGGCGTCGGCATTGGCGAGGCCGGCGGCACGCCGCCGGCCCATTCGCTGATCGCGGAGCTTTCGCCGCCGGAGAAGCGCGCTTCGGCGCTTTCGCTCTACCAGCTTGGGCCGCCGCTGGGTGGGCTGATCGCGATGGTCATGGGCGGCTATCTGGCGGATACGATCGGCTGGCGCTGGGCCTTCGTCGTGGTCGGCGCGCCGGGCGTGCTGCTGGCGCTGGTCGTTTTCTTATTCCTGCGTGATCCGCGTTCGGAGCGGCCAGTCCCCGAAGCCGCAAAAGCTGCGCAGACCACATTCGTCGAAGCCTTCGCCCACATCTGGTCCTCGCGCGCCAATCGGCTGATCCTCGCCTCGGTCGCCTTCGCCGCCACCGCCAATTATGGCATGCTGATCTGGGGCCCGATTTTCCTCCAGCGCAGCTTCGGCATTTCCGCGAGCCAGACCGGCCTGTGGTTCGGTCTTGCCAACGGGATCGGCTCCGCGCTGGGCGTCTGGTATGGCGGCCAGCTGGGCGACCGGATGCGCGCGCGCGGCAAGCAACATCTGATGACCGCACCGGCACTGTCCCTTGCGCTTAGCTGCCCGCTGCTGGTGGCCGGGCTGCTCGTCCCCGACTGGCATATTGCCGTGCTGCTGTTCTTCCCGGCCATCGGCTTGCTGTGGCTGCATGTCGGCCCAACCTATAGCGCGGTGCAGGGCCTGGTTCCATCCTCCAGCCGGGCGACCGCCAGTGCTTCGATCCTGCTGATGCAGAACCTGTTCGGCCTCGGCCTCGGCTCGCCGCTGATCGGCAAGCTTTCGGACCATTTCAAGCCCGATGTCGGCGCGGACAGTGTGCGCTGTGTGCTGGCGGTGCTGGTGGGTGTGGTGACGCTGGCGGCGGCGGTGTTGCAGTGGCGCTCGCGGAAGTATCTGCCCGTGGAGCTGGACCGGGCGGGTTAAAGTCCGGCTTGTTGTTCCATGGAAACAGACTCTTCAACCCTTCCGCTCAGGGAAATGCCAGATAGTCCCACACTGTGCGAAAGACCGGCAGTCCGGCTGCATCGAGCGGTGTGTACACATCGACGACGGGCGCGCCATGGGCCGCAGTGGCGCTCGGTATGGCGGGGTTCGGCGCTGCGCTGGTCAGCAATTGGTGCGAATTGCTGAAGGGCGTTACGCTGCTGTCTACCGAAATGGTCGCGCCCAGGCTATCCAGGCCGATCCGCGCCCAATTTGTGGTCAGCACGCTGAGCGGCACCAGCGTGTCGGCGGTATGGCCGAAGCCATACTGGCGCGAGGCCGGCGTGACATTGGTCTGGCTCAGCCATGAGGCGAGTTGACCGGAGGGAGTCGCGCGTTCGGCGGGACCGGAAAACATCACCACCCGGTCAAGCAGTTCGAGCTTGGCCAGATATCCTGCATGGCCTGCCCCCTGCGAATGCCCGCCGACCGTGATCAGCGACCAGTTGGGGCGGCCGCTGACCAGGTACTGGCCCCAGCCTTCGGTGGGATAGGTCGCGGCCAGATAGGTGAGCAGCGATGTTAGCCGCCCGGTGATCGAATTGGTGGGAGTGACTGCGACCAGAGTGCTGCTGTCGGTCCCGGTGATGATCTCACGCCGCGCATTGCCGGAACAGTCGGGGTCACCATTGGCGAGGCAGATTTCGGCCACCGCATCATCATTCGGATAGGACAGACCGATGGTGTGGAATCCGCGCTGCGCGCCTTCGCGGATGATCAGGCGGTAGGGGCTGGGCCCGGCACCCGTGCCTGGCAGCATCACGAACAGCCGATTGCGCGCCACGGCACCCGGAGGCGTTATGGCAACATGCGGCGAGAGATTTGTCGTGAGCGCCGGATTGGTAAGATTGGGAGCCACGTCACGCTCGACGCTTGCCGAGGGCAAGGGGGTTGGCGTTGGGCTAGGTGTCGGCGTGGGGCTGGGCGTTGGCGTTGGTGTGGCACTTGGCGTCGGCGTGTGCGCGGAGCTGCCCGAACCATCGCCGCATCCGCCAAGCAGAAGCACTGGCATGACCAGCGCTGAACACCACAAGATGCGGCTAGTCTTCATGCAAATTCTTCCCACTTCATAGACCGCCCTGCGTTCAATCTGCACCATCCTTCGTCATTGCTTCGCTGCGCTCGCAATGACGAAGGATTCTGAATTCAGGTAATCCGCTCAAATATTTACCGGTGTCAGTGCTTCTTCCGCGTCAGTTCCCGCATCGCATCGTCCAGCCCCTCGAGCGTCAGTGGAAACATCGATCCGCCCATCAGCTCGTGGATCAGCTTGGTCGATTGCGAATAGTCCCACTGCTTCTCGGGCGTCGGGTTGAGCCATACCGTCGCCGGATAGATATGGCGCACCCGCTCAATC
>JAHFPT010000388.1 GCA_023266625.1 Novosphingobium sp. | reverse complement strand
AACTTCGATATGAAGTCATTAATGTATTCGTTTCGTATCCAATCGAGGAGGTGGCCAAATCCCGCATAGGTTGCGTCCGCCCCAATTCTCGCTACAATATCCATGGGAGGAGTATTCCCCTTGAGCGAGAACGAAAAGAAACTGAAGAGAGCGATTGTGCTTGCCGGGCGCGGGCCAGCGGCCGGATTGCATATCGGAGTCTTGGGATATCTCAAAAATCTTGGAATAGAATTCGACGTATGGGCGCTGTCAGGCATCGGAGCATGGGTGGGGATCGTCTACAATCAAGCGGACGAGGGGCAAGAGATTGAACAAACGTACAAGTTCTTCCGTGACAACGTTTTTGGCGATGATCTAGCGTATGAAAGTTTTCCGATAAATGTTGCTTCAACGCTGGACTGGTTCGGCAATGCCGAGGCTTTAGCAAGCTTTCTCTTAGAACCGAGCAACTACCGCAATCTGTTGCTGCCCAAAGAAATAGTAAAGTCCATTGCGCATACGATGTCGCTTTTGCTCGGAAGCCGCCGAAAATGGAATGAAGCAGATCTCTATCGCTGGGCGCTCAACGATGTCATTGCCGTGAACCCTCTCGCCCGCCTCTCGATGTCCATGACGCACAAGCTAGGAATCGATGGTTTGTTCAAAATTTATTATCCGGATGACGCTCTATTTAACAGTATACGTTTCGAACGACTATATGAGGAGGGAAGACCTCACCTTCTTCACAATGCCTGGAATCTTTCTCAGCAGAAACTACAACTGTTTTCCAACAAAGGAGATAGGTACAAGCAGATTAGCGCGGCAAGTATGTGCGCCTGTTCATCGCTTCCGTACGTCGAGAAAAGTGTAGAGATCGAAGGGGACATGTATTGCACGGGTATCTTTGTCGACACCGCGAATTTCAAAGCGCTATTAGCAGAGCATCCTGACTTGGATGAAATCTGGATCATTCGATTTAGCGGTGCGAACCGATATCGCGAACCTAAGACTCTGCATGATTCCTTCGGCAATTTCACCCAGTTGCACGAGGCAACACTCGCTGAAGACGATGTCAAATTATTCAAATTTCACCTGAAGCGGCACAACGAATGGCCGGGCCAAATCGTTGAGGTCAAGAACAGCAGGGGTCCGTTCGACTGAGCTGCTGCCGGTTCCGAAGACACCGAGTTAGGTGTCATGATGGAACCGGAGGTGGGTCATGGAGAGACGGAAGTTTACCCGCGAGTTCAAGCTTGAGGCTGTGAAGCTAATCAAGGAACGCGGCGTTTCGTATGTGCGGGCCGCGCAGGATCTGGGCGTGCATCAGTCGGTGCTCCGCACCTGGGTGAAGGGTTTTGAGGCCGATCCGCAGCAATCTTTTCCCGGCCACGGTCAGATGAAGCCGGAGCAGCTGGAGATCACACGGCTCAAGCGCGAAGTGATCAAGCTAAAGGCCGAGCGTGACATCTTAAAAAAAGCCGCAGCCTACTTCGCGAAGGAGTCGACGTGAAGTTCGCCTTCATCGCGAAGCACCGGGGGATCTGGCCGGCGGAATGGTTGTGCGGGGCGCTCGGTGTCTCGCGGGGTGGGTTCTATGCCTGGCTGACACGACCGCGCAGTCAGCGCAGCCGGAGTGACGAAGAGCTGGGCGTGAAGGTTCGCAGCAGCTTCCTCGCCAGCGACCGAACCTATGGCGCCCGGCGGGTGTGGCACGACATGCTTGCGCAGGGTGTGTCGTGTGGACTGCATCGGATCGAGCGATTGATGGCGCTACAGGCCCTCAGAGCGCGTCCGCGACGGCGGCGCCTGCCGCCCGATCTGGGTGAGCGGCAGGTCGCCGCCGTCGCTCCCAACGTGCTCGACCGCACCTTCGAAGCGCCCGCTCCCAACCGCAAATGGATCGCTGACTTTACGTATGTCTGGACAGCGGAAGGTTGGCTCTACGTGGCTGCCGTCGTCGACCTCTTCTCCCGGCGCGTGGTGGGCTGGTCGATGAGCGCTGCGATGACGGCCCAGTTCGTCACCGACGCGCTGATGATGGCAATTTGGCGCAGGGGCAAACCCGACGCGCTGCTGCATCATTCCGATCGTGGCAGCCAGTACACCAGCGAGCAGTTCCAGCGACTGATGGCCGATCACGGGGTCGTCTGCTCGATGAGCCGTTCGGGCAACGTCTGGGACAATGCGGCGATGGAGAGCTTCTTCTCTTCGCTGAAAACGGAACGCACAGCGCGCAAAACGTATCGGACGCGCGACGAGGCCAAGGCCGACGTCTTCGATTACATCGAACGCTTCTACAACGTGAAACGCAGGCACTCGACAATCGGTTATATGAGCCCCATGGAGTTCGAGAAGCAGGCTGAATTAGCTTAAGCTGGTGTCAACCGAACCGGCAGCAGGCCAATTGCACCAACTTCCTGACTGCCTCACGATATGATACATGGCGCGCATCGGCCGTATCATCATTCCAGGCTTTCCCCATCACGTGACGCAGCGCGGCAACCGGCGCCAGCAAGTCTTCTTCGAGCCGTCCGACTACGCGCTTTACCGCGACCTGCTCGCCGAGCGCTGCCGCAAGGCGTCGGTCGAGGTGTGGGCCTATTGCCTGATGCCCAACCACGTCCATCTCGTGCTCACGCCGCGAACGCCTGACGGGCTCGCGCGCGCGATCGGCGAGACGCATCGGCAATACACCGGCTTCATCAATGCCCGCGCGAGATGGACCGGACATCTATTTCAAGGCCGGTTCTCCTCGGTGGCGCTCGACGCGGTGCACCTGGTCGCCGCGGCGCGTTACGTCGCGCTCGATCCGGTGCGGGCGCGTCTGGTGGCGTGGGCGCAGGAGTGGTCGAGCGCACGCGCGCATCTCGCCGGCCGCGACGACGGCCTGGTGCGCGTCGCGCCGCTGATCGGGCGGGTCGGCCGCTTCGTCGATTACCGCGCACAGCGCGGGCGGGCGTGGTAGCGTGGCGTCGATCACGAGGTGCTTGCCATGGACCACAAGA
>JAHFPT010000037.1 GCA_023266625.1 Novosphingobium sp. | reverse complement strand
CGGCTGGCTCATGCCGACGCTGGTCTGGGTGATGTTCACCACCCAGTACCCGATCCTGCTCATGCACGCCGCCGCTGGGATCGCCCGCCACGGTGACCGGACATTCATCATCGCGGACGTCCATGAAGCCTCGGTGTCGGCGGCCCTGTTCACGACATTGTTCGCCAGTCTGATAGCGCTTGTCCGGCTTGCCAACTTACGGGAATTGAGCCAGCCGATGGATTGCGCCTAGTTCGCCACTTCGAACAACCCGGCGGCGCCCATTCCGCCGGCAACACACATCGACACGACCACATAGCGCACTCCGCGGCGCTTGCCTTCGATCAGCGCATGGCCGGTCAGACACGAACCCGTCATACCGAAGGGATGGCCGATCGAAATGCCACCGCCATCGACGTTGAGCTTTTCCGGATCGATGCCGAGGAACCGCTGGCAATAGAGCGCCTGGCTGTCGAAGGCCACATCCGCGGCATGATGAACGGGATCAGCCATCGCACTCTCACCGGCAACGGGGCGGCACATGTCGGCACCTTGCCCCATGTCGAGCTGGACGGGGACCGCGCGATCGCCACGAACTACAGCCTGATTTTCTGCCGCAAGGACGGTGAACCGGTGCTGCTGCGGCTCAACATCTCGCGCATCTACCTTTCGCGCGGGCCGGATGGCTGGCGCATCGATCGCCGGATCATCGACCCGCTGGACGGCCGGGCATCCTCGCGCGAACTCGCGGCCCGCGTGTTCGAAGGCCCTGCGCAGGACAACGGCGCCAAGTCCGACGATCTCTCAGTCCCGGTCGGCGAGCTCTGTAGCTGGGTCAGCTACGGCGAGCAGATGCACAATGCAAAAAGCTGACCGTACGTCAGCCGTCAGACCAGCTTTCCGATTTTCCGGCGGACAGCGGCATCTTGCCGCCGCCATTGGGGATCCGCCCGCAGGCTCGAGACATCAGCGTGCGGCCCTTGTCCGTCCGTTTCCTTGCGTTCCGCCAATCAGGCGATCGCGCCAGCCGCTTTGAGTTTCTCGATCCGGTCCCAATCCAGCCCGATCTCCATAAGGAAAGGCTCGGTATGCTCCGACGCCTGAGGACAGCGGGTGGTCTGCACAGGCTCATGGTTGAACTGAACGGGACCGCGCACCAGCCTCATCGGCGCACCGCCGTCGCTCGGCTCCACCTCGAAAATCATGTCATTCGCCAGTGCCTGCTCGTCCGTCACCAGATCGAGCATACTCTGAACCGGCGCCCATTGGCCCTTGTATGTGCGCAGATGTTCGCGCCAGTAAGTGAAAGGCTGTTTGAGGAAGGCGTCCACCAGCAACTCGGATGCCGCTTGCCAGTTCGCCATCAGCGGCTCGACCGAGGCAAAACGCGGGTCGTCGGCCGCTTCGGGAATACCCAGATGGGTGAACAGATCGCGGATATAGGGGCCTGGCGTCAAAGTCGACAGGTTGATGATGCCACCATCCGAACAAGTGAAGTTGCCGACGAACGCATTGCCGTGATTGCCGCCCGAGAAGGGCATCCGGGCTTGCATCGCGACGCCACTTTCCATCGCGATGTCCATGCCCGCGCCGATTGCCCACCAGGCGGTGCTGAGCAGCGAGACGTCCATCTCGATCGCTTCGCCGGTGCGATCACGATGGAACAGCGCCGCGGAAATGCCCCCGGCGATGTTCATGCCGCCAATGGAGTCGCCGAACGCTGCGACTGCCTGACTGAGGATGCCGTCCATTTCCTTGGGCGTCACCGCCCGGCCGACGCCGCTGCGCGTCCAGAAGGCCGTGCTGTCGAACCCGCCGATGTCGCGCTCGGGGCCCTTATCGCCGTATGCCGAGCCGCGTGCGTAGATGATGTTCGGATTGGCGGCGCGGATATGTTCAATGTCGAACTTGTTCTTCTGCCGCACCGAAGGTAGATAGTTGGTCAGGAAAACGTCGCAAGTCTTGGCAATTTCGTAGAGCAGTTCCTGCCCCTCGGCCGTCGACAGGTCGATGCCAACGCTGCGCTTTCCCCGGTTGGGATGCTCCATCAGCATGTGCCGGTTGGGATCGGCCGGTATTCCAGTCACATTGAGAAAGCCTCGCTGGGTGTCGCCACGCACCGGATGCTCGATCTTGATGACGTCCGCTCCCCAGTCCGCCAGGAGCCCGCCCGCAGCTGGCACAAAGGTGAACTGCGCCACCTCCAGTATCCGCACTCCTGCCATTACCTGCGCCATAACTTAAACCTCGAATCTGGAACTGGCGGCATAGCAACGCGCCATCGTCCTGATACTGCATGCCATGATTATGCCAACCGTGCAGATCGCAAGGACATGCCGTGCCAGGACTAATCGTGGGCGCGATAGCGCAACGGGCGGCGGGGGGCGTCAGGCCAAGTCGTACTGAACGAGCACTTTGGCCGCCTTGTCGGGCTGGCTTGCCATGGCAAAGGCTTCCATGAAATTCGCGCCCTCGAATCGGTGGCTCACCAGTGGAGCGAGATCCACCGCGCCGGTTTCCAGCATGGCCAGCACTTCCACGAATTCGGAAGGAGAGCCGACTGAACCGACGATTCTCAGTTCCTTGGCCATGACGAGACCGAAGTTGAGCGACACCGGATATTTCTGCAACGACAATACGCACAAAATGGCCCCGCCCTGCGCCATCCCGATGATATCGGGGATCACCGGCGCACCCGTGGCCTCGATATAATGGGTCGTGGCCGGGGCCGGCTGACCGAACAGCCTGACCGTGCCATGCTCCGCCATCAGCGCTTCTGCAGCGGGCGTTTCGCGCGGATCGAACGCCGCGCTGGCGCCCAGCTTGATTGCTTGCTGGCGGCGGAACGGCGATAGGTCGAACACGACCACATTTTCGATGCCGCGATGGCGCAGCACCACCACTGAAGCGAGGCCGATCGGCCCGCTTCCAAAGATCGCGACCTTGTCGCCCGGCTTTGCCCCGAGCTGGTTCACACCGTGGGTTGCAACAGCCAGCGGCTCGACCAGGGCACCTGCATCGAGCGAGACATTGTCGGGCAGCACAAGCAGCGACTCGGGCCGCCCTGCGAGGTCGCGGATGAGCAATTGCTCGCCAAAACCGCCTTCGGGTGAGCCGTTGCCGACCATGTTGACCAGCGGATTGACCACCACCCGGTCACCGGCCTTTACCAATGTCACTTCATGCCCTGCCACCATCACCGTGCCGGACAGTTCGTGCCCGATCGGGAATGGCTTGTCAGTAGGCCCCATCATCCCGCCAACAGCAACAAACCCGAGGTCGCTGCCGCAGATGCCAACCGAGCCAACACGCAGGACCACGTCACGCGGACCGGCCATAGGTGCCTCCACCTCGAACATGCGGAGGTCGTTGGGGCCACAGACGAATGGTACTTGCATGATATCTTACCCTTAATTTCATGGGCCGGGCTCTACCATGGGCATAGCCGGCCGGATCTCAATCGAAAAACGCAACAATCCGTGTTTCGGCACTGGCGCGCGGGACTGCGTTGGCAGGTGAGCCCGGCAGTTTGAAAGCACTGTGCAGGCTTCCGAGCGGCATGCCGATCCGGCTGTCGTAATTCTTGAAGACCAGCGCTTCGTTGGTGCTCATGTCCGAAAAGTAATACCAGCTCTGGCGCGGGGTGAAGACCGAGCTCAGGTAGGGCGTTGGATCAGGCATGTATGGTTCGATGGTCCTGCCCAGGACCCAGTCGGCCTCGTCCAGTGTCCTCTGATCGCACAGCGCCAACGGCACGTCCTGGGCCGGCGGGGTCAGTGTACGCCAGATATTCAGGATTATCGAACGCCCATAGCGAGCGGCGGTCTCGGCCCCGGCGGCCGCGGCGATCATGCGGGCACCGGTCGGGCGATCCTGGTCGATGTGGACGAATTGGGCTGCGGGCGCGCGCATGATTGATCCTGCTCAGATCCGAAATCCAGTCCACTCCGACGATCCGCCGCCTGAGCAGCCAGCGATCACCATGCGGGACGAAACTGTCATGATACCAGCCGAAATGATCCGGGCCGATGTCCGAATAGACCTGATAATATGAGTGGACCTCAGCACTTTGGGAGTCACTATCGAGCGCACCACCGAGACCGTTGAGCTCGATCTGCGTAGAAGTGACGTTATGCCGGATTAGGCCGCGCTTTTCGGCATGTGCCTTGGCATTTTCGAGCCACGCGCGAAGTTCGGCATGGCCGACATGGCGCATCACCGTTCCGTATTCGAGGACGCCATCGGCCATGAAACAGCTGATGTAGTCCTCGGTATTCAGATGATCGCCCGCGCGGGATGCGATTGCGAGAGTGTCTCGGATCGCCTCCCGCGCGGCCAGTTCTTCAAATGTCACGCAGCGACGCTCTTAAAAAGGCAGGTTCCAGAGCTTGACCGCGTTGTCTTCCAGAACCTTCTTGCGAACGTCGAAATCGTAACCGCCAAGCACATCCACCAGATGCGACTGGACCCCGGGATACAGCGACGTCGGGTGCGGATAATCCGTTTCGAACAGCACCTTGTCGACGCCGACAGCCTCAAGCAGATGCTTGGGGCCGAACTTCTCGAACCAGAAGGTCGTCCAGATCTGGTCGCGGAAATATTCCTTCGGGCGGCGCTTCAGCATGCCCGCCTTGCTCGGCAGCATTTCGTCGAACTGATGCTCCAACGCCTCAAGAACGAACGGTACCCAGCCCATGCCGGCTTCGATCAAGCCGATCTTGAGCTTGGGAAACTGATCGAGACGACCGCTGACGATCCAGTTCGACATTGTCGCCGCAGTGCACAGCGTCATCATGGTGGAGGTCACCGCCAGGATCTGCTCGAACGTGAAGTCCTTCCAGGTCATCGCGTTCGGGTCGATCGACGCATTGAGGTGGAAGTTAAGCGGCGTGCCGGTCGACTCGCACATTTCGAAAAACGGCGTCCAGAAATCATGGAGAAACGAGGGAACGCCGCACTTTTCAGGGGTATCGGGCAAGGTAAAGCCCTTCAGACCGATGTCGAGGCAACGCTGGGCCTCCTTCTCCATCACCTTCTGGTCCCAATAGGGAAGCATCGCCATGGTGAAGAGACGCTGGCCGGACTCTTCCTGCCGTTCGGCGGCAGCGTCGTTGTAGATCTGGACGATCGTCAGCGCGAGTTCTTCGTCCTTCAGCGACATCAACGCACCGACCTGGGTAACCCCGGAGTTCTGGAAACAGATCTGCGCATGGATACCCATGTCGTCCATCGCCTGAATCCGCGCCTTCACCTGCGAGCCGCCGTCGTGAGCGTCGTCGAGGGTAGGGAAGGCCAGCCGGCCGAGCAGCTTGTTGTTATCCTTGCCGATCACATTGCCACCCATGCTACCGAAGTCGCGGCCAGCGACCTGCCAGCGATCGACACCATCAATGCGGCTGATTCGCGGCATCTTGTCTTTCAGGCGGGCCGGAGCGCGCGACGTAAACATGTCACCAACTTCGGTGAAGTGCGTGTCGCAATCGACGATCTTGATGCCCTTTAGCGACGGATCCAGACCGGTCGACTGGGTAGCGTAGTCGACTTCGCGGATGACACCGCCAGGAGAATAGCCTTCGTCTGCCCAATATTTGGCGGCCGAGGCTGCCAATACTTCGGTGTCGATGTTTTCACTCATGGTCATCTCCAAAAAGCAACTGCTGTTATCTGAATGTCACGCCAGTTCCTTAGGCGGGCCGGGAAGTGATCGCTCTGAATCAGGCTGATTGGCCCGGCATCCAGATCTGCTGCCTTCACTCCTCGTCCTGCTAGAGCATCGTGCGAAAAAGTGGGAACCGGTTTTTCGCAAATAACGATGCAACAACAAATACCTAGAGCGGGTTGCATAATTCAGATATCACGCAACCCGCTCTAGCAGTCTCCTGAAAAAGGTTTTTGAGTGGTGGCATTGCGCAACATTGATTCAAAACCTCCGGAAAGTGCGCATTTTCCATTCATGGCCATGCGCATTTCGATTCGATTGTTGCTCCACTCCGCCCCCAATTCGCGTTTTTCAGCAGACTGCTAGTGAACCTTGTGGGCTGACCTTATACCGTGCACCGCCATATATGTAACTGATAAGGGTTTCGGGGCGCGAGCACAATAACGCAATTCCGTTGCCCTATGGTCGATGGGGCAGATCTGACAAATACCGCCCCGACGCTTTCATGCGTTCGGGCAACTGTTCAGGTGCGCGGCCTGACCTGCAACTGAGCGCGCCTGGGTCGATGTGTGCGAACCGCATGGTTGTCGCGACGACAGTCACAGCCGGGGTCGTTAATCAGGGCTCGACATAAGACGGGACAAGACCTTCAAGCGTACCGTGCATGACGATTGCGCTGCCGTCGTCGAGCACACGCCGGGCCACCAGAAACTCGCTGCCGAACCAGCCGTTGCGAATGAACTTGCCGAAACGCAGCCGCGTACCGGGTGCACCAGTGGATGCCGGCATCATCTTGATGCGTTCAAGCGCATTCTTGACACCCTTGCCGGTCAGCGGCCTGGCGGTCGCAATCGCGGTCAGGATCATCCGGCCGGCGTCGTTGGCGAGCAGCGGGAAGAAGAAATTCGGACGGTAGCCATAGCGGGCCTCGAACCGATCGAAGAAATCGCGGCCGACCGTATTGCGTTCGTCATACTGGTCAAGGCCGATCCAGCCAGCCAGTTCCTTGCGCCACGTTTCCGAGGTTGCGGCAAATTCGAACGCGGTCGTGCTGTAGCGCCGCGGTGACCAAGCAAGCTCCTTCAATCCGGCGTTGACCCTGAGCAGCCCGAGACCCATGCCGACATGCATGATCGCGTCGGGCCTATTGGCGTAGAGCACCTTGAGATCATCAACCTTGTCCGCCTCGACCTGCGGGACAGCGATTTCACCGGTTACCTGCAGGCCGATCTTTTGGCAGGCATGGCGCAGGGTGCGCAGATATTCTTCGCCGATCAGCGAATCCTCGTAAAGGATACCGATTGTCCTACAGCCGTCATATTGCGCGATCTGCGCCATGATGATCGGTTCTTCTTCCATCGAGCCGGCGGGCAAGCCGAACACATATTCGCCGAGCATGGTTTCGGTGCCGGCGATGCTGACGATCGGAACTTTGGCCACTGCGTTGATATGTTCGCTGATTGGAGCGGCGTTTTCAGAGACATAGGGCCCGAAGATGGCCAGACACCCAGCATCGACCAGCCGATCGAAGGCGTCCTGCACCGGCTTTACTGCGCCTTCCGGCAGGCCCTTCACCTGCTCAACCACGAATTCGATGTCGCGGTCCAGCTCCTTGGCGGCGCGCATCTCTTCCACGATGAGACGGAAGGTTGGCAGCAAGATTTTCTCCAGCATCGGGGATGAACCCTCTCCGTCACCGAAATCGATGAGAAGCCCGACGCGGATGGGATCAACCTCTCTCATGCCGGAACTCCTGATATGTGCACATGGGCTCCAGTCATCGTCTCTACTCCCCAATTCATGGCTGCGACCCAACGACTTTCACATGTTGCGCGGACCGCTTGCTGCAACATGTCGGCCCAATTCAGCCGATCAGGTGCCTTGCGTCAATGAAATGACCGGCCAACAGCTGCAGATTGCAAAAACATCGGGCGGGCGTTCCTCACCCTGCCGCGAGGCCCGTCAGCGAGCCGATCCGGCACCATAGCTCTAGGCTCCGCCTTTCGCCAACCCCGCCCGATAGGCCGGACGGGCATCGATTTGTGCGAGCCAGTCCTGCAGGCGCGGTAAGCGCGCATCCATCGTCGCGCGATGGTCGTGCTGGTCACTGCACTGTAACAGGGTTGCTCCAGACGCAGCGCGGCACCTTCTTACGACCCAGTTTGGGCTTGCCGTGCGTACGGCGCGGCTGTAATCGTCTAACCCTTAAACGCTCCCGCCGGGGAGCTCCAGATCTTCGCCCGGAGCGGAAAATTATGAGTACGGATTTCAGCGGTCAGGTTGTCGTCGTAACCGGAGCAGGGCGCGGAATTGGGCGTGCGACAGCGCTTTCACTCGGCGAACGGGGCGCTGCCGTCGTCGTGGCCGACCTTGACGATGCCGTCTGCGCAGAGGTCGTCAGCGCGATCGAGGCCAGCGGCGGCAAGGCCAAGGGCGTGGCGGCATCCGTCGCCGACTGGGCCGCAGCCGAGCGGATCGTCGATACGGCCGTCAGAGGGTTCGGCAGGATCGACGCGCTGATCAACAATGCAGGTTACCTGGCGCGTTCGCCAATCTGGGAACTGACCCCCGAAGATTTCGAAGCGCAGGTCCGGGTTCACCTGTTCGGAACCTACAATTGCACCCGCCACGCCGTTACGCACATGATGGCGCAGGGTTATGGGCGGATCGTCAATGTCATCTCCCGCGCGGGGCTGGTTGGCGCCGAGAATTCTTCGGCCTATGCCGCAGGCAAGGGCGGCACGTTCGGTTTTACCAATTCAATCGCGCGCGATCTTGTCGGGACCGGCGTCAACGTCAACGCCTTCAACCCGGCCGCAACCTCGACCCGTCTGGTCTTCGACAACCAGACCCAAGAAACGATCGACCGGATGAAGTCGGTTGTGCAGGAACCCGAGCATGTCGCTGCGGTCGCGACCTATCTGGCGAGCAGGGCCTGCGATTTCAGCGGACAATCGTTCTATGTCGAGGCAGGCGCTGTCAGCCCGTTCCCCGTATTCACGCCGGATCGCACCGCCTTTACCAACGGAATGTGGACGCCCGAAGAGTTGGCGGAGATCATGCCCAAGTTCAAGTTCCCGGCGCTCGCCAAATCGCTTTACGTCAATCCGACGAACAAGGCGTAAGACTGCCTTGGTGCCCGGCGCGCCAATCCCGACAGGGGGGCACCAAGGCATGCAGTTCAAGCGCAATATTCCGGCACGCCGGACGCGGGAGGCATTTTCAGGATCATGTACAAAGACATCGTAAGCGAAGAGCTGAGCCGCAAGGTGGAAGCGTACCTGTCGCAGCCGCTCAAGCTGTTGATTGGCGGCCGCTGGGTGGAAGCGCGTTCGGGCGCGGTCATGGAAACGCTCAATCCCGCGACGGCCCAGCCCATTGCGACGTTTGCCCTCGGCGGCGCCGAAGACGTCGATCTGGCGGTCCGCGCGGCACGGGAGGCTTTCGACACCGGAAAATGGACCGGGATGTCGTTCCTCAAACGGCAGGAATGCTTGTTGCGCCTCGCCGACATGATCGAGGCGTCGGTGGATGAACTGGCACTGCTCGAAAGCCTCGACATCGGCGCACCCTTGCCCCGGTCGCGGGCTTCTGTCGGCGCAGTGAACTACGACAATATCCGCTACCTGGCGGGATGGATCGGCAAGATCGGCGGTGAAACCTTCGAAACCGCGCAGCCGAACCAGCACGCCTTTTCAAGCCTGGAGCCACTGGGTGTCGTGGCCGCGATCACACCGTGGAACGCACCGCTGCGCAGCATCGTGAACAAAGTGGTGCCGGCGCTTGTGGCGGGGTGCACTGTGGTGGTCAAGCCGGCGGAGTTTTCGCCCCTCACTGCTATCCGGTTCGGGCAGATGGCGCAGGAAGCCGGAATTCCCGATGGCGTCCTGAACATCGTCACCGGGCTCGGCACGGTTGCGGGGCAAGCGCTGGTTGATCATCCGCTGGTCGACAAGATCACGTTTACCGGCTCGACCGCGACCGGCAAGTCGATAGTCCGGGCCGCAGCGGGCACGCTGAAGCGGGTTTCACTCGAGCTGGGCGGGAAATCACCGGTGTTTGTTTTCGCAGACGCAAATTTGGATGTCGCCATCCCCACGATCGCCACCGGCATCTTCAACAACGCCGGCCAGATGTGCGTTGCCGGATCGCGGCTTTACGTAGAGGATTCGGTGTTCGACCGGGTCGTCGAGGGAATCGCCGACATCGCCCGGAAGACCAAGGTCGGAACGCAGTTCGAGGAAGGTGTCGCAATGGGACCGGTCATTTCACAGGGCCAGCTCGATAAGGTCACCCGCTTCATCGCAGGCAGCCAGGCCGACGGCGCCACCGTTGTAACCGGCGGCGAGCGGATCGACCGGCAGGGCTACTTCGTCCAGCCAACCGTGCTGACAGGTACCTCGCGTGACATGGCAGCGGTCCGGGAAGAAATATTCGGGCCGGTGCTCTGCGCCATGCCGATGCAGGACAGCGACATCGACTCGCTGGCCGCAGTCGCCAACGATACCGAGTTTGGCCTTGCCGCCTTTATTTGGACCCGCGATCTGGGCGTTGCCCACAAGCTGTCCCGGCGGATCCGGTCTGGCTGGGTCAGGGTGAACGGCGGCGCAAACATCGAACACAATGTTCCGTTCGGCGGCCAGAAGCAGTCGGGCTGGGGACGCGAGCGTGGCCGGGACGGAATCGCCGCGTTCATGGAGCGAAAAGCGGTCCTCATGGATTTTTGACACCATGACCGGGCTTCGATCCGGTCGCCCGGACCCGATTGGGATTTCACTTCCAGCCAGGACAACGACATGAGCCGAGCGACGATCGACCCTGAAACTTGCCACAATGGAGCACCGCCCCCTGGCCCCGGCCGGCAATCGTCAGGACCATTCAGTTCGCCGATTTCAATACAGCATTCGCATTCATGACCATGGTCGCACTGAAGGCGGAAACGCGCGATCACCATCCTGAATGGAGCAACGTATATAGCCGGATCGAAATCCTGCTGACCACCCATGATGCGGGCGGGCTGACTGATCTGGACATGGCGTTGGCACAGTTCATTGATGCGGCTGCGCAAACCTTGCAGGCTGGATGAAAAGCCCGGTGCCGATCACAGATGTTGCTTGATAGGTTGGCACGGTGGCGCGTTTGGCCTATGGGTATTGTCGATAAGGTTAGACTTTTGCGGGGCGATAAGGCGGCGCAAAAGCTTGGACTTCTCGAAATGGAGTATGGGCAGTGGTTGCTACTCAAAGTGCGCAGATGGCGGATGACGTTGAATACATGCGCGGCGGCATGTCACTCGAGTCGACATCCAGTATTCTGCTCTCCTCGTCGAAGTACCTGAACAGCCCACTGATCCGCGACTGGATTTCGAACGAGGCGCTGCGCAAGCCTGGCCGCGATGCCAACACCATCGCCCGCACCCCGGAATTCTACCATGCACTGGAAGCGGTGTTCGACCACGAGACGACCGCGCGTCTGTTCCGCGAAGACGCTGAGCGGCTCCCAGAACTGGGCGCATGGCTGAAGGAGCGACCGCTAGGCAATATCCAGAGTGAAGATGTTGCCAACTCTGCCCCGGGCACTCTAGGCCATTCAATCAAAGGGCTGCTGGATAAAGGCTTCAAGCTTTATTTCGGTCGCCTCGCCGACGCCGTGAGCGACTTCGATTATGTTCGCAAAAGGCGCTCGCAAATTCATGATATAGAACACATCCTGACCGGATTTCCGGCCGACTCCATTGCTGGTGAAGTCGCACTGTCGGTGTCCCATGTGACCTCTAGCTACAATTATTATCAGCCGCGTCTGGCGAAGGAAACGTCGCTCACCTCGGCGTTCTACATCTCGAGCTGGGTGTTGCGGACCACGCTGCATACGCCCGAAATCATGCCGGCCGTTTGCGATGCGCTGGAAAAGGGCGCTGCGCTGGGCAAGCGGCTTAATCGCCCGCTCTACATGGAGCTCTGGGAAGAATATCTCGACTGGCAGCTGAGCGACCTGCGCACCAAGTTCAATATCACCGAGCCCGGTGGCTTTGTCGGCCGGTGGGACTGGTCGGAAGTCGACGACGCTCCCTGACAGCCAGGTTTGCACGGGACCCCAGATTTGGGCGGCCCAGCAGGCCGGGATCGCTCCTCGGCCTTCGTCATTTTCGCAGGTCCATCGACTTTGAAAGTCCGCAGCGTGGTTGCGCCAACCCCTATTCGCCGAAATACAGCCCCAGCGTTTCGGCGACACAAGCGGGCTTCACCTCACCCTCGATCTGAAACGTGGCTTCGATCCTCACCAGCATCCCGCCGCCCTTGGGTTCGGCACCGAGAAGCCGCGAGCGCAACCGGATCCGGCCACCCGTCCGGACCGAGTTGAGGAAACGAATGCGTTCGCAGCCATAATTCATGGCCCGCCCGACATTCTTTATCTTGAAGATAGCTGCAGACAGGACCGGAATAAGCGAAAGGATCAGGTAGCCATGCGCGATCGTGCCGCCCATTTCGCGGGTTGCGCGCTCGATTTCGACGTGGACCCATTGGCGGTCCCCGGTGGCCTCGGCAAATTCCGTCACCTGTTGCTGGGTGATCTCAATCCAGTCCGATACTCCAAGTTCGCGTCCGGCATGGTTGTGCACATCGTTCAAGGCAATCTCTAGCATCGTGATCCTCTAAGGTGGTCCCTTCATCGCATCGTCGATTGGATGGAAGCGACAGTCAACTGACTGGTTTGAAGGCATCTTTCGCGCGCAGCCGCAGGGTTTGCTCGCAAGTTGCGACAAGCTGGTCTCCCAACCACACGCGTGCCCTCGCCATTGCAACATTTTGAGCCATGCCGTCGAATTCGTTATCGAGCAGCAACCAACTGTCGCCGGGGCAATCGTGGGGCGGATCGAAGAACCGAAGCGCCGTATCCAGCGTGATGCCAAAGTAATGCCCACCTGTCGCCAGCGTGACCGAGAAGGCGGGGTAATCCGCCGCTGCTGCGATCAGTGGTGCCGACATCGGTACGTCACCTGCGCCGACGCATCGCGTCCAGAGCAGCACCCGGTGTGATTCCGTACCCGCAATACGCGCTTCTAGCGTCTCCTGCAGACCGCCAGGAATGGGCTTCATCCAGCTGCGCGCCGGACAGTCTTCCGGTTCGGGCCCGAGCGGCGGACGCTGCCCGGTAATAAGGCTGTCAGGAACGAGGCCGAGCACCGCTGTGCCGTCGAGAACCCGGCCGTGACCGGCATCGACAACGACGGCAGCCTGTGCGATTTCCTTGCGCATCACCCGCATCTCAGGGACGATGGTTAGGCTATCGCCGACATTGACGGCGCTGAGGAAAGCTGCGTTCAATGCGCGAACCGGGCGCTGGCTTTCGAGTTCCAGTGCCTGGACCGCCAAACCAAGCACGGCCCCGCCCCACAGGCCATTCCAACTGCACCAAGCAGGATCTACGGGCCAGGTAAATGCAACCTCGTCGCGAACGAGTGCGAAGGGTTGGTTCACGCACTTGTCCAGTCCGGCGCCCTCTTTTCAAGAAATGCCTTCGGACCTTCCTGGGCATCGTTGGTCTGTGCAACGCGCATCCGATAGGATTCGGAAATCAGTTCCGCCTCGTAGATCGGCATGCCAAGCCCCTTGCGGATGCCAAGCCGGGTGCCGCGAACCGCAAGCGGCGCGTTACGATTGACCATCTCGGCCACTTCCCAGGCACGGTCCATCAGCTGTTCCTTGGGAACGACTTCGGATACCAGGCCAAGTTCATAGGCGCGCGCTGCGCTCAGGCGCTCGAATTTACCCACCAGAGCCATCCGCATCGCCACCTGAAGTGGCAGCACGCGCGCCATCCGCACCATTTCGCGGCCGGACGCCACGCCGATGGAGACGTGCGGATCGAAGAAGGTGGCATGGTTGGCGGCAATCGCGATGTCGCAGGTCGAAACCAGATCGAGCCCCGCCCCGCAGGCGATGCCATTGACTGCGCAGATCACCGGCTTTGACATCTGGAGGTAGGGCGGCGTCGCTTCCTGGGGCGTTTCCCATTGGCGAAACGACGACAGGACGGACTCTCCCCAGGTGTCTATCCCGGTCGAACGGCCATCGATTTCATTGCCTTCGATCACATTCACGTCGGCGCCGGTGCACAAGGCCTTTTCCCCTGCTCCGGTTACGATGGTCGTCCAGATTTCCGGGTCATTCTCCAACTCTTGCCAGGCGCTCTTGAGCTCGCCCATCATCTCGATGGAGATCGAATTGAGTACCTGCGGGCGGTTGAGCGTGAGGCACGCCGTATGACCGCGCCGATCGATGATGATGGTGTTGTAGGTCATGCAGGGCCCTTTTCGTTTGGCAATCAGATTTCCAGCGGCAGTTCCAGCAAGGACTGCCTAACCAGGCGCGGATCATCGAACAACTGGTGCAGCACATGTACACGCTTCAGCAAGAGCTGGGCATCCACCTCGTCGGTGAAGCCCATTCCGCCGTGGATCTGGATATTGGCGCGGGCCGACACCAGCGCGTTGTCACCCGCCACGAACTTGGCAGCCGTCACATCGAATGCCGCCGACGGCAGCTCCGCTTCCAACATCAATGACGCATAGGCAACCTGCGACCATGCTTCCTCGGCGGCCAGCGCGATATCGGCGCAGGGATGCTTGATTCCCTGAAACACCCCGATTGGAACTCCGAACTGCTGCCGCGTCCGGGCATAGTCGACCGCCATGTCGCGGGTCACATCCAGCACGCCGCACAGCATCGCCGCGGCCAGCAAGCGGACCGAAAGGACAAGGCTGCGGTCAGTGACGGTGATAAGCGGAGCCTTACCCAGCCGACCGCGCGCCAGCGTCAGCGTTTCGTCAAGCGCGAACAGTTCTTCCCGGTCAGCCAGCTGGTCCGTATCGAACACCTGCAGGATTTCCCCGCTGATGGCGACGCACAGGTCCCCGGTTCCAACTTCGAGCAGTTGCACTCCGGATCCAGCCGGAGTGGCAAGCCCGGCGCGCCGGCGACCCTTCAGCAGATCGCGGCACAGGGCCTCTTGTCCGTTCGCGGCCGCGGCGATGGCAGCAACCCGCGTCCCGATTGCGGCCGGAGAGACCAGGTGACGCCCGAATTCGCGGAACACCAAAACGTCTTCGACAACACCCAGGCCAATGCCACCGGACTCCTCGGGGACAGAAACGCCAAAGGCGCCCAGTTGCGCCAGATCTACCCAGTTATCATCCACAGTTCCCCGGCTATGGCGGAGCCGATCGATCGGGAAATGCTCACGCAGGAAGTCTGCGACGCCTTCGGCAATCGCGCCCTGCTCTGATGAGGGAATGAGGTCTATCATCTGATCATCACCCGTGTCGCGGCAGGCCAAGAAGGCGCTCACCGATGATGTTACGCCGGATCTCGCTAGTCCCACCACCAATCGTCGCGGCGTAGCTGTAGAGATACTGCTGCACGAGGTCCTGGGTCGCCAGTTCGACCGGTCGCTCCATTCCCTGCGGACCGAGGATTTCCATGGCCAGCCGGTACACCTCCTGCTTCATCTCGCCGCAGCGCAGCGCGATATAGGTGCCCTCCGGCCCGGGCATGTCGGAATTCCGTGCCCGCGATGCGCCCATGTAGGTCATGGCTTTGAGCGATGCGGACCTTGCCCGCAAACGGCTAAGCTGGCTGGCGATTCCGCCGTCCTCGATGATTGGACGGCCATCAGCACCCTTCAGGAGCCGGGCCAGCCCGATCAGCTTTTCGACAGTGTAGGCGAGGCGCATCTGGGTTTCCATGAACGCGGTGCCCCGCTCGAAGGACAGGGTTGCCATCGCCACGCTCCAGCCATCATCAATTTTGCCAACGACGTTGACCACCGGGATCTCCACATTGTCGTAGAAGACCTCGCAGTTATGATATTCCCCGTCGAGCGACTTGATCGGGCGAATGGTGATCCCGGGCAAACGCATGTCGCAGATGATCCAGGTCAGCCCCTTGTGGCGCTTCGACCCTGGCTGTGTCCTGATTACGAGTTCCTGATAATCGGAAACCTGGGCAAAGCTTGTCCAGATCTTGCTGCCATTGACGATGATGTAATCGCACTCGACCGTTCCGCGGGTGCTTATGTTGGCCAGGTCCGATCCAGCGCCGGGCTCGGAAAAGCCCTGGCACCAGATATCTTCGCCGGTCAGGATGCGGGGTAGGTAATACGCCTTCTGTTCAGGCGAACCCTTTACGATCAAGGTTGGTGCAGCGTGTTGCAGGCTGCAAAACAGGCAACCGGCTTCGGGGGCGCCAGCTCGCGCGTATTCCTCGTACCAGATTACCTGTTCGACCAGCGACAGTCCGCGTCCGCCGTATTCTTCCGGCCAGCTGATGCCTGCCCATCCGCCATCGAATAGCTTGCGCTGCCAGCGCCGCATGAACTCAACCTGCTCCGCCCCCGCAAGTGTAATCGGGGGACGCGGATCGCGCGGAACATTGACGGAAAGCCATTCACGAACGTCTTCGCGAAACTTGGCGTCCTTCGCTGATACGGCAAACTCCACCGGCCTCTCCAATCATTGAACTATTTCTAGAACCCGGAAGTCACTACGTTTTGACCCAATCCCGGTCAACTGCGCAATACCGGTGCTCGGACCAGTCCGTGTCCGGCACTGTTGACAAGCAGATACGGCCAACTTCGGCTATACCGGGCCGTAGGGGAAAACTGCCCCGGATGTTTCGCTCAGGTCCGTGAACTTCGGTCTCAGGGCAGGGATACCCCCATCGAGCAGACCCTCGACCGTCCAGCCCTCGCTGCGCGTCACCGACCCGACCGGCCGGGGTTGACTGAACAGGATAACTTCATTGCCTCGTACGCAGAATATCTGACCGCTTACTGAGGCGCTTGCATCAGCCGCGAGCGCGATCGCGAGCGGAGAAACCTGGTCCGCCCTCATGCCGAGACGCAGCTGCTCCATCTTGGCGGCCATGACTTCGTCTTTGATGGGAACAGATTCCAGCATCCGCGTCCACGCAAATGGCGCGATGACATTCGAGCGAATGTTCTTGGCGGCACCTTCCATGGCAAGCGTGCGTGAAAACCCGACCACGGCCAGCTTGGCTGCGGCATAATTGGCCTGGCCCGCGTTGCCCAGAAGACCTGTGGCTGAGGAAAAATGGATGAATGCGCCGCTTTCCTGGTTGCGGAAATGCTCGATGGCCGCACGGGAGACGTTGAAGGCTCCGCGCAAATGCACCGCGATCACGGCATCCCATTCGCCTTCGCTCATCTTGTGGAAGAAGCGATCCCGCAAGATACCGGCAGGATTGATGACAGCATCGATACGACCGAATGTGTCGATCGCCTGTTCGACCATCCGGTTCGCAGCCGCCAGTTCCGTCACGCTTTCGGTATTGGCGATGGCCTGACCACCGACCGCCGTGATTTCGTTCACCGTCGTCGCGGCGGACGATGCCGAGCCGGTCGCGTCGCCTCCGCTCAGGCTGGTACCAAGGTCATTGACAACCACTTTGGCCCCTTCCCGTGCCGCCAGGAGGGCGCATTCGCGGCCGATGCCATTGGCGCCGCCGGTGACCAGCACGACTTTGCCTTCCAACGCTCCCATCAAATGCTCCCATCAAGATAGTTTGTGTGTGCCGACTCGCTGGCCGGACCAGCGCACCAATCGCAGCCGGCGAAGACTGTATGGCGGCACCATACTGAAGCCCGCCAATAGCTACGGCGAACAATGCCTTGCGCCGGTTCAGTTCCGGTAATCGCTGCACTCCCGGTCCAGCAGCCTCTTCTCCGCCGCCCACTCCAATGCCGCAGAACGCTTGCGCAAAGCCCGGTAAGCCGCCTCGGACGCGGCCAACGCGTTCTCGTTGGGCTTCGTCAGGGGTTGCCCGCAACTCAAGGCCGCGACCTGCATCCGGCAAGCGACCTCAAGACACCACAGATTGAGATAGGCTTCGGCGATGCCCTTCCCGCACACCAGCAGCCCGTGGTTGCGCAGGATGAGCACGTTCTTCTTGCCCAGGTTAGCTACAATCCGCTCCTGCTCCTCAGAATGGAGAACTGGGCCCTCGTAATCGTGGTAGGCGATGTCGCCGGTGAACCGCAGCGCGTTCTGGTTGAGCGGAAGCAGCCCGCACTCCATGCTGGCGACGGCCAGGCCGGCGACAGTATGAGTATGGGCTATGCAGCTGATATCATGCCGCGCGGCGTGGATCGCGCTGTGGATGACAAAGCCGGGGCGATTGACCTTGCTGCCGGCAGCGGAAGCGAGGATCGTGCCATCGAGGTCGATCTTGACAAGGTTGGATGCCGTGACTTCCGAATAATGGAAGCCGAGCGGATTGATCAGGAACTGACTATCCTCGCCCGGCACTTTGACCGTGATATGATTGTATATTACGTCGGTCATGCCGAGCCGATCGACGATGCGATAAAGCGCCGCCAGTTCGACACGAGCAGCCCATTCGGCCTCTGACACAGAGTGCTGCATTTTCAACAAGGTGCCCATAAAGCCAATTTCTCTCTCGCATCAAATTGCACTGGGCCCCGCTTCTGACGAAATCCGGGACAGGTGGGCCTAATGCCCGTCGTTAGCGGGTCGCTTCGGCCAGGCTGAAATTCCTGCGCTCCATGCCGTCGGGTATGACAAGGTTCTGCGGTATAATTTCGCGAAGATCGACGTCGGGATTGGTTCCGCGCGGGACCCGGCCAGCCTCGAAATCATCTAGCGCCTCTAGCAGGATCTTGCGGCCCTGGACGATCGCGATATCGCTCGATGACAGAAAATCGCGGGTGCGATCCACGATCGGCCCCATGCTGGCCTGCGTCACCATATCTTCCTGGAGCAGGTTGCCGACCATGCCGCTGTAGTGGCCGGCCCGCATCGCTTCGCGGTCCTGGCCGAAGTTCTGGTCGCGGCCAGCCGAAAAACCACCGAAATTCTGCTGGTCGAAGGGCCGGTTACCAATCGCGAACGACATGAAATCGGGGACGGAGGCAGCATCGAGATCGCGGGTCAGCGACCATGTTCCGTAGAACAGATTATGATGTGTGTCGTCGATCGGAGAGGTAATGAACAGCACCGCCGGCACGTCGGGCTCACCAAACGGCGTCAGGCTGATGAACGGCATGATATAGCGCGTCGTGCGCACGTAGGTGTTGCCGTCTTCCAGGGGACGCAGCGCAACAGCGTCGAGGCCATAAGGCGTGATGTCGATTTCGTAGCGCGGCGCAAGGTTGGCGAGGGCATGGGTGCTGCGCGCGCCCTTCTCGGGGTCCTTTTCAAGATCGGCCTTTTCACGGTCGGCTTTGAGCTGGGTAAGGTAGCTTTCGTGCAGCGTACCAACATGCGCACTGTCGAGCGTGGTTTCGACTCCCTGCATCCAGTTGCACTGGGCCTTGGTGACCGTCATCCAGACCTGGCTTTCGGGAACGATCGTGAACGGCAGATCGGGGAAGGGAGAAGCCTCGTTCGATCCGAGCCAGACCCAGACGATCCCGCCGCCTTCATGCGTCGGGTACTTCTTTACCGGCACGCGTTCCGCGAAAGCTTCCGCATGCTGGGCCTGCGTGGGAACTTCGACGACTTTTCCGGATACGTCGATCCTCCAGCCATGGAAGATGCAGCGCAGCGAGCAGCCGTCATTGTGGGCAAGCACCAGCGACGCGCCGCGATGCGGGCAGCGTTCGTCGAAGAAGCCGATCCGGCCGTCATCCGCGCGAAACGCAACGTGGTCGCGGCCGAACAGTCGCACGCGTATGGGATCGCCGCCAGGAACCAGCTGGGCCATGAGACAGGCAGGAACCCAGTAATTTTCGCGCAGTAGCTTGCCCATCGGGGCATCGCCCTCAACCCGGACAAGACGCTCGTTCTGCTCCCTGGTGATCGCCATGATTACCTCCTTGCGCGCGACAATGCGTCCCGTAAGGCACGCTTGTCTACTTTACCTGAGGACAGCATTGGCACGTCCTCGATCGATGAATAAATCAGCCACCGCGTCGGGCGTTTGAACGCGCTGAGCCGGCTGCGTAGTGCGGCACCAAGCCCGCTGGCATCAAACATGTCGGCCGATCCAGCGACCACGGCAGCGCCAACTTCCTTCTCGCCCGTGTCCTGTGCAGTCACATCAGTAACGTAGGCCCGAATGACACCTGGAATGTCCCTAAGCGCACGTTCGACTTCGCTGGGATAGACTGTAGCGCCCTTGGCCTTGAACATGTCGTCGCCCCGACCTTCATAGAACAGAAAGCCATCTTCATCGACCCGGCCAAGGTCGCCAGTAACGTAAAAGCCATCGCGGCCGAAAACTTCGGCAGTCTCGCGTCCGCAAATCCCGCGCATCAGGTTGGGTCCGCGCACTGTTATCGCGCCCGACTGACCGTGAGGCAGCTCTGCCCCCGTTTCGGGATCGACGATCTTCACCGAAATACCCGGCTGGACCCGGCCAGCGCTGCCCCATTTGTCCGTCGGCATGTCCTCGTTCAACGGGAAGCAGCAGTAAGGACCGAACGTTTCGGTCATGCCCAGCAAGGCCGCTCGCGAACTGGGGGCCTTGGCCCGGAACTGGGACGGCATCAGCGCATCGAGGCTACCGGGCCTCAAGGAACCGAGATCGGCCGCAGCAAATTGCGGGTGCTGCGCGAGCCGAACCGCCTGGTCGGGCCAGCCCCTAAACAGCGTGACCTTGCTGCGAGAGAGCAATTCGAGGGTGCGGGACGGTTCGGAGATTGCTTCGGTGATCAGCGCGCACCCAGTTATCAGCGCGGTCATCAGCCCCATTCCGAAGCCGCCGGTCCAGAACAGTGGCATGGGGAGATAGAGCCGATCATCGCGGCGCACCCCGCGGTCGGCCAGGCTTGTCGACACGCCCCTTATGGCGCTGCCATGGGTATGGATGCAGCCCTTGGCACGACCGCTGCTGCCGGACGTGAACATGATTACCATATCGTCGCCGGGAAATACCTGCTTGCCCAGCGCATCGATCATTTCGCATTGCGATGGAAATGCCGCTACTGCCGGGGCGATAGCCATCAGTTCGGCGGCGCTCCATACGCTGCGCAGCGACGGCGCTTGCGGGTCGCGGACAAGCCCCCGACACGACCCTTTCGCACCGGCAGGATCGACAATTGCCGAGACATCGGCAAGATAATCCCGCCCATTGAATTCCGGCGTCACGACCAGGTGCTGGACACTGGCCACCGCAAGTTGATCTATGAGTTCCTGATGCTGCAGGAATGTGCTGAGCGGCACCAACACCGCGCCGATCCGCATGATCGCCACCGCGATGCTGACCCAACCCACGCCGTTCTCCATCAGCAGGCCGATGCGGGCACCCTTGGCAACCCCGGCTTCATTGATCAGCCAAGCCGCGATGGTGCGACTCCGGGCATCGAGTTCGGCATACGTCAGGGTTTGATCCGCAGTGATTACAGCGGGAGACGAAGAATCCTGCTCAATCCTGCGTACCAGTAACTCGGGAACTGTGAGCGCGTCGGTATACAATGCAACCTCGGTCTAAATCTGCTATATCATCTAACTTGTTCCTCATTCAAGTCAACCTGTCGAGTCCGCAGCGGCGGCGGCCAACCTTCCGAAAAGCCATCGATATTGAAGGTTTCCGAGGCTCTTCGGAGTACTTTTGCGCGGACGAGGCAGGCCATTCTTGACGCTGTGTAATGAGTTATATACCGACCTTGCAAGCAGCTGTGGAAGATGGCCGGTCAGACGCGGAGCATACCCATCCTGGCAGGCAATGGCGATGCGATTTGTGGATTTGGCGAGACCATGTTCTATAGCCTCGCCAGGTCCGGGCGAGCAGGATTATACAACCGAAAATTTCAGGGAAGGGGTATTTAGTGAGCGAGCAGGCCATTCGGGAAGACAGGGACGGCGTCGCCATTGTCTCGCTCAATCGGCCCGACAAGCTGAATGCGCTCAGCAAGGCCATGCGCCAGACCATTTTCGACGCTGTCGACGACTTGCGCGAAAACGACGAACTGAAAGTCCTGCTGATCCGCGCCAATGGATCGTATTTCTCATCCGGGATCGATATCGTCGAATATTTTAAAACGCGGAACCCCAACCGGTCAATGGAACTTTTCAGGCGCGAATACCGCCGCAACATGCACCGGTACATCGATGAGATGGAAGCGGTGGAGAAGCCCGTCGTCATGGCAATCCAAGGCCCCTGCCTAGGACTGGCGCTGGAAATGGCCGGCGCGGTCGATTTCCGGCTGGCCTCTGAAAACGCCCAATTCGGCCTGCCGGAAATCGACCTTGGCATGATCGCCGGCAGCGGCGGAACCAGCCGTATGGTGCGCCTATGCGGGGTTGGCTGGGCAAAATGGCTGGCCATGGCCGGCGAAAAGATCGACGCGCAGACCGCCTTCACCGCAGGACTGGTGCAAGCGGTCTGGCCGGCCGACGAGTTCCAGACCAGGGCCTTGGAGTTCTGCCAGCGCCTCGCGGCTAAGCCGTCCGATGCGCTTGGGGTACAGAAGCTCGCCGTTGACCTGTGCTACGATCTTGATCGCCACGGCGGCCGCGATATCGAGAGGATAGCGAACACGCCGTTCGCACTGCGCGACAACAGCCATCTGGCAGACAAACTGCGCAAACGGAACAAGTAATGGACTCGGCCTTCCGCCTGCGGTGGACCGATCACACGCCCCAACGGGCAAAGCGATCAGAAAGCCATTCGGCGCTGCGCCAGATTGCCGCTTGGTAACCTTCGTCCTCGATCCGCGGGCCGAGAACCTCGATGTCGAACAGGCCCTGGTAGCCTGCGTTCAGCAGTTCCTGAAGCATCCACTCCAATGGCATGTCGCCGTCGCCGGGTACCGCCCGGTTGAGGCGCAAGTCCTCGCCAACTTTGAAATCGCTGACCTGCACCATCGCCAGCCGGTCGGCTGACTGGACGAACATTGCGGGCAAGTGCCGTTCATACCAGCAGTTCTGTAATTCGAGACAAATGGCCACGCCGGTGTCGTCCGCGAGCGAGATCGAATCCGCCAAGGTGTGGACGAAGCCATGGCCACGCGTCGCGATGCTGTTGTTCTCGATTGCGATCCGGACATTCCGCGACGCGGCATAGGTGCAAATCGGACCGAGCGCGGCGACGAGCGCATCATAGGCGTGGTCGGTAGGCGCTCCACCAGGAGCTGGACCGGAGATCGAATAGAAGGTCGGGAAACCGGTCGCCCTCGCCGCGTCGATCGCTTTGCCGACAGCATCCAGCCCACCCATCAATGGTGTAGCCGGGCCACCGCCCAGCAGCACCGGTCGGACATGGGAGCGCGCGATCATGGCTGCGGCATCCGGCCCGGCTTCCGCTACCTTTCCGTATGGGATGGTGGCACTGTGAACGCCCAGCTCAGTGTAAAGCGCCAGGTCCTGTTCCAGGGTCCAGAATCGCGTGGACATTCCGTTCACGCAGATCCTTTCGTGCAGCATGTTGCCCTCCCGACTTACGCTCATGCCGCTGACGCATGCGGCCTGCGCTTTGTGCGTCCCTTACCGCATTTGTCGCCCCGAACGATCCACCATGGCGACAGGCATCGCGGGGACGATCGCTTTTCCGACCACACTAGTCACCTGGAACTGAAGTTCATTATATTATATAGTTCTGCTTCATCGATGGGAGGGAGCAGATGTCGAAGGTCTTCTTGCGTGGCCGGCCGCTAGCGGATCTGGAGTTGAGTTCTGAGGAGCGAGCATATTTGGAGCGTCAGGTTCGGCGGCACCGTGTGGCCCGATCCTTGTCCGATCGCTGCCGGATTGTCTTGAAGTGCGCCGAGGGACTGCCGGGCAAGTTGGTTGCGGCAGAGCTGGGGGTTAGCGAGAACACGGTTGGCAAGTGGCGGCGGCGGTTTCTGCAGGATCGCATTGACGGTCTGTACGACGAAGCCCGCCCTGGCCGTCCGCGCACGATTGGCGACGATGAGGTGGCCGCCGTAATTGAACGGACGCTGCGCACGACGCCCGCCGATGCGACACACTGGTCGATCCGCTCGATGGCGACAGAGGCGGGGTATTCGCATACAACGATCCGCCGGATGTGGAACGCCTTCGGCCTCCAGCCCCACCGCAGCCAGACCTTCAAGCTGTCGAGCGACCCGCTGTTCGTCGATAAGGTGAGAGACATTGTCGGCCTCTATCTGTCACCGCCGACCCACGCGCTGGTGCTCAGTGTCGATGAGAAATCCCAGATTCAGGCGCTTGATCGCGCGCAGCCGATTCTGCCAATGATGCCGGGCATCCCTGAACGGTGGACCCATAACTATGCCACGCACAAGACGCCTGCGATCAAGGCGTGGCTAGCACGGCGGCCGCACTGGCATATCCACTTCACGCCGACCTCCGGGTCATGGATCAATCAGGTCGAGCGCTGGTTTGCCGAACTCACCCGCAAGAAACTCCAGCGCGGCGTCCATACTTCAACCGGCCAACTCGAGGCCGACGTCCGAAGCTTCATCGAACGGCACAACGAAAATCCAGCACCCTTCAAATGGACCAGATCCGCCGACGAAATCCTTGCTGCGGTTAAACGCTTCTGCCACAAAACCGAACAAACATTATCCAACGAACTTTAGATTCAGGTGATTAGCAGGCTGTTGAAGAAGTCCAGCTTGTAGCGATGAAGGAGGATTCGTCGCCATGGTGGAAGCTGATTTCGCCGTTGAGCGAGCCGTCGTCCTGCAGTTCGGCCCAGCCTTGACCTGAAGCTTCGTCCATTTCGTCGCTTACTTCCCAGTTGAAATGGATGCTGGCCTTGGCGTAGCTGCAATCGAGTGTTCCGGTGACCGCTCCGAAGCGGAACTCGCCGCCACCTTGGTCATCGAATCGGATAAAGCCGGGGCCGAGCAGATCGATGAACTCGCGGTCCCACAACTCCATCTCGACGATCCGCCATTTGCCGGCCAGCGGATGGATCATGTCGGTGCCTCCAGCAGCCTGGGCAATCGCACGAGGTTGTATGCGGCTGCTGCGAAGGTGAAGGCCAGTCGACCTTGTCGAGCCCGCGCAGCTTGGTCTTGCGCAGCCCGGCGATGGTCTTGATCCAGCCGAACGCCTCCTCAATCCGCTTGCGGATGCGCTGGCTCGCCACATAGCTGGCATGGTGGGTCGTGCGACCGTCGATCGCCGAGCGACGGCGGCTGATGTTTTGCGCGACATGCGGGCGGACATTAATCGCGCGCAGTTCCTCGACGAAGTCGGCGGTGTCGTAGCCCCGGTCCGCGCCGAGCGTGATCGCGCCTGGCCGGTCGGCATGCGGCTCGATCATCTCCAGCGCCGCCAGCCGCTCGGCATGGCCCGAGACGCGGGTGAGCCGGGCATCGACGATCAGGCCCGAGCGGTTCTCCATCAGTCCATGGCCGATGAAACACAGCTTCGCCTCCATCCCCGGCCCCTTCTTGTAGAGCATGGCATCGGGATCGGTGCGGCTCGCATGGGTTGCATTCGAGCACTTCTCGCCCCGGAAATCGGCAGGCGCATTGCGGCCTCCCGCATCGCCGCCGCCATCGTCCTCATCGTCCCTGGGCCGGAAGCTCTTCATGCTAGCCCAAGCCTCTACCAGCGTGCCATCGACGCTGAAGTGATCGCGCGACAACAGCTTGCTCACGCGGGCCTGCTCGAGGATTGCGCACAGGAACTTCCCCGCCACGTCTCCCGCCGATCCGCTCGCGTCCTTTGAAAGGAGCGGGCAGGCCAACCATTTCGGGAACACCCCGGAATTCGGCGTCTTCGGTGAAGAAACTCAGATACTCCTCGGTGTCGAGGCGGGCGGCTGCGCCCGAGTAGCCGTTAAGTACTGCCTGGATCGCGGCGTTTGTTTCCCAGTTGCTCATTAGTGGATCCTCTAGATGTTGTGGATGGGTATGTTTGGGCCTGGCCAATATCCACCATTGGCAATCCAGCTTGGGCTGCGCGAATAGTGTGGGCTCGTCGTCCCCACGATATCTGCAAGTCGCGGCACACCGGGTTCTCGCCGGTAGGTGCCGCCGCGTTGACCCCAATCCGTTCAGAGGCCGATGTTGGGCACCATGCCGCCATCGACGCGAAGAATTACGCCGTTTATGAAGGCCGCGCGCGGGCTTGCCAGCATCATGACTGCATAGGCGACTTCTTCGGGCAGCCCCATACGCTTGATGGGGTTCGTGTGATAGTTGCCGCTCGGGGCCCCGAGCATCATTTCATAGATCGGGTCGCGATCCTTTGTTTCTTCGGTTTGAGGGAACAAATTGCGCATCCACGCGGTCGCGATCGTCCCCACGCCGATTAAATTCGAGGTTATCCCGAACTCTCCGTAATGCTTGGCGAGCGACGACGACATGTTGGCGAGCGCCGCCTTGGTCGCGGCATAAACGGGTGAATTCGGCATGGCGAGTGCGCCAGTGGCGCTCCCGATCTGGATGATCCTGCCCCAGCCCCGCTCCTTCATCGGCGGCGCGAGCGCGGCCGACAGGGAGACTGCAGAGCTGACGTTCGTTCGATAGAGCGCAGTCCATTCGTCGGGATTTGTCTCGTCCCAGTTGCTTGGCCCGAATCCGCCCGCATTGTTGATGAGAATGTCGATCCCCCCGAACGCTTCCACCGCTTCGCGCGCAACGCGCTCGGCTTCAGCGGGTTCGGCAATATCACCCAACACGACTACGGCCTTGTCAGGGCCGCCGATGCCTTCTGCAACGGCGCGCGCAGCATCATCACGCCGCCCGTGGACAACAACGCGGACGCCTTCTTGCGCCAGTAGATCCGCGATCGTCGCGCCAATCCCACTGCTCGAGCCGGTGACGAGCGCTCGCTTGCCCTGTAGCCCTAAATCCATTTCGAATCCTTCCGTTCGACGCTCAGGCGTCTGGTTTGAGTTTGCACGGAAGGCTGCTCATCCCGCGTACGTTGGAAAGCACCACACGCGTAGCCTGCTCGGGGTAGACCTCGAATTCGGGGAAACGCTGCAGGAACACTTCCAGCGCGACGCACATCTCGAGACGCGCCAGGTGAATTCCCAGGCACTTGTGAATGCCGAAGCCGAAGTAGATCGAAGCGAGCTCTGCCTTGCGCGTGACGTCAAAGATGTCGGGGTTTTCGTATTTGCGCTCGTCGCGGGTGGCCGCGCCAGTTAGCAGCATGGTCTTGAATCCCTTGGGGATGGTCACCCCGTGGAATTCGACATCACGGGTGGTCGTACGTCCCTGGAGCTGTGATGGCGGGTCGAACCGCAGGATTTCCTCGACCGCATTCGGAATGAGCGAGGGCTCCTCGAGCAGCTTCTTCCGTTCGGACGGGAACTGCTGCAATGCCACCATGCCGTTGGGCAGCGCCTTCGACACGGTTTCGTGACCGGCGATCGCCAGTTCCATGAAGCGGCTGATGAGATCGTCGTCGGTCAGCAGGCGCATCGTGCCGTCCTCGTCCTCGAACTCGGTGTTCATCAGCAAGGTCACTACGTCGTCGCTCGGAGTCGCGCGCCGCATCGCGATAAGCTTGGAATAGGTTTCGTTGCTCGCCACCATCGCCCGGTGGACCTCCACCGGATCGACATCGCCGCGGGCCAGCATCATGTTCGCGAAGTAATGTATATCGTGACGGAATTCCTCAGGGATGCCGATCATTTCACTGATCACGGTCAGGGGCAACTCGACGGCGAAATCCTGCACGAAGTCGAAGCTGTCCTTCTGCTCTGCCTTGTCCAGCAGGTCATGGCAGAGCTTGCGGATGAACGGTTCGGAGCTTTCCATCAGGCTGCGCGTGAAGACCTTGGTCACCTGTGACTTTTTCGCGCGATGCGCCGGATCGTCCGTCAGGATTATGGCGGCAGACGGGGCCATCGGCTCGATCGTAACGCCGCCGGCACTGGAAAAGGCGACATTATCCTTATGCGCTGCGAGCACGTCGGCATAGCGCGACAGGACGTAGATGTTCAGCTGTTCGTGGAAGAAGACCGGGGCTTCGTCTCGCAGTTGCTTGTATACGGGGTAGGGATTGTTATGAAAATCCATCGAATAGGGATCGAAGTCGATCATTTCCGTTCTCCATCGTTGCGAAGGGTCGCATCTCCCGCGCCTTCGCCAGGTTCAAAATTCACGCTGCCCGGCGCGTCATCACGCAGGCCAGCGATACGCACCGAACACCGGCGCAGTTACAACCCCGGGCGGGGCCTCCAGCACATAGGGCGCTGCCCGAATGGCGCTCATCGCGATGGCCAGGTGGCCGTCGCTAGTGGTGCCTTGCGCGGGCGGCTCTCCGGTTCCGATGGTCAGGACCAGTTGCATGGGCGGCGAACCTTCGACGATAGCGCGGACCATGAAGCGCCCGTCGCGCACAGGGCGCAGCGATAGGTCCGAACTAGGACCTGGCCCTTGGCCGGCTCGGCGTCGGGGAAGTCGCCGACGTGGATTGTGCCCTTCTCGAGAATCGCCGCTCTCACATCCCATCTCCCTTGCCGGCATCCTGCACATCACTTTGCGATCCATAGGAACCCAGCACAGCATAGGACGGATCGTTCCGGTCTCGTGTGCTGTTGCACTTGCCGCCCATGTTCACGGAGTCGCGGATCTCGTCGAAATCGATGGCGGTCACCCGCTTGATGATGCCCCAGCGCCCTTCGCGCCGTTCCCAGCGGTCGAGATAGCGGCCCCACACCGCCAGATGGCGAATTGCTCCCTCGGCCGGGGCCTGCATGTTTGCGTGAAAATAGGCTTCGCTTCCTGCCTCCTCGCCGTCCAGATCGATGATGATGATGCCAATGAAATGCTGATGCGCAAGCAGGTTCTGGTGGCTGGCGCAGGCGAAATCTACGAAGCCGGGGCCATCGCCCTGATAGGATTGACCAAAGTCCGCGATCGAATTGGCATGCCAGATGCTGTAGCCCAGCACGACGTCATTTCGGTCCATAGCGCGCGTATAGCGATAGATGAGATCGGAAATCGCCATGCGATCCGCCAGCTCCGCCAGCATCCCTGAATTCGGCATATACTTCTCCCAGATCATGCGAACATTGCAAGGGTAGGACTGGAAAGTCGAGGGGAATGGATTGACCTTGCCGTTGAAACAGGCATTTTATCAGTCAGATAATTGGGCTGTGGGGGACCAACCCTGCCACACAGCTGAATGACTTACTGGCTGACGCCGGTAGGATCATGCGGAGGGGCTGAAGCCGTCCTTGCGGATATGTCGGTCGAGATAACCCATGACAACGTCTTCGGTGATGTTGCCGGCGGTTGTCGAGAAGTAGCCCCTGCCCCAGAAGCACTGACCCCAGTAGCGCTTGCGGATGTGCTCGAACTCCTGCTGGATTTTGCGCGACGAGCGCCCCTTGGCGCGACGCACGAAGTCGCTGACCGAGACATGCGGCGGTATCTCGACGAGCATGTGGACGTGATCCTTAGACAGGGCACCCTTGATGATCGTCACGCCCATCTCAGCGCAAACTTGCAGGATGATTTCGCGCACCCGCAGTCGGACATCGCCAATCAGCACCTTGTAGCGATACTTCGGCGCCCAGATGATATGGTCGCATGACTCAAATGAAATTGCCTCCGGAAAACCCGGGACGCTTGATAGCGTGTCGAAGGCTGAAGCCAGTATCCGACTGAAGTCGGAGGGGTTACTCCCTGAGGGGGACCCCAAATAGCCACGGATCCCTCCGCCCTGCGGTATTCGACCGCTAACTTGTTTCCCGCTGCAAAGCATGTCCGGCGGCGCATTGCACTACCGGACAGTGTAGCGGGAAATGGCTCAGCGCTTCGCTGCGGTCGTGCCGGTAAATGCCGGTACGTCCGCCAGGTCGATAAGTCCGGGCGCCGCCGCCCGGACCACCGGAATGGCGTGAACAGCGTGCATCGCGGTGCCCAGGCATGCCATTTCGGCATGATCTTCGCCATTGATGCCCATCGTCAACTGGCAGCGGAAGCTGGGCTCGCCTTCGAATTCGATCTCATAGCCGTGATGGCTCGACCATTCGACGTTGACGTCGGGGTCCAGCCAAGTGACGTGCTCGACGACGATGCCGATATCGCCGCAATGCGCTCGAACGCCAACCTTCTGCGCGCCGACGGTGCCGGCGGGAATGATGCCGGCTGCCACGTTCAGTTCCTTTTCCGTCACCGCCTTTTCCCGGAACTGCTCGATCGAATTGACAGTCAGACCCATGGATTTGGCGATGATCGATGCTGTCCCGATGAACGGGTTGATCTTGGCACTGCCCGCCGGGGCGGCGGTCTTGTAGTCGATCGGCCGGCCATAGCCCATGACCTCGAAGATCATCGCCTGGCTAGCATAGCTTGAATAATCGAGCGATTCCCGCACGGTGATCTGGCCGCAGTGGAACGACAACCGTGACAGGATCGGCGCGATCGCCTCACCCCAGAATCCGGGGTGGATGCCCACGCCGAGGAAGGTGCTGCCGCCGGCCTTGCAGGCGGCTTCCAGCTGATCTGCCCACTGCGGGATGATCGAGCGCGCATCGGTGAACGAGCTGCCGGTGGAAATCACGTCGGCGCCGGCTGCCAGCAGATCGACAATATCGGCGATCGAAGTCTCGGGATGGCGTTCGACACCGCCCATGTAGAGCACCACGTCGGGCTTGAGCGCCAGGATCTCGTCCTTGCTGTCGGTTGCCAGCACGCCGGTCGGTGCCATCCCGACCATCGTTCCTGCATCCACACCCACCTTGGCAGGATCGTAGACGCGCACGCCGACGAGATCTATCTTATCGGCTTCGATCAGCGCGCGCAGAGCCATCATCCCGGTGATCCCGGTGGCCCATTGTACTACCCGGCAAGAACCCATCACACTCTCCTGATACTTTATTGGCGGCAAAGGCAGGCCGGGCCGCATCCGCAGGCCCAAGATTTCCCGCTCCTGGCGGCGCGGCCTGGACAGTTGCTGAATTACTGGAACCGCTGCGCGGCATCGAGGCGGATGACCTCGCCGTTGAGGAAATCATTTTCGATAATCTGCTGCGCCAGCATGGCGTATTCCTCCGGATCGCCCATCCGCTTCGGGTTGGGAATGCCAGGTGAGAACTTGGCCTGTGCCTGCTCGTTGGTCATGTGCTCGGAATAAGCCAGCGTCAGGAACGTGCCCGGTGCGATCGTCATCGCGCGAATGCCCAACGGTGCCATGTCGCGTGCCAGGGTCAGGGTCAGCGCGCCCAGCCCGCCCTTGGCCGCCGAATAGGGTACTAGCCCCGGCTGACCTTCGAGCCCGGCGATCGAGGCGGTGTTGATGATGACGCCTCGCTGGTTGGATGCCAGTGGCTCGTTTCGGGCCATGGCTTCTGCGGCGTAGCTCGTCACGGCATAGGCGGCGACCAAGTAGGATTCGACCATATGGCGGAAATTGCCCACGGCGAGGCGCGCACCGTCTCGGCCGATGACCCGGCCGCCCGGTTCCTTCGGCTGAGGCGCACCATGTACGACGACTGCCGCACGCAGCGGCGCGAGCTTTGCCGCCGTGGCGACGGCTTCCGCGATGGTCGATTCATCATAGATGTCGGTGCGCACGAAGACCGAGCCGTTGCCGAGCTCCTCAACCAGCGCCCGGGCGCGTTCTTCGGCAACGTCGGCCAGCACGACCTTTGCGCCCATTTTTGCCAGCCGGCGTGCGGTTGCCGCGCCAAAACCACCGGCTCCGCCAGTGACGATTGCGGATGCATTGGTAAGATCCATTGACCCCTCCCCAGGGTAAAATTGCAATCAGTTTTCGATCCGTACTACGCTGCGACCGCGCGGCCGCGACGTTGTCAGCACCTCAAGAATGGGGTTCGCACCTCAAAGCAAGGTTGCCAAGCTGCGCATTTATCTAACTGTTTCACGATACGGGTCAATGACCGAGTCGCGCTGTGGCAGTGGGCGAGGGCCAACGAGGATGCATGCCGTCCGATATCGCCCCGGCGGCTCGACAGGCATTCCCGATTGCCCGGTCGCGACGGATGTCCGAAGCCGGTGCCGGACAATCGTCCCCGCGATCAATCTCCGGGCAAGCGACAAGCCTATGCGCGCCGACGATGACATAATCAGCTTCAAGCATAACAGTCTCTGCGCGCCACGGTGCCGCTCACCCTGCCACGCGCGCCATGTCGCTGCGATAGGTCCTGGAAGCGGCAGCATAGGTGAGCGACGCCAGGAATGTGAGCGCCGGGACCAGCAGCATCGCGTAGCCCAGCGCAGTCTCGCCAAAGCTTGGTTTCAAGGCATCGCTCAACAGCCCGACGAAAAGTGGTCCGGCTCCCCCGAACAGCGCGGTTGAGAATAGCAGCGTAGCCGAGGTGCGGGCACGCACGTTGGCGGAAACCAGTCGATATAGCGCGACGACTGTCAGCGTAAGATAGCTGTTCAGACAAGCAGCGCCGAACGCGATGCAGGCGATTGCCACGACGTTGTCCCCGATCAGGTAACCGGTGGTCAGCACCGGCGTAGCCAGCACCATCGTGCCCACCAGCACACGCAGGGTCCACAGGGGATCGGTTTTGCCCAGCCAGTCGGCAAGCCATGCGGTGAACAGCAGCGCAAACATTCCGGATGCACCGGTCGCCAGGCCGAGCTGGATTCCGGTCTGCGCGATCGTCAAGTCGTGCACGCGCATCAGGAAGGCGGGAGCGAAGGCGAGGTTGGCGTAAGCGGCCGTCGCGACCAGCGATCCCCCGGCCACGACAAGCGCTCCGCTGCGGGTTTGGAACAGGTCGGTCCAGCGCCCCGTATCAGCGGTGCTGGCCGATGCCTGAACGACGGCGGCATGCCGGCGCAACACAAGGTAGGCGAACGGGGCGATGACCAGCCCAAGCAACCCCATCAGCGCGAAAGTTCCACGCCAGCCCAGCAGGGAGGAGAGATAACCACCCGCGACCAGCCCGGTCATCGAGCCGAGAGCGCCTCCCAGGGCCAGGATAGCGAGCGCCCTTGCCCGCTTCTCGACTCTGAAGTTGCTCGAGATAAAGGCATGGGATGCCGGTGTGCTGCCTGCTTCGCCCATGGCGACCCCCAGCCGGGTAAACCCGAACTGCCAGCCATTACGCACGAAGCTGCCCAGCAGGGTCATCAGGCTCCAGATCATGAGCGAACCGGTGATCACAGCGGCATGGCGACCGCTATCGGCCATCCGGGAAATGGGAATGCCGGAAACCGCATAGACAAGCAGGAAGCCAAAGCCGTTGATCACGCCGAGTATGGTGTCGGAGAGGCCCAGTTCCCTCCGGATTGGTTCTGCCAGGATGCCGGGCAGCCCCCGGTCGATGTAATTCAGGATGCCGATCAGCAGGAGCACGAGCAGCACGCCCCACGGATTGCGGTGGCCGGTCGTGCCAGCGGGGACATCCGGTGGCACCGCCGGGCGCTCGTCCATCACTGCTGCGTCCACATCACACTCCCGTTCGAATACGCTGTTGGTACTGTCGCCCACTATCGCCTCATTCTAGTTGTTTATATGATTGTCTATGGCGGCGGCGCGGATTTTCGCAAGCGTCTTGCGGAAATCACCCGGTCGCGCCGGGTCTCCGCAGTGCGACCGTGACACCGACGATGCCTTTATGGTAATCTCTTTGTGCGTCCAGGGTGCCAACGGCAGAGTAGAGGATCCGGCTGAATGTTCAATCTTGTCATACGCGGCGGGTGGGTTGTCGATGGCAGCGGCGCGCCGCCGCGCATCGTGGATGTTGCCATACAAGACGGCCGGATCGCGAAGGTCGGCACGGTCGACGAGCGTGGGGCCGAGGAAATCGACGCTACCGGCAAATTCGTTACACCGGGCTTCGTCGATGTCCACACCCATTACGACGGACACGTGACCTGGGGAAACAGGCTCGCACCCTCATCTTCCCACGGGGTCCCCACCGTCGTGACCGGCAATTGCGGCGTGGGCTTCGCCCCCTGCCTGAAGGATGACCGGTCCCGATTGATCGCACTGATGGAGGGGGTGGAGGACATATGTCTTGCCTGATCCGGCTTCTGACAAAAGCAGGATGCGATCCGACTGAAGCAAAATATCCCAAGTAATTGAATTTGACCAACCCTAAGCAGCAAGTGACGACAGTACGTCTGGGTCGCGCACCTCCTCATCAGTCAGATTGCGAAACAGGCGCGAAACATTATTATTTTTGGGCATGGAAGTTTCAAAATATTTCATGACATCATTCAGCCGTACTGTGAGCTGAGTTGCAACACTTGGCGCTTGCCCAATGAGCAGTGTGCCCCAATCAAGTTAGATGAATGGGTGACCGGGCTTGCAAACCCGGCCACCCGCTCCTTCAGAAGGCCCGCTCCTTCAGAAGGAGTGTCGGCTAGGCGCTTCTCGACGATCCAACCGTTTTTGGAGCCAGTCGAGCACTTCAGCCTCAACCCATCCCACTCGGCTAGGACCAAGGTGTACCCGCTTGGGGAATAGCCCGGCCCGTTCCAATCGTGCGATGTGCTGCGGTGAGTACAGAACAAGCTCCTTGAGCTGACGCTTTGATAGTATCCTCATCACGATGTTCCCATGAAGTGAGCATCGCGATGCCCCGGTTACGACAAACCCCGAGGTGAGGCGCCGCTATCAGGATCGTGGGGAGTCGCAAGCGGGCGCACGGCTGCGCATCGTGCGCCATAGCGACGCATGTTACCTCTACGTTACCTGGCTGCGACTAGGTAACGTAAAAATCGGCATAAGTGGTTGAAATATTGGAGCGGGCGAAGGGATTCGAACCCTCTACCCCAACCTTGGCAAGAAGTTCGGAAGAATACGCCATTCATTCTTTCTCTGCGAAAGAGGTGGCTCGGTTTATCTGCACAGCGGCTTAAGAGGATTGCTCATCTGAAAGCGGCGTTCAAAACAATCAATGTATGCTTTAGGCGCTACACCCGAATATTGTTTCTGAAAGTCTGTGGCGCGGGGCCCGGCTCGCATCATGCAATCAAGGCGTATCGCCGCGACCGCCCGGCGCGTCCAGATACTGAGCGCGGACCCGACAAGCTTACGCTGCTGGGCGCCGATCCGCTCAGGCGGGCTTCATATGACCGGCCTTGTCCACGGCAGTGCTTCACATTGACCCGCAAAATAAGATTGTCTATCGTCGTTAGATAAATGACGTTATGGCCATCAAATGCTGTGTGGTCAGCGATAGTCGTCTGAATTGTCGCAGCGGAGGATTTGTGAAGCAGTGGAGCGCGCGATATTCCTAGAATCCGATCTTGACGAGCGGGAGGCACCTGTCTCCCAATCGGCCGCAGGCATGCGCAACGACACTGTCCGGATTGGTCGGGGTCGGGTCAAAATCAAGTAGCATGCCGCCAAGACGAGAAAGCGCTAAACGACAGGAATGACTGCGTAAAACGGACAGAAGTACACTCCATTTGCTGTTGATAGGACGATTGATATGGCGAACTCGCCACTCCGGCTACTTCTGACCAGGCGATGGCCTGAAGCGGCGGAATCGCGCTTGCGCGGACTATGCGATGTCACGGCCAATGCCCAAGATCAGCAACTCACGACGGCAGAATGGCGCGCCGCGATCACGCAATTCGACATCATCTGCCCTACGGTGTCCGACCGCATCGCCCCGGACGTTTTCAGTGTCCCCGGCGCGCGGGTGCGCTTGCTCGCCAATTTTGGCGTGGGTGTCGATCACATAAACGTCCCTGCGGCCAAGGCGGCAGGAATCGCTGTGACCAACACGCCGGGCGTGTTGACGGAGGCCACCGCAGATCTTGCGCTGACCCTGATACTCATGACCTCACGCCGGGCCGGAGAAGGTGAGCGCGAACTTCGTGCAGCCAATTGGACAGGATGGCGTCCCACGCATCTGATGGGTCAGGAACTTGCAGGCAAAGTCCTTGGGCTTGTCGGCTTTGGCCGCATCGCACAGGCTTCCGCATCGCGTGCTCGAGCATTCGGATTGACGATCGCGTACCACGGTCGTCGCCGCGCAGATTGCAAAACCGAAGAGTCGTTCGATGCTGAGTGGTATGAATCGCTGGAGCGCATGGCGACGGACGTCGATATCCTGTCGCTGCATTGCCCCGGCGGGGAAGCGACCCGCCACCTGATCGACGCGCAGGTGCTGTCCTTGATGAAGCCGACCGCCATATTGATCAACACGGCGCGCGGTACGGTGGTGGATGAAGCCGCACTTGCCAAAGCGCTTTCCGAGCATCGCATCTGGGCAGCCGGTCTCGACGTGTTTGAGGCCGAACCAGCCGTTTCACCTGAGCTGATGCTACTCGACAACGCGGTCCTGCTTCCGCACCTTGGCAGTGCAACCATAGAAACGCGCACGCGGATGGGCCTTTGCGCTGCGTCCAACGTTGAAGCTTTTCTGAACGGAGCCGAGTTGCCAGACCGTGTCGCGTGAAACAGTCGATATCGTCGAGAACCATGTGCTCGATCGCGTCCGCAAAACTCCCAAACGTCCGCTCGTCTTCGGTATCTGCGGCGCACAGGGTAGCGGGAAGACCACGCTCGTAACGGCGCTCGCGAACCAGCTTGAGCAGGTCGGGCTGCGCACTTTTTCGCTGTCGTTGGACGACATCTACCTGCCACGGGCAGAACGCGCCGAACTCGCACGCGAAATCCATCCGTTGCTTGGCGTCAGGGGCGTGCCGGGCACGCACGACGTGGCGATTGGAACAGCTATACTCGATAGGCTCGGCGGGCACGAACCTGTGGACGTACCAGCCTTTGACAAGGCCGCCGATGATCGCGCGCTCCGGACGAACTGGACTCGGGCCGTCGGCCCCTTTGATGTCATACTATTCGAAGGCTGGTGCATTGGAGCGATTGCCCAGCACCCGGATGAGTTGCGCATCCCGATCAATCGACTGGAGTCTTCCGACGACCCGGCAGCGATCTGGCGCACTTACGTCAACGCGTCCCTGGGACAAGGCTATCAGGCTTTGTTTGCAAGGATCGATTCCCTTGTCCTGCTTCAGGCCCCCGGTTTCGAGATCGTGGTGCAGTGGCGCAACGAACAGGAAGAAACCTTGCGTCAGTCGCTGCTGAAAAGCGGGCGACCGATCGATAGGCTGATGGACACCGCTGCAATCACGCGTTTCGTCAGCCACTTCGAACGGCTGACCCGGCACATCCTGTCCGAAATGCCGTCAAGAGCCGATCTGGTTGTGCCGCTGGACCCACATCGACGCCCTTTGATCGTGTAAATTTCGAGCACTTCGGCCATCGCAAGACGCCGAACTGCCAATTCGCGTCGAAGACGTTGAAAGTGGCTCGGGAATTGTCGTGGTGTCACGCTTTGGCCTCGAACCGCACCGGCAGTTCGCGATACCCCCGGAAGATGTAACTTGGGTGGAAGCTCAGGTCATCGCTCAGGAGTGTGATGCGGAACCTCTCGAAAGCCCTTGCGAAGAATACCGCCTGCTCAGTGCGGGTCAGCAAATGGCCGACACAATGGTGCAGGCCCGGGCCAAAGCTCATCGCGGCAGAGTTGTCCCGGTCCGGCTGAAGGCTGCGCGCATCTGCAAAGACTTCAGGATCCAGGTTGGCGCCGGCAATCATGATCCACACGAGATCGCCCTTTTTGATCTCATGGCCATGCCAGTCGAAGTCCTCCCCCGCGAGGCGGGTCATGCACTTTGTCGTTCCGGGATAGCGCAGCATCTCGGTGACCACAGGCAGGGCGCGTTCTTCGTTCCCTTCGACCTGTGTGGCAACCTCTGGATGCCGGACCAGTTCAACCAGCCCGTTTGCCAGGCTATGCGCCGTCGTCTCGACCCCCGCTACGATGATGGAATGTAGGCAGGCCAGAAGTTCGTCACCATCCAGCCGGTTGAGACCGTCGCGTGCATGAACGAGCGCGGAAATCATGTCGTCGCGTGGTGCCGCTTGGCGTTCCGCGATCAGGTCGCTGAAGATATGATTCATCGTGCGGATCGAATCATCGAGCCGCAGCAGAAGTTCTGGTGTGACCGTAGCTGCGCCGGTCGCGGCAGTGAAATTCGAGGCAAGCGTAAACAATTGCTCGCTAT
>JAHFPT010000387.1 GCA_023266625.1 Novosphingobium sp. | reverse complement strand
CAACCCCTCCCCTGAAGGGGAGGGGCTTAAGGAGAATAAAGCTCACCGGAACATATCCTCGGCAAGTGCCCTCAGCCCGCTCGCCGCGCCCGGCCCATCCTCGTCCATAACCCACTGCCCAGCCCCGCGCACCAATGCGGCGGGGGTTCCTTCCGCCCCCTCGCCCATCGCCAGCACGGCGGCGGCGGCGATGCTATCGGCGATGGCGATCACCGTCGCCTGCAAGGTCCGCCCGAACAAATCCTGTTCCTTTCCCCGCCGGTCATCGAGCACGGTCAGCCCCGCGACGCCAATCGCCGCGCCGACTGTGCCGATGCGCCAGGCCCGGCCCAGGCTGTCGGCGATCACCACGGCCGGGCTTACGCCGCACAGCGCGCCAAGCTCCGCCCTGATCGCGCGAGCGCTGGCGTCGGGGTCGAGCGGCCAGAGCAGCACATGCCCCTCATCCCCGCCTGCGACATTGGAAGCATCGATCCCGGCGTTGGCCAGCACATGGCCGGTGTTCTGCCGGGCGATGATCGCGGCGGGAGTCGCGCGCAGGATTTCGCTGCTTTCATCAAGGATAAGCTGCGCCATTTCCGGCTCGCGTCCGGTCGTGCCCGCCAGCTGCCGCGCTGCCGCGCCGGGCGCGACATCCACAAGCCGCACCAGCCTGCCCTCAACTTTCGAGACTATCTTCTGTGCGATCACAACAATATCGCCCGCGCGAACCACGTCGCCGTCGCGCAAACCCGCAGCCACCACCTCACTGGCGATGGACATGCCCGGCGCAAACAGCGGCATCCCGCACAGCGGCACGATGCTCAATTGTCCCTGTGGATTCATGCGTCCGGTTCTGCCCCAATGATCGTGGCGACAATTCTGTTGCCTCACCCGTCTCTGCCGCTATCGGCTGGAGCCATTGCAAGCAATCAGGATTCTCGCAAGATTCCTCGGGGGAGAGACAAAATCATGGCGTCGATCGCAGTAGTTGGCGGGACCGGCCATCTCGGCAAGGGCATCGCCCGCAGGCTGGCCAAGGGCGGGCACGATGTCACAATCGGGTCGCGCGCGGCGGAAAAGGCCCAAGCCATCGCCGAAGAGATGATGGCGGAAATTGCCGGCATCGAACTGGGCTTTGGGGCCAATAGCGATGTCGTGGCCGGCAAGGACGTCGTCATCGTCACCGTGCCCTATGAGAACCAGGCAGCGACGCTGGGACAAATCGCCGGCCATGTCGGCAACGCGATAGTCGTCGATACCACCGTGCCGCTGATGCCGCCCAAGGTGATGCGGGTGCAACTCCCGGCTGCGGGTTGTGCTGCGCTTGAGGCGCACGAACATCTCGGTCCGGAGGTGCGCTTAGTCACGGCCTTTCACAATGTTGCCGCGCATATTCTTGATAGTGAAGCAAAAGTAGAATGCGACGTGCTGGTGTTCAGCGACGATGTCGAGGCGCGCAAGACCATTGTCTCGCTGATCGGCGACATGGGGCTGCGCGGCCTCGCGGGCGGCGCGCTGGCCAATTCGGCGGCGGCCGAGGCGCTGACTTCGATCCTGATCTACATGAACAAGAACTACTCGGCTGACGGCGCGGGCATCCGCTTCACCAATCTGACTACGGCTCCCCCAATACCATAGGCGATTCCGTGAACTGCTTTGTCGTCATCCCGATCAAACAACCGGACAAGGCCAAGATTCGGCTTGCCGGTGTGCTGAGTGAGCAGGAGCGCGCGCAGCTGGCCGACGCGATGCTGCGCCATGTCGTCGGCGCGGCACAGGCAGCGGACCATGTTCAGCACATCGCCCTGCTCGGTCCCTCCCGCCTCGGACTGGACGAGGACATTCCGCTCCTCGCCGATCCGGGTGGTGGTCTCAATCCGGCGCTGCATTTCGCCCTCGCACAGATTGCGGGCGAAAATGCGGACCGGCTGATCATTCTCTTCGCCGACTTGCCCAGGCTCACTACCCAGGATGTGCAACTGCTCGCAGTCGCCCCTCCGGGCACCATTGCCATCGCTCCCGACCGCCACGGCACCGGCACCAATGCACTTTCCCTGCCGCTCCCCGAAGCGAAGGGCTTTACCTTCGCCTTCGGGCCTGACAGCTTCGCATTGCATCACGCCGAAGCGGAGCGGCTGGGCCTCAAACTTGAGGCGATCCACAGCCAGGGACTGGCGCGGGATGTCGATATGCCGGAGGATTTACCCGATGCGGCGGTGTTGATGGGGGCGGAATAAGGCAAAATAACTTCTAATTCATTCGTCATTGCGAGGAGCGAAGCGACGCGGCAATCTAGGGCGTTGCGGATGACGCCCTGGGTTGCTTCGCTTCGCTCGCAATGACGAAAAAAGTTATGAAAACAAGAATGGGAGAGAGAAGAATGGATGCCAGCGATATCGACCTTACCGGACAGGTAGCCTTCGTCACTGGCGGCGGCGGCGGGATTGGCCGGGCCTGCGCGCTGTGCCTGGCGGACATGGGCGCGGATATTGCCATAGTCGATGTCATCCCCGATCGCTGCGCGGAGGTCGCCGGGCAGGTGGCCAAGCGCGGGCGCAAGACGATCCAGTTTCCGCTCAATGTCATGGAAGTCGAACCGCTGCAAAATGCGGTAGCTGAGACTGCAAAGCATTTCGGGCGGCTGGATATTCTGGTCAACAATGCCGGCGGCGTCACCCGCCGGGCCTTTGTCGATCTGCAGCCGAAGAACTGGCACCGGCACATCGACCTCAACCTGATCAGCAATTTTGCGGCGACGCAGGCAGCGATCCCGATCATGATCGCGGGCGGGCGCGGCGGCTCGATCATCAATGTCACCAGCATCGAAGGCAGCCGCGCCGCGCCGGGCTATGCGGTCTATGCCGCCTGCAAGGCGGGGATCAACAACCTCACCCGGACTTTGGCGCTGGAACTGGCAGAGCACGGCATACGAGTTAATGCGATTGCTCCGGATTACACGGTAACTCCTGGCACTACTGGAAATTTTACCGGGCCAGTCTCGGACACCGCC
>JAHFPT010000386.1 GCA_023266625.1 Novosphingobium sp. | reverse complement strand
TCGAGAAAGGCGATGGCGGCATCGCGCCCGGTCCTCGCCCTGGGGTTGTGCTGGATATATCCCGGAGCGACCCAGGTTTCGAAGGCCCGGCGAACCTGCTTTTCGATATAGAAGGTCTGCATGAAGCGGGTCACAACGGTCTTGGGCGTCAGGCCACAGGCTCGGGTTCTGGCCTCGGCGGATGTGCCGGGAAGCAGGGCCATGGCCAGCAGCGCGGCACCTGCGCTTATGATCTTCTTCATCTGCCGTGTTCCTCTCGCATTTTTTAGTGTTCAGTTTTCGCGATGGACCCGAACTGCCGGGCCGAATCGGTTCTCGGTTCAGGACTTGAAGACCACTGTCTTGTTGCCATCGGCGAAGACCCGGTCCTCCAGATGCAGGGCGACCGCCGTGGCCAGAACGCGCCGTTCGATGTCGCGCCCCTTGCGCACCAGGTCGTCCGGGCCGTCGGCGTGACCGATGGCCTCTGCGTCCTGATGAATGATCGGCCCTTCGTCGAGTTCGGCGGTGACGTAATGCGCGGTCGCGCCGATCATCTTGACGCCTCGGGCGTGGGCCTGGTGATAGGGCTTGGCGCCCTTGAAACCCGGCAGGAACGAGTGGTGGATGTTGATGCAGCGACCCGAGAGGAAGGCTGTCAAGTCGTCCGAGAGGATCTGCATGTAGCGCGCCAGCACGACCAGCTCTGCGCCGGTTTCGCCCACCACCTGTTTGATCTGCGCTTCCTGGACCGGCTTGGTATCCTTGGTCACCGGAAAATAGTGATAGGGGATATCGCCGATAAGCGAGATGTTGAGCGCCTCGCGGGGGTGATTGCCGATCACACCGACCACGTCCATGCTCAGTTCACCGATGCGGTTGCGATAGAGCAGATCGCCCAGGCAATGATCGAACTTGCTGACCAGCATCAACACCTTGCGGCGTTCGTTCGTGGCCCGCACGGTGAAGGCCATGGCGTAACGCTCGATCAGCGCGGCGAACTCTGCACGTAGCGATGCGGCTGTCGCATTCGGGCAATCGAATCCGATGCGCATGTAGAAGCGATCTGATTCGGTCGCGTTGAACTGCTGCGATTCGCGGATATTGCCGCCGATCTCGGTCAGTTTTGTCGTGACGCTCGCAACCAGCCCCGGCCTGTCGGCGCACGACAAGGTCATCACAAATTCCTGTTGCATCAAGGCTTCTCCCGGCGCGCGCTGCCAGCGGCTTGAAATTCCGCTCGGCCAGGCCGCAAATTATGTTTGCAACACATACAAATTTTTGTAAGTCGAGCGCAACAAATTTCTGCACAACCGCACCTTGGGAGAATGTCTTATGTCCGCTGCAAATCTCGAGCAGTTGCTTGCCAGCCAGGGCAACATCGTATCGATGCTGCGCAATTCGCAGCTGGGTGCCTATGTCTACCCGGTTGTCGCGCCGGAGTTCTCGAACTGGCGTTCGGAACAATGGGCCTGGCAACACAGCGCGGTGCTGTTCGATCAGTCGCATCACATGGTCAACCTTTACATCCGCGGCAAGGATGCGGGCAAGCTGCTGTCCGATACGATGATCAACACATCGAAGGGCTGGAGCGTCAACAAGGCCAAGCAATATGTTCCGACGACGCCCTATGGCCACGTCATCGGCGATGGCATCATTTTCTGGGAAGAAGCGGAGAGCTTCACCTATGTCGGCCGCGCCCCGGCCTCGAACTGGCTGCGCTATCACGGTGCGACAGGCGGCTATGACGTCGAGATCGAACTCGACGACCGGTCGCCGATGCGGCCGATGGGCAAGCCCGTCACCCGCAAGGAATGGCGCTTCCAGATTCAGGGGCCAAACGCCTGGGCTGTGATCGAGAAGCTGCACGGCGGCCCGCTCGAACAGCTCAAGTTCTTCAACATGAGCACCATGAACATCGCCGGCAAGACCGTGCGCACGCTGCGCCACGGCATGTCGGGCGCGCCGGGCCTCGAAATCTGGGGGCCTTACGCCGAACAGGAAGAAGTGCGCGTCGCCATCCTCGAGGCGGGCAAGGAATTCGGGCTGATCCCCTGCGGCAGCCGCGCTTACCCATCGAACACACTCGAATCAGGCTGGATCCCGTCGCCGCTGCCGGCGATTTACACCGGCGAAAAGCTCAAGGGGTTCCGCGAATGGCTGGGCGCCGATAGCTATGAAGCCACCGGTTCGATCGGCGGATCGTTCGTTTCGGACAATATCGAGGATTACTACCTCAACCCGTGGGAGCTGGGTTACGGCAACTTCGTCAAGTTCGATCACGATTTCCATGGCCGCGAAGCGCTTGAGGCGATCGACCCGGCGCAGCAGCGCACCAAGGTGACGCTCGCCTGGAACCCTGAGGACATGGCGAAGATCACGGCCTCGATGTTTAACCCGGACGCAGAAGCCTACAAGTTCTTCGACGTGCCGCTGGCGAACTATGCCTCGTCCAATTACGACCGCGTAGTCGATGCGGGCGGCAAGACGGTCGGCCTGTCGATGTTCACCGGTTATTCCTACAACGAAAAACAGGCGCTCAGCCTGGCGACGATCGATCCGGAAATCCCGATCGGCACCGAACTGCGCGTGGTCTGGGGTGAAGAGAACGGCGGGACCCGGAAGACCACGGTCGAACCGCACAAGCAGATCGAGGTTCGCGCTGTGGTTTCGCCAGTGCCCTACAGCCGCGTGGCCCGCGAAACCTATGCCGAAGGCTGGCGCACCCAGCGCTGAACCCGGCTTGTCGAAAAGAGGGCAGAGCATGGCCACGCCGCTGATCCATCCCGCCTGGGCGCAGGCACCCGCGACCGTGACCGAGGGGTTCTCGCTCGAGATTACCGCCAAGGATATCGAAGCGCTGCGCGCTGCGGCGGCGCTGATCCCGGTCGACACGCCGGTGGCGATCACCTTCCTCCCCGGTGAGGAGGCAGAGGCCCGCGTCGCCGCCGCTGTCGCGGTGCGCGAACTGGGGTTCGAGCCGATGCCGCATTTCTCGGCCCGGCGGATCACC
>JAHFPT010000385.1 GCA_023266625.1 Novosphingobium sp. | reverse complement strand
TCCCCTTGGCTCGGACATTTGATGGTGTCGCGGTCCGAGACCGCCCGGCCCTTGCTGACACCAGGCGAAGTCATGCAATTGCCGCCGCAGGACGAGATTGTGATGATGTCGGGCGTGTTCCCGGTGCGGGCACGCAAGGCGCGCTATTACGAAGATCCACGGCTCAAGATGCGGATCATGCCGCCGCCAGAGCCGGAGCCAGCGATTGCGCGCGCGGACGACTGGAGCGGACGAATTGTGAGGCCCGACGCCCGCGCGATTGCCGAGGTCACGAAACAGATCGAAGACGCGGCCAATGGCGGCATACGGCGCGAACCCGAACTCCCTGACCATGTTGCGATCGTCAAGGAGCCGAATCCCGTGCCACCACCCGCGCAGGAGTTCGACATTACCGAGGACGATGCGGATGATGCCGCCCGGCAGGCGCAGGTCCGGCGGACGATGCAGGCAGGGATTGCGCGCCAGGTCAGTCTTGATCCCGGCGATGACATGAACCTCTGATCGGGAAACCCCCATGCGCACGCGCCTTAATGTCTATTTTCCGCCAGAGCTTGCCAAACAGGTCGGCGAACTTGCCATCCGCCGCCGCATCTCGCGCTCGGCCATCGTCGAAGCGGCGGTCGCTTCCTATTTGTCGCCAGACGGGGCTGACAGGCTGGAAGCCGCTTTTTCGCGGCGGCTCGACAGGCTGTCGCGGCAGGTACAGCGGCTTGAACGCAATACCGGGCTGACCACCGAAGCACTGGCCCTGTTCGTGCGGTTCTGGCTGTCGGTAACGCCGCCGCTGCCCGATGAAGATCAGGCTGTGGCGCAAGTGAAGGGGCGCAAGCGTTATGAAGGCTTCGTCCAGACGCTCGGGCGGCGATACGCCAGCGGCAAGAGCCTGCTTGATGAAATTCCCGAAGATGTCCTGGCATCGGTCAAGGGGAAGGGCACAGTTGGTACAGACGAATAGGTCAGGACACAGATGGCAGGCGTTCGATCGGATCGACGAACGGCACGCCGAGCGGCTCAAAATGCTTGCCATTGCAGGTTAGCAGCACGAGGTCATGCGCGATCGCCGTGGCAGCAATCGCCACATCGGCGAAACCGGGATGGCGACCCGCAGCCAGCGCCTTGTCCGACAGAGCGCCCGCTATCCTTCCCGTTCTGGCATCGAGCGGCAATATCCGCTCACTCCCGTCATCGAGCAGGGCATCGAGCCATTTCTCAAGATGATCTGCGCGTTCGCGTCCGCCAGCGCGGCGCAGCTTGCAGATGCCTTGCTCAATTTCGGCAATCGTGATCGCAGATATATACAGTTTCTCGCTTTGCTCGCGCAGCCATGCCGCCAATGCGTTATCCGGGCTGGGTTTGCCCGGAGCAAGGACCGAGACCACGGACGTGTCGAGCAGAAATCCTGACGTCAAAGATCGATCTCGCGAAGGGGCGTGCCGTCGCGTTCAAATTCCACGCCGCCGGGAAATGCCAGCAACAAATCGGCAAAGGACCGGCGGTCGTCCGGATAGAGTCGCCGGGCGTCGGCAATGGGAACCACCACAGCGGCGGGACGTCCGTGCCGGGTGATGGTTGTAGGGCGTCCATGCTCGGCAGCTTCGACAAGCGCCGAGAATTTTGCCTTGGCATCGCGGATTTGAATCGACTCCACATCGGCTCCTTGTGACTACATAAGGTCATAATATCGGAAAAGCCGGTGTCGCGCAAGGGCAGGGCGCATTTACCAGTCAACTCTGATGCTCCGAAGGGAAGTGTATAGCGCTCAGCTCACAGGGAAATTCGCCGCGCGCAAGTCATTGCCGCCGCTGCCACTACGCCCGCACATAGCTGTTGCCGAAGGGCATTTTCTGGCTCTTTTACTCATCCCCTGAAACCGGGCATCCCGCCTGGCCGCCTTCACAGGGGCAGCACTTGAGCCAGCAGACAGCGAGATTTGAGGCCAGCATGCGCGGTGCACGGATGCTGCGCACGGCGCTCGGCATATCGATCGGTGCCTGGCTCGAAGATCCCGCCGTTATCGAGGTGATGCTCAATCCCGATGGCAAGCTCTGGGTCGATCGGCTCGGTAGCGGCATCGCCGATACGGGTGAGTATATGTCGGCCCAGGACGGCGAACGGATCGTCCGGCTGGTGGCGCATCATGTTGGCGTCGAGGTGCATGGGGCAAGTCCGCGTGTTTCGGCCGAACTTCCCGAAACCGGCGAACGGTTCGAAGGTCTGTTGCCGCCAGTGGTGGCGGCGCCGACCTTTGCGATCCGCAAGCCCGCCGTCGCCGTATTCACGCTGGATGACTATGTGATCGCCGGGATCATGGACCGGCATGACGCCGAAGTCCTGCGCACGGCGGTCGCGGAGCGCAAGAACATCCTTGTCGCCGGTGGCACCGGCACCGGCAAAACCACGCTGGTCAATGCGTTGCTCGCCGAAGTTGCCAAAACGAGCGACCGGGTCGTGCTGATCGAGGATACACGCGAACTCCAGTGCGCGGCACCCAATATGGTGGCGATGCGGACCAAGGACGGGGTCGCGTCGCTGTCCGATCTGGTGCGCTCGTCGCTACGCCTGCGCCCCGACCGCATCCCGATTGGCGAGGTGCGGGGCGCTGAAGCCCTCGATCTCCTCAAAGCCTGGGGCACCGGCCATCCCGGAGGCGTCGGCACGATCCATGCTGGCAGTGCGCTGGGTGCCCTGCGCCGGATGGAGCAACTGATCCAGGAAGCGGTCGTTACCGTGCCGCGCCCGCTGATTGCCGAAACTATCGATCTTGTCGCTGTGCTGGTGCGCGACGGCCACGGCCGCCGCCTTGCTGAACTGGCCCGCATCCAGGGCCTCAGTGCCAATGGCGATTATTCCCTCACCCCAGCTGGAGAAAAAATATGAACAACCTGTTTGTCCGCCGTTCCCGCCGCGCTTTCGCACTGGCGACAGCCACTGTCCTTGTCCTCGCCATGTCCGCGCCCGCTTATGCGGCAGGATCTTCCATGCCGTGGGAAGCGC
>JAHFPT010000384.1:1256-3001 GCA_023266625.1 Novosphingobium sp. | reverse complement strand
GCACATTGAGGTGGAAACCAACTGCACTGTCGCCCCGCCGCCTGCGCTCGATGCCCTGATCCACCAATACAACGTCAGCCCCAAGCTCAGCCACAGTGGCAATCCCGCCGAGCTTGCTCTGCTCCCCGAACGCCTCTCCGCCTTCGCCGCCGACCCGCGCGCCATGTTCAAATTCGTGATCGCCGCCCCTGAGGACCTTGCCGAGGTGCTCGCCCTCCAGCAGTCCCACGCCATCCCTCCCTCCCGCATCTGGCTGATGCCCGAGGGCCGCGACAGCGAGACCCTGCGCACCCGCGCCCGCTGGCTGGCGCAAATGTGTTCGGAACATGAATTTAACTTCTCCGACCGCTTGCATATCCACCTCTATGGCGACACGAGAGGAACGTGAGCGAACTTGACCAGCCTCTTGATATTCCCCCGGCACAGCAGCCAATCCGCGGTGACCTGACCCAGGGACCAGTCGCAAGAACGTTGCTGCTGTTCACCCTGCCGACGCTGGGTTCCAACGTCCTGCAATCGCTCAATGGCTCGATCAGCGCGATCTATGTCGGCAAGTTCCTGGGTGAGAATGCCTTCGCTGCAGCGGGCATCTCGACCATGGTCATGTTCATGATCTTCTCTTCCGTGTTCGGGCTGTCGATGGCGGCGACGATCATGATCGGACAGGCGATGGGCCGCCGCGATATCGAGGAAGTGCGGCGCACCATCGGCGCCACATGCGGGACATTCATCGGCGTGAGCCTGGTCATTGCCCTGCTTGGCAATCTGCTGGTGCCGCCGATCCTTCATTTGCTGGCGACCCCGGCAGCAGCCTTTCCATTTGCCACCTCGTTCCTCAAGGTGGTGTTCTACAGCGTGCCTTTCGTCTTCCTGACCGTGCTGCTGCAATCGGCGATGCGCGGGGTGGGCGATGCAGTGACGCCGCTGTGGAGCACCGTGCTCAATCTCGTGCTGTCGCTGGTGCTCAATCCGATTTTCATCCTGGGTTTGGGGCCGATGCCGAAGCTCGGCTTGCCGGGGGCGGCCTGGGCCGGTGTCGTGACCAACCTGTGCTGCCTGATCTTCATGCTGGTGCGGATATACACGCTCGATCTGCCGATCAGGCTGCGCGGGCCGGAGCTGCGGCTGCTGTGGCCGGATTGGGCGCATCTGAAGCCGGTGGTCGTCATTGGCATTCCGATGGGTCTGTCGATGGTCGTGATGTCAATATCCGCCCTGGTGATCACCGGGCTGATCAACCGCGAGGGGGTCGATACCGTCGCGGCCTATAATGCCGCCAACCAGCTGTGGTCCTATATCCAGATGCCGGCCTTTGCCGTGGGCAGCGCGGTGAGCGCCATGGCAGCGCAGAACATCGGCGCTGGCCGCTGGGACCGGATCGGGCTTATTGCCCGCACCGGGGTGCTCGTCAATGTGGCGATGACCGGGGTGCTGGTGGTGGCAATGTTGCTGTCAGACCACTTCCTGCTGGGGCTGTTCCTGCCGCTGGGCAGCAAGGCAATCGGCATCGGTGAACACGTCAACTGGCTGATCGGCTGGACCTTCATTCCAATGGGCATTTCCATGGTGATAACCTCGATCGTCCGTGCCAATGGTGCGGTCGTGGTGCCCTTCGCCATCCTGTTCTTCTCGGTCATCGTCTTGCGGATGAGCATCGGCTTCGGACTTTACCCGCAGTTTGGTTCCGATGCGATCTGGTGGTCGTTCATGGCCAGCAGTGCGGCCTCGGCAACCATGGCAGTGCT
>JAHFPT010000384.1:0-1246 GCA_023266625.1 Novosphingobium sp. | reverse complement strand
GGCTGGAGGAGGAACCAGCGCGTGTCCGAGATCCCGGCTCTCGCCGAGTAGACACTTTCCCGCCTCTCTGTGGTCGGGTTAGGGTCTATCTTCCGTGCGAGCGCCACCGCTGGACCGTGCGCTCGACCATTTCCTCTTCGCCACCAGTGTGATTCCACAGTTCAACGAAGGACGGGTCCGCCGAGGCCGGTCGTTTGAATTCTTCAAGGTCGTCGAAAATGACGCGGATCGGAACGGAAACGCCCTCGCCGCAGATGATGCATTCGCGATTGCGCAGCGCCGGGATCGAATCGAGGAAGCCGCGCGCGCCTTCGGGCATCGCCGCCTTGACGAAGGCCTGATCGCGTTCGTTGTTGAGCCGCATCGAGATGATCGTGCCGCATTGCGACAGCACGCCTTCGGCCAGATCGGAGGGGCGCTGGGTAATCAGACCCAGGGAAACCCCGTATTTTCGGCCTTCCTTGGCGATCCGCGACAGGATCTTGCCTACTGACGAGCCATCGGCGTTCTTCTCGTTGGGCACATAACGATGCGCCTCTTCGCAGACCAGCAGGATGGGGCGGGTTTTCTCTTCGCGGGCCCAGACGGCGAAATCGAACACCAGCCGACTGAGCACCGCGACCACGGTCGAGGTGACTTCAGAAGGCACACCGGAGACGTCGATGATCGAAATCGGCTTGCCCCGCGCCGGCATGCGGAAGATTTTGGAGATGAATTCGGCAAGAGTATCGCCCACCAGCATCCCTGAGAACATGAATTGGTAGCGCGGATCGCTCTTGAGTTCGTCGAGCTTGGACTTGATCCGCAAATAGGGCGCTGACGTGGTCGACTTGTCGAGCTTGCCCATTTCGTTTTGCAGAATGGTCGACAGGTCGGAGAGCAGATAGGGCACCGGTGTATCGACGGTGACCTTGCCGATCCCTTCGGACAGGCGGCCTTTCATGCGCGCCTGGAGCAGACATTTTGCCAGGATGTCGGCATCTTCCATGCGGTTGTTGCCCGACGAGGTGAGCATCATCTCGCAGTGTTCTTCGAAATTCATCAACCAATAGGGCAGCTGCAGGTTGGAAACGTCGAAGATCAGTCCGGTATTGCGGAACGCCGAGGCATATTCGCCGTGCGGGTCGACCATGATGATATGGCCTTCGGGCGCGGCCTCGCAGATGCGGTGAAGGATCAGTGCGGCGCTGGTCGATTTGCCGGTGCCGGTCGATCCCAGCAGGGCGAAGTGCTTGCCCAGCATGGC
>JAHFPT010000036.1:33587-37726 GCA_023266625.1 Novosphingobium sp. | reverse complement strand
TTTCACCAACATCGGCTGGGAATGGAGATCGATGACGATACCTATGCCCGGGCCGAGACCGCCTTTTTCGACGATTTGGTGAAGGGTGCGCTCGCCCGGCACGACGAGATCGACACGCTGCTTTCCGCCAAACTCGCCGAGGGCTGGAAGATCGAGCGGCTCGACAAGACCATGCTGCAAATCCTGCGCGCCGGAGCCTATGAACTCCTCGCCCGCGCCGATGTCCCGACCGGCAGCGTCATCAGCGAATATGTCGACGTCGCCCACGCCTTCTTCGACCCGCGCGAGGCGAAGTTCGTCAACGGCGTGCTGGACGCCGTGGCGAAGGCAGTACGGTAATTGACGCAAACCCCCCTTCCCCCTTGATGGGGGAAGGATATGGAGGCTTACCGGCTCCGCCGGTTAGCCGCAGTTGGATGGGGGTGAACTCTCGGCTACACGCTACATCCGTGAAAAAGCACCCACCCCCCGAATCCATCATCCGCGCCCGCCGTCTGCGCCGCAATCCAACCGATGCAGAGAAACGCATGTGGCGATTGCTAAGGGAATTCTATCCCGAGGCGCGCTTTCGCCGCGAGGTGCCGCTTCGCCACTACATTGCCGATTTTGCCAGCCATCGGGCGAAGCTGGTAATCGAGATAGATGGTGGCCAGCATTCGGAGGAGCGCGACGCGTATCGCACCGCAATCATCGAATCCGAAGGCTACCGCGTGGTCCGTTTCTGGAACAACGAAGTGCTGGAAAACGGCGCGGGCTGCATGATTAAGCTTGGGCAGCTGTTGCGGCGCGATCACCCCCATCCAGCTGCGACTAGCGAACTAGCTCGCAAGTCTTCGCATCCTTCCCCCATCAAGGGGGAAGGAAGGGAGTGACCACCGAACTCGCCTTCATCGAGGCCCTGCGCCGCCTCGCCAGCCACCCCGCCGCGCGCGGGCTGAACGACGACTGCGCAGTTCTCGAAGTCGGCGGCGAGACGCTGGTGCTGACCCACGATGCCATGGCCGAGGGCGTGCATTACCTCGCAGGGCAAGACCCGGCAGATGTCGCCTGGAAGCTAGTCGCCACCAACATGTCCGATCTTGCTGCCAAGGGTGCCGAGCCGCTGGGCGTGCTGCTGGGCTATATGCTGGGGTCAGACGATGCCCGCTTCCTCGCCGGGCTGGAGGAAGCGCTGGCGCATTACAACGCCCCGTTGCTCGGAGGCGATACCATCTCGGGCAAAGGGCCGCAGGTGCTCGGTCTGACCGCGATCGGCCGGGCGACCCACCGCCCCGTCCCCTCGCGCGCCGGGGCGCAGGCAGGCGACGGACTGTGGATCACCGGCCCGGTCGGCGCGGCAATGCTGGGGCTTGAGGCGCTCCAGTCCGGACCAAATTCAACAGGGGCCGGCAGCCTCGCCCAAACATCGGAATCCTATCGCCGCCCTGTCGCGCTGCTCGCCGAGGGCCGCACGCTGGCCCCGCATGTCTCGGCGATGATGGATGTCTCGGACGGGTTGCTACTCGATGCCGCGCGCATGGCCCGCGCCAGCGGCGTCACGCTCGCCATCGCCAGCACCAGCGTCCCAATCGCCACCCCGGAAGCGCGGCGCAGCGAAGCTCTGCGCTGGGGCGAGGACTACCAGCTGCTGTTCACCGCGCCGCCCAGCTTCCAGCCGCCGGTTGCTGTCCACCGCATCGGCGAGGCCATCGCGCCGGATGACAAGCCGCTGCTTGTCGATAGGAAGCCACTCGGCGAAGCCGATGGTCTCGGCTACGAGCACCATTAATGCGCGCTGCAATCCACACCGCGCATTTCCAGCAGCGGCTTCATCTCGAAATAGGCGCGCCTGGTGGCGTGGACCGGGATGTGCGGATAGAGGTGGTGGATCAGGTGATATTCGATCCCCATCGACAGGTAATAGCCAAGCCCACTTTTGAAAATGCGGGTATTGTCATAGCGGCCGGTCTTGTCATGCGGGTTATGCGGCGGCCAGCTCAGCACCGCATGGATATAGGTGAGGCCAAGGTGCCGCGGCAGCCACCACAGCAGCGCCACTTCGATCGCATAACCGGACCACGCCATGGCGAAAAAGAAGGCCATGACGACCAGTTGCAGCGCCATGGTCTCCGCCAGTGCGCGCTTTGCCTCCGGCGTACCCAGCTCGGCGCAATGCCGACGCCAGCGCGCCGCCGTGCCGCCCTGCCCAGGCTGGCGGTTCAGCCACGACCGAACCGCCGCCATGACAACATTGGGCGCAGCGTGAATCGCGTCCGGGTCTTGCAACGGATCGTTGCAATGCTGATGGTGCAGCAAGTGCATTGTCTTGACCATGCTGAACGGCAGAATCATCGGAATGGTCGAAACCTGCCCGGTGAGCTCGTTCCAGAAGCGCTGCGGTGTGCCGGGGCGGCCGATGTTCGAGTGCATCGCCTCATGCGCGATGACATAGCCGCCGGCGACGAATATCGAGGACAGCACGCAGCCGAGCCACAGCGGCAGGATATGCGCAATCGCCAGCGGGAACAACGAAATCCAAACGGCAAAGCAAGCCAGCGCCACCGCTATATAGGGCCAGGTCCGCTGCCGCTCTGCCGCATATTTGACGCCAATCGCGCGCTCCTGCTGGAGCAGGGTCCGGCGGGCGTAAGCATCAAGCTCGCCGCCCGGTGCCAGCGGCAGCGCTGGCGAGAGGGCAGTGGCTACGTCCGGCTGGAGAAGGTCCGGCGGCTGGAGCAGGTCCGGCGGCTGGAGCAGGTCCGGTCGGGCCAGACCGGCAATCTCACCCCCGATCTCACTCGCGCTCACAGCCAGCGCCCCCGCAGCGTTGCGTAAAGTCCCCAGGGTGCGCCGATCAGCAAACCGAAGGCGATACGGCTGGTGCCGAATGGCGCATCGATCCCGAGCGCGGCCATCGACTGGGCGATCAGCGGAGCAATGAAACCCATGCCGAAGAACAACGGCATGAATGCGAAGAGTTTTCGGACAGACCCGGCCATGGCGTTAACTTCGCATAAACCATGGAATCCCGCAAGCCCGCGTCAATTGCCTGAATTCGCGCGCCGATCCCATATTTGGGCAGAATTGCGCCATGGGGCTTGCATGCCCGCGCGCTTGCCTCTAGCGGCGGGCGGTCTTTCGGCCCTGCGTCAGCGGGGCTGTTTGTTATGCGCAACCAGCGTTATGCGCAACCAGCAAGGGGAGCTGCGCCTGTGAATCTCGTCATCATCTCTATAGTTCTCGGCTTTGTCGCCGTGGTCTACGGCATCATCACCAGCCGCCAGGTGCTCAGCGCCTCGGCCGGCAATGAGAAAATGCAGGAGATCGCTGCGGCGATCCAGGAAGGCGCACAAGCCTATCTGGCGCGGCAATATCGCACCATCGCCATGGTTGGCGTGGTCGTGGCACTGCTCGTCGGTTATTTCCTCGGCCCGATTTCTGCCGCTGGCTTCCTGCTCGGCGCGATCCTTTCGGGTGCGACCGGCTTCATCGGCATGAACATCTCGGTGCGCTCGAACGTCCGCACCGCCGCTGCCGCGCAAGTCGGGCTGCAACAGGGCCTGACCCTGGCATTCCGCGCCGGTGCGATCACCGGCATGCTGGTGGCGGGCCTCGCGCTGCTCGCGATTTCAGGCTTCTTCTGGTATCTCACCGGGCCTGCCGGACACACGGTTGGCGGCGCTGACCGCACCGTCGTCGATGGCCTGGTGGCCCTGGCCTTCGGTGCCTCGCTGATCTCGATCTTCGCGCGTCTCGGCGGCGGTATCTTCACCAAGGCCGCCGATGTCGGTGCCGACCTGGTCGGGAAGGTCGAGGCCGGTATCCCCGAGGACGATCCACGCAACCCCGCGGTGATCGCTGACAATGTCGGTGACAATGTCGGCGATTGTGCAGGCATGGCCGCCGATCTGTTCGAGACCTATGTCGTCACCATCGGCGCAACCATGGTGCTGACCGCACTGCTGCTCAAGGGCGCGGATAATCTGATGGCACTGATGAGCCTGCCGCTGCTGATCGGCGGCGTCTGCATCGTCACTTCGATCATCGGCACCTATTTCGTCCGCCTCGGAGGCGGCAAGAACATCATGGGCGCGATGTACAAGGGCTTCCTGGTCACTGCCGTGCTCTCGGTTCCCGCCATCTGGTGGGCAATCTCCTAT
>JAHFPT010000036.1:0-33577 GCA_023266625.1 Novosphingobium sp. | reverse complement strand
CACCGGCCGCATCCTGTTCTACTGCGGCTTCCTCGGTCTGGTCATCACCGGGTTGATCATCTGGATCACCGAGTATTACACCGGCACCAACTATCGCCCGGTCCGCTCCATCGCCAAGGCATCGGAAACCGGCCACGGCACCAATGTCATCCAGGGGCTGGCGATCAGCATGGAATCGACCGCGCTGCCGACGCTGGTAATCTGCGCCGGTATCATCATCGCCTTCAAGCTCGCCGGCCTGATCGGCATTGCCTATGCGGCGACCGCGATGCTGGCGCTGGCCGGCATGGTCGTGGCATTGGACGCTTACGGTCCGGTCACCGACAATGCCGGCGGCATTGCCGAAATGGCAGGTCTCGACGACGATGTCCGCAAGAAGACCGACGCACTCGACGCCGTGGGCAACACCACCAAGGCGGTCACCAAGGGCTATGCCATCGGTTCGGCCGGCCTCGCCGCGCTGGTGCTGTTCGCCGCCTATACCACCGACCTCAAGGCGTTCTTCCCGGAACTCAACGTCAGCTTCAGCCTTGAAAACCCCTATGTCATCGTCGGGCTGCTGCTCGGCGCGCTGCTGCCCTATCTGTTCGGATCGATGGGCATGACCGCAGTGGGCCGCGCGGCGGGCGAAGTGGTCAAGGACGTTCGCGACCAGTTCAAGAACGATCCGGGCATCATGACCTTCAAGTCCAAGCCCAACTATGCCCGCACCGTCGATCTCGTCACCAAGGCGGCGATCCGCGAGATGATTATCCCCTCGCTGCTGCCGGTGCTGGCACCGATCGTGGTCTATTTCACGATCACAGCGGTTGCCGGGCAGGCCCAGGGCTTTGCCGCTCTCGGCGCACTGCTCCTCGGCGTGATCGTCGGCGGGCTGTTCGTCGCCATCTCGATGACCTCGGGCGGCGGCGCATGGGACAACGCCAAGAAGTTCATCGAAGACGGCAACCACGGCGGCAAAGGCAGCGATGCCCACAAGGCCGCAGTGACCGGCGACACGGTCGGCGATCCCTACAAGGATACCGCTGGCCCGGCGGTCAACCCGATGATCAAGATCACCAACATTGTGGCGCTGCTGCTGCTGGCGGCGCTGGCGGTACACGCCGGGGTTTGATTCCTCGCGCGCGTTTGATTCCGCTCATCCTGAGCTTGTCGAAGGATGGGTAAATTAGAAACCCCGCCTGGAGCGATCCGGGCGGGGTTTTTGTTCAAGAATGGGACACAGGCGAAAAACTGAGCTATCGAGGTTAACTCAGCGTTAATCGATATTGACAGAATTTCTACGCCATGGTGAATTGCGCTCAGTAAATGGGACTCCATTACTGATGCCGTTTTGGCGTGTAGGTCCACATCTGGAACTCATCCGTTTTAGGAGTTATCAGCATGCGCAAATATCTCATCGCTCTGGCAGCAACCGCTGCCTTCGCCGCACCAGCCAGCGCGGCTACCGTATTTTCCGACAATTTCGATACGGAGAATGGCGGGTTTTCGGCTTTCAACTATGCCGGTTTTGCCAATTTCAGCGTGACCGGCAATGTAGATATCATCCAACACGGCACTTTTTTTAATTGCCCGGGGCCAGGTTTATGTGTCGATCTCGATGGCACATCGGGGCCGGGAGAATTACTCAGCCTCGCGTCCTTCGCCTTCAACGCCGGTGACGTCGTGCGCCTGTCCTATGATCTGAGTGGCAATCAGCGCGGCGCCGCCGACGACGGCTGGTATTCCGGCTTCTCTTTTGGTGCTGCTACCCAGATTAACAATTATGGCTTCAACTATTTTGGCTCCGACACGATTGTCGGCGATTTCAATACGTCGAGCATAAGTACAAGTACAAATATTGCTTCCGGTGATCCCTTTGCGGCCCGTTCAATATTCTTCACGGCCGGCAATGCCGGCACACTGAATTTTTATATCGGCACCAACAGCGCAGATAATTTCGGACCGGTGCTCGACAATGTAGGCCTCGACATCGGCCCCGGCGCTGTCCCCGAACCCACAACTTGGGCGATGATGATCGCCGGTTTCGGACTAGTCGGCGGCGCGATGCGGAGGACGAAAGGTCGGCAGCGCACGCGGGCGAAGATCGCCTTCGCCTGATATTGCCTTCACCGTTTCAACAAGACCCCGCCGGGACCGATCCGGGCGGGGTTTTTGTTTGGAGCGCCTGCAGTGCTAGCAATCTCTCTGAATTGGCTAGACAGACTGCGGGCGATCTCTATAATGAAACCATGAACCGTGCAGCTTCCACCCAATTGAATGTCCGGTCGGCTTTCGCCCGCCAACGCGCGGCTGCCTTGGCGCGGGCGACTGGCATGACTACAACGCAGGTCGTTGAAGAAGCCTTGCGCGCCTACGCCCCGCCTGTCGCATCACCGCCCGGCAAGCTCGTCCGGCGCGGCGCGTTGCTGATCCGCCCAGGCGGCGGCCGGGTTACGCTTGATGAGGCCAATGCCGCGCTCGACGCCTCACGCGGCGATCGTTGAGCGGTGGCCAAGCCGTTCCTGCTGGTCGATACCAATGTTATCGTCGCTGCCGTGGCCGAGGACCACGAGCACCATGCTCCCTCGCTTGACCTGTTCGCGGAGGATCCGCCCTACACTCTTGCGGTGGCGGCGCATTGCTACGCCGAGGCATTCACGACGCTGACTCGCCGGGGCGATCATGCCCCATTTCACTGGCCACCGGGCGAGGCCTGGGCGGCGCTTGAAAGCGTCGCGGCGGCAACGCGCCTGGCCGGTCTAAGCCCAGCGCAGACGCTCGAAGCCGTCCGCGACTTTGCCGCCGCCGGACACATCGGCGCGCGGGTGTACGATCATCTCATAGCCCATGCCGCGCAAAAGGCGGGAGCCAAGGTGCTGGTGACGTGGAATGTCGGGCATTTCCGGAATGCAATCGAAGGGCTGGAGATTCGAACGCCGACGATGGTTTTGGCGGAATAGATGGTCAAAATTGGCAAATCAATCGACGTCGGGCATCCAACGATAGACGACCGTCTCTTGTCGCGTGCGGGGATGGATGTCGTGTGCGCCCTCTTTAAAACCATGGCGCTCGTATAACTGTCGCGCACTTGCATTTTCTTTGAAGACAGATAGCCAAAGCCCCTCACGAAGTTCGGACTTTGCATGCTTTATCAGCATAGTTCCGACGCCTCGGCACTGCACTTCGGGCAAAACGAAGAGTTGGTGAAGCTGTTGTTCTTTGGGCTTCATAGCCATGAAGCCGACAGCCTCGCCGTCTCGCCAAGCAAGCCAAGCCGACCAACCGGCCTCAATCTCTTTGGGAATTCGCTCCACGAGTTCCGCAACGTCGCCTAGCCCTTCAAGCGCAACAGCCGAAGCCTTGTAACTCTGGCTCCAGATTTTGGCAGAAACTTCCAGACAATCGGACTCATAGGGCAGCACTTGCAAAGCCATTATGCTACCCAGCCAACCTACCAACCGCCCCAGCCCCGGCGTAAACTGCCGCTGCCCCCAGCTCTTCCTCAATCCGGATCAGCTGGTTGTACTTCGCCAGCCGGTCCGACCTTGCCAGCGAACCCGTCTTGATCTGACCGCAGTTCGTCGCGACCGCCAGATCGGCAATCGTCGCATCCTCTGTCTCGCCCGAGCGATGGCTCATCACCGCCGTATAGCCTGCGCGCTGGGCAATCGACACCGCCTCCAGCGTCTCGGTCAGCGTGCCGATCTGGTTGACCTTGACCAGCAGCGAATTGGCCAGCCCCTTGCCGATGCCCATGGTCAGCCGCTTGGGATTGGTGACGAACAGATCGTCGCCAACCAGCTGGACTTTATCGCCGATCTTGTCGGTCAGCACCTTCCAGCCCGCGAAATCGTCCTCGCCCATGCCGTCTTCGATCGAGCGGATCGGATAGTCGGCGGCCAGCTTGGCGAGATAATCGGCCATCTCGACCGGGCTCAATGACAGGCCCTCACCGCTGATCTCATACTTGCCCTTCTTGAAGAACTCGCTCGCCGCGCAATCCAATGCCAGCACAATGTCCTTGCCCGGCTTGAACCCGGCTTTTTCAATCGACTCCATGATGAAATCGAGCGCCGCCCGCGTGCTGGCAAGATTGGGCGCGAAGCCGCCTTCGTCGCCGACTGCGGTCGCGAGACCCTTGTCGTGGAGGCCCTTCTTCAGCGTGTGGAAAATCTCCGAGCCCCAGCGCACGGCTTCGGCGAGCGTCGGCGCGCCGACCGGCACGATCATGAATTCCTGAAAGTCGATCGGATTGTCGGCATGCTCGCCGCCGTTGATGATGTTCATCATCGGCACAGGCAGGACATGCGCGGAAACCCCGCCGATGTAGCTGTAAAGCGGCAGTCCGCGCGCGTTTGCCGCCGCCTTGGCGACCGCGAGGCTGACCCCGAGGATGGCGTTGGCGCCTAGGCGGCTCTTGTTCTCCGAGCCGTCGAGTTCGATCATCGCCATATCGACGTCACGCTGATCTTCGCCATCGAGGCCGAGCAGCCGATCAGAAATCTCGCCATTCACCGCCGCGACGGCCCCCAACACCCCCTTGCCGAGATAGCGCTTCTTGTCGCCATCGCGCAGCTCGACCGCCTCATGCGCGCCGGTCGAAGCGCCCGAGGGCACCGCGGCGCGGCCGAAGCTGCCGTCGTCGAGCAGGACATCGACTTCGACGGTCGGGTTGCCGCGGCTGTCGAGAATTTCGCGGCCGTGGATGTCAATGATTGCGGTCATTGCGGGTCAATCTCCTGAGTGCGAGCAGAACCATATTTCTTGCGGCGCTCCTAGGCAGGGGAACAAAGTCAGGCAAGTTTCATTGTTGCATGGCCGCACCTTGTGTCGCAAAGTGCGCACCCCATCTTCACCCGCAATGCCCCATACCGGGGCCGAGGAAGACACCATGGTCAACTCCACCACTGCCAAGCCGAAAAAGCCCGCTGCCAGCAAAGCCGCAGCCGCCGATGCACCCGCCTCCAGGCAGCGCTTCGCCAAGGCGCTGGAAGAGGCCAAGGCCGGGGCCCAGGCGCTGACCAAGGAGGCGCAGGAACGCGCCGGTGCCTATCGCGAGAAGGCGGCAGACGCGAGCAGCGAATGGATCGATGAGGCCAAGGAACTGGGCGGGCAGGCCAAGGACAAGGCCTTCATCCTCGCGCAAGAAGGCAAGACCCGCGCCAGCGAGGCAATCTCGGGCCTTGGCAAAATCGTCGAGGACAATGCCGCGACGATCGACGAGAAAGTCGGTCCGAAATATGGCGACTATGCCCGTTCCGCCGCGCGCAGCATGCAGGATGCGGCAGGCAAGATCGAAGCCAAGGATCTGGGCGAGCTGGGCGAGGACGCCAAGGAGTTCGTCCGCAAGAGCCCGGGCGTTGCGGTGGCGATTGCGGCCGCGGCAGGCTTTGTGCTGGCGCGGCTGTTCAAGAAATCGGCAGACTGACCGGCTGAAGCGTTTCAGCCCGCACCAGCTGCCGATGGACGACGAATCCGCTCCTGAAGAGTCCACGCCAGAACCGACGCACGCGCCGACTCTGGGCGACGATCTGCGCCAGCTGATCGACGACGCACGTGCGCTGGCCGCAGCCGAACTGGCCTGGCAGAAGTCGCGCGCGGCCTTTGCCGGCAAGCAGGCGGGTGGAATTGCCATGCTCACCGTGCTCGCGGCGGCGCTGGCCTTCTGCGCGCTGATGGCGCTGACCTTCGGGCTGGTGCTGTCGCTGGTCCCTCTGCTGACGGCCTGGGGCGCGACTGGCGCTGTGAGTGGCACCTTGTTGCTCGCCGCGCTGATCAGCGGTGCAATGGCCGCGCTGCGGGTGCGGCGCGTCGCCCGTTTGATTGCGGACCGCAAGGCCGAGCCATGAGCAGTGCGGCGCGCAAGCTGGCCGAAGCCCGCGCGGCGCGCGATGCCGCGAGGGCGGCGTTCGATGCCCAGCTGGCGCAGCTGCGCGGCGATCCCGAAGCGCGCAGCATCGGCGGCCGCATTGCCGAGCGACTGGGCGAAGATGCCCGCGCTGCCTTTCATCAGGCGCTCGACGTCGCCAGCGAGAGCAAGGGCGTGATCGCCGGGACCATTACCGCGCTGGCGCTATGGTTCCTGCGCAACCCGATCATCGCCTGGACCCGCCACCAGATCGGCGACCAGGAACAGAAAAGCGAAAAGACCGAAACCCATGACTGAGACCACAGAAACCCTTCCGGTGATTGTCGATACTCCCGCCAGGCAGGAAGCTTCGGAGGGCCTCGCCAGTCAGGTCAAGGCGCATCCCGGCCTGGTTATCGCAGGCGGGCTGGCGCTGGGTGTGCTGGCTTCGGCGCTGCTGCCGAAGGGCACGGGCCGCAGGCTTGCCCAGGGTGCGATTGCCGCAGCAACCGTTGGCGGCGAGGCAGGCATGGCGCTGGCCAGGCAGGCGCGCGATAGTGCCCGCACAGCCACCGGCGAGGCTACAGAGCATTTGCAGACACTAGAGGACAAGGCCGGTGAAGGCGCACGCCAGCTCCGCCGACGCGCGGTTGTGGTGACCGGCAGCGCGGCCAGCGCCGGGCTCGACCTGACCCGCGCGGCCTTGCGATTGCTGGCATCGCTCAAGCGGTAGGGCCAGATGACGTAGGATTGGCGAAAGCCCAGGAATCTGCTAAAGCGAAGCCTCCTCTCCTCCCCCGGAAGCAGTCACACAAATGCAGAAACTACACCTTGTCATGGGTGGCCGCGTCAGCGACCCCCAGACACTCGATTTCGTCAATCTCGAAGCCATGGATTTTGTCGGCGTCTTTCCCGACTACGCCAGCGCCGAAGAAGCCTGGAGCTCCAACGCCCGCCGCACATTGGACGATGCCGAGATGAAATATGTCATCGTCCATCTGCACCGGCTGCTCGAACCGGACATGCTGGGGCCCAAACTCAAATGAACTCGATCTTCTTGACCTGATAGCAGCGGTCACCCGATGGCACCGTCACTTCGATCTCGTCCTCGGAGCGGCGGCCGATCAGTGCCTTGCCCAGCGGCGAATTATAGCTGATGCGGCCGATCTTGGCGTCGGCCTCATAGGGGCCGACAATCTGATAGCGGACCGGCTTGTCATCGTCGTCGAGCAGAGTGACGGTCGCGCCGAAGACGATTCTGTCACCCGACAGTGTCGCCGGATCGATGATCTGGGCGCGGCTCACCCGGTCTTCAAGATCGCCGATGCTCGCCTCGACCTGGCCCTGGCGTTCCTTGGCGGCATGATATTCGGCATTTTCCGACAAATCGCCATGCGCGCGCGCTTCCTCGATCGCTTCGACGATTCTGGGGCGCTCCTCGCGCAGCGCTTTCAGCTCGGCGGTGATCCGCTCGTAGCCTTCCGCCAGCATTGGCAACTTCTCGATACTCGCCATTCTAATCCGTCCTTTTTTGCCCCGAAACCGCAGCGACTAATGCCCCGCCCGCTTCCCCCATAGGAAACGGGTTCGCCCCAACCCAATTCCAGGGCTCCGGGATGTCGGGGGAACGCTTTCGTCCTAGCTATAATAGTCTTGTAACGAGCGCACTTCAAGTTTCGCGCCGCGCAGCGCCGCAATTGCCTGGGCAGTCGCCAGCGACGCCGCAGCCGTGGTGAAATAGGGCACCTTGGCCTTGAGCGCGGAAGCCCGGATCGAAGCGGAATCCTTGTGGCTCTGCCAGCCCTCGGTGGTGTTGAAGATCAGCGCCACGCCGCCATCGACGATGCGGTCGACAATATGCGGGCGGCCTTCGGCGACCTTGTTGGCCCGTTCGACCGGCAGACCGGCATCGGCGAGATATTTCTGGGTGCCGCCGGTGGCGATGACCGTGAAACCCAGATCGATCAGCTGCTTGACTGCCGGCAGGATTACGGATTTGTCGCTGTCCTTGACCGAAACAAAAGCAACCCCGCCATCGGGTAAATTGGTCCCAGCGCCAATTTGCGACTTGGCGAAGGCTCTGGCAAAATCGCTATCGATCCCCATGACTTCGCCGGTCGACTTCATCTCGGGCGAGAGTACCGGATCGACGCCTGGAAAGCGGGCAAACGGGAATACCGCTTCCTTCACCGCCATATAGGACAGCTCACGCTTGAATGGCGGGAAGCTGGAAAGCTTCTCCCCCGCCATCACCCGCGCGGCGATTTTGGCGACCGGCTGGCCAATCGCCTTGGCGACGAAGGGCACGGTGCGGCTGGCGCGGGGATTGACCTCGATGAGATAGACGTCGGTGCCCTTCACCGCGAACTGGATATTCATCAGCCCGCGCACGCCCAGCGCCTTGGCCAGCAATTCGGTCTGACGCTCCATCTCGGCGATGACATCGGCGGAAAGGCTGTAGGGCGGCAAGGTGCAGGCACTGTCGCCCGAATGGATGCCGGCTTCCTCGATATGCTGCATGACGCCCGCGACCACGACCTGCTCGCCGTCGCACAAGGCATCGACATCGCATTCGATGGCATCGCGCAGATAGCGGTCGATCAGCACCGGGCTGTCGCCGGAAACCTGCACGGCGGTGGCGATATAGTCGTCGAGCTGCGCCTCGCTGTCGACGATCTCCATCGCCCGTCCGCCCAGCACATAGGAGGGCCGGATCAGCACCGGATAGCCGATATGGGAGGCCACCGCGACCGCCTCGTCGCGGCTGCGGGCTATGCCGTTCTCGGGCTGTTTGAGACCGAGCTTTTCCACCAGCGCGGAAAAGCGCTCGCGGTCTTCGGCAAGATCGATGGCATCGGGCGAGGTGCCAAGGATCGGGATCCCCGCATCATCCAGGGTCTGCGCCAGATTGAGCGGTGTCTGCCCGCCGAACTGGACAATGACGCCGAGCAGCTCGCCGCTGCGCTGTTCGACCCGCAGGATCTCCAGCACATCCTCGCCGGTCAGCGGCTCGAAATAGAGCCGGTCGGAGGTGTCGTAGTCAGTGCTCACCGTTTCCGGATTGCAGTTGATCATAATTGTCTCATAGCCAGCTTCCGCCAGTGCAAAGCAGGCATGAACGCAGCAATAGTCGAATTCGATACCCTGACCGATGCGGTTCGGCCCGCCGCCAAGGATGACGACCTTCTTGCGGTCGGACGGCACGGCCTCGCATTCCGGTTCGCCAAAACTCGGTGCCTCATAGGTCGAATACATATAGGGCGTCACCGCCTCGAACTCGGCGGCGCAGCTGTCGATGCGCTTGAACACCGGGTAGACGCCCAGCCGGTGGCGCAGCGCACGCACCTCCTCCTCGCTGGTCGCCCCGGCCATGGCTTTGAGCGCATCGTGCAGCAGTCCCGAGCGCCGCGCCTGGGTTTCGCCCATGCCGCCGGCCACCCCGACCGAACGCACCGCCAGCGTCGCCAGCCGCTTGTCGGAAAAGCCCATGGCCTTCAGCCGCCTGAGCCCCCGAGCATCGCCCGGCAGGCCATCGGCGCTGATCTTCGCCTCCTCGGCAATGATCTCTGCGATATGGCGCAGGAACCACGGATCGTAATGGGTGACGGCGTGAATATCCTCGACGCTGAACCCCTCGCGGAAGGCCTGGCCGACGACCAGCAGCCTATCGGGCGTCTGGCGCGACAGGGCGGCAGTGATCTCGTCGCGGCTCGCCCCTTCCAGCGCGACCATACGGTTGAACCCGTCGAGCCCGGTCTCCAGTCCGCGCAAGGCCTTTTGCAGGCTCTCCTTGAAATTGCGGCCAATCGCCATGACTTCGCCGACCGACTTCATCGCGGTGGACAGCAGAGGCTCGGCGCCCTTGAACTTCTCGAAGGCAAAACGCGGGATCTTGGTGACGACGTAATCGATAGTCGGCTCGAAGCTGGCCGGAGTTGCCCCGGTGATCTCGTTGGTGACCTCGTCGAGCGTGTAACCCACTGCCAGCTTCGCCGCGACCCGGGCGATGGGAAAGCCGGTCGCCTTGGAAGCCAGCGCCGAGGAGCGCGAGACGCGCGGGTTCATCTCGATGACGATCAGCCGCCCATCCTTGGGATTGACCGCAAACTGGACGTTGGAACCGCCGGTTTCCACCCCGATCTCGCGCAGCACGGCAATGCTGGCGTTGCGCATGATCTGGTATTCCTTGTCGGTCAGCGTCAGCGCCGGGGCGACGGTGATCGAATCGCCGGTGTGGACCCCCATCGGATCGACATTCTCGATCGAGCAGATGATGATGCAGTTGTCGTGGCGGTCGCGCACAACTTCCATCTCGAACTCTTTCCAGCCGAGCAGAGACTCCTCGATCAGCACTTCATTGGTCGGCGAGGCATCGAGGCCGGAGCGGACGATCATCTCGAACTCCGCCTTGTTATAGGCGACGCCGCCGCCGGTGCCGCCCAGGGTAAAGCTCGGGCGGATGATTGACGGCAGGCCGGTGCGCTCCAGCACCGCGAAGGCCTCGTCCACCGTATGGGCAATGCCCGAACGCGCCGATTCGAGCCCGATCTTGTCCATGGCGTCGCGGAATTTCATCCGGTCTTCGGCCTTGTCGATCGCCTCGGCATCGGCCCCGATCATGATGCAGCCGTATTTCGCCAGCGTGCCGTCGTTGAACAGGGCCAGCGCGGTGTTCAGTGCGGTCTGCCCGCCCATCGTCGGCAGCACCGCGTCCGGGCGCTCCTTCTCGATGATCTTGGCGACGAACTCCGGCGTGATCGGCTCGATATAGGTGGCGTCCGCCATGTCCGGGTCGGTCATGATCGTTGCCGGGTTGGAGTTGACCAGCACGACGCGATAGCCCTCCTCGCGCAGCGCCTTGATCGCTTGCGTTCCCGAATAATCGAACTCGCAGGCCTGGCCGATGATGATCGGGCCAGCGCCGATGACGAGGATCGAGGAGATGTCTGTGCGTTTGGGCATTAGTTGGTCAGTTCCGTGAATGAGGTTGCCCAGAAGTCCGCCCCGCCCGCTGCGGCCAGTTTCAAGACCGGATCGGCGGCCTCAATCGCATCAAGCGCCGCGCGAAACGCCTCGGGTTGGAACTGGTGCATGGTCCCCCCGAACTTCTGCGGCTTGGTCGAAAAACCACCGCAGGCGAGCATATGCTCAGACAGCGCCTCGGCGACCGGCCCCGCCGCATCCTGCGCCGCCTTGCCGAAGGGGCGCACGGCGATACGCATTTTGTCGGCCATCACCAGCGCCAGCTCCGCATGCGGCCACCAACGCCCCACCATGGAAAAATCGCGCGCGCCGTGGCTCAGGAAGTAAGCGAAGACGTGGGCCTGGAGGGGGGGGAGGTTCATTGCAAAGTCTCCGAAAATCCTGTTCTTAAAGCCCTCACCCTTGAGGGGGAGGGTTGGGTGGGGGTGGACCGCCCTATCGTGACGTAGAACCCCCTCCCCCAGCCCCTCCCCAATGGGGAGGGGGGAAGATAGGAGTTGCAATCGTGGTTAGAAAACGCCTCACGATCCTGGCGCAAAAACGCCGCCGCAATCCGACCGAAGCGGAAAAGCGCCTGTGGTCGCATCTGCGTGCCAAGCAGATGGGCGTCCAGTTCACCCGTGAATTTCCGATTGGCAACTATATCGCCGACATCGCCTGCCGCAGAGCCAAATTGGTCATCGAAGTCGACGGCGGGCAACATGCGGAAAGCGAAGCCGACATTGATCGAACGCGCGAAATCGAGGCCCACGGTTACCATGTTATCCGCTTCTGGAACAACGATGTCCTCAGCAACACCGACGGCATGTTGACGGTCATCGCTCAGCACCTCGCCATAGCCCGCAACCGAGATAGCTGGTTCGAAAACTAAACCCACTCGCCCCCCTCCCCGGCGGGGAGGATTGCCTCTTACTGACTCCCCTCCCCGGCGGGGAGGGGCTGGGGGTGGGGGAGCGAGGCCGCCAGGCCTCGCGTCGAGGCTGGCGTAGAGCCCCCACCCCGCTGCGACTAGGCAGCAAGCTGCCAAGTCTCGCTGTCCCTCCCCGCCGGGGAGGGGGGAAGAGAGGGTGTGGATTGGGGAGATGGCGGGGTTGGGCATTCAGCTGTCCAAATATGTTTTTGCGAGGGCGCCCAACAGCGCTGCAATTACAAGTTTTGCGATTTCCCAGATTCCCTTTCCCACCGGCAAAGCGCGAATGCGCTCAAAGCAAGAGGGCTTTCGACGACTTTTTCTTACGATGGCAGCATGGGCAATCCCCGTAGCGTTGATTTTGTAGCTCGTTCCGCCAGGCACCTGAGAATCTGACGTTAGCTTTCCAAGGCCAAGTTTTCGAATTCTCTCGATTGCCATTGCCTGCCAGGTGAGCGCGTGGTTTGGAGAAACTTCATTGCAGAGCGTTATAAAATCCAGTCGAATTATGCTCGCACCCGTCTGCTTGTCCGCAGCAGAGAGTATCAGGCTATCGACAAAGAAGTTGAAATCGTCATCCATTGAGTGACCCCAACATCCCCAAAAACCGCTCAAACAAATAAAACGAATCCTGCGGCCCCGGGCTCGCCTCCGGATGATACTGCACCCCGAACGCCTTCTTCCCCTTCACCGCGATCCCGCAATTCGAACCGTCGAACAGCGAGACATGCGTCTCCTCCACCCCCTCGGGCAAAGAAGCATTATCCACCGCAAAGCCGTGGTTCATGCTCGTAATCTCGACCACCCCGTCATCCAGCCTCTTGACCGGATGGTTCGCCCCGCGGTGCCCCTGGTGCATCTTCACCGTCGAGGCCCCCGCTGCCAGCCCCAGCATCTGGTGGCCGAGGCAGATGCCGAAGATCGGCATGTCGCGCTCCAGCAGGCCCTGGATCACCGGCACGGCATAGGCTCCGGTCGCCGCCGGGTCGCCGGGGCCGTTCGACAGGAACACCCCCGCCGGCTCCAGCGCGAGGATCGCCTCCAGCGAAGTCTGGGCCGGGACCGCTGTCACCCGCGCCCCGGCTTTCACCAAAGATCGGAAGATATTGTCCTTCGCGCCGAAATCCATCGCGACGACATGCGGCCTCGCATCGCGGGGCGAGCGGGCATAGCCCTTGCCCAGAGACCAGACGCCGCCTTCCCAATTCTCGGTTCCCGTGCGACTGACCACCCGCGCCAGATCCATCCCCTCCAGCCCCGGCCAATCCCGCGCCCGCTTGACCAGCGCCGCAATGTCGAATTTGCCCTTCGGATCATGGGCGATTACCGCATTGGGCGCGCCGCCGGTGCGGATGCGGCGGGTCAGCGCGCGGGTGTCCACCCCCGCCAGCCCGATCTTGCCTTGGGCAGCCAACCAGGCACCAAACTCACCCCTCGCGCGGAAATTCGACGGCACGGTGACATCCTCGCGCACCACGCAGCCCACCGCGCCATCGACGTGCGCCTCGACATCCTCGTCATTCACCCCGACATTGCCGATATGCGGGAAAGTGAAGGTGACGATCTGCGCGGCGTAGGAGGGATCGGTCATCACTTCCTGATAGCCGGTCATCGCGGTATTGAAGCAAACCTCGCCGACCGCGCTGCCCACCGCACCAAAGCCCCGGCCCCAGATTGCCGTGCCATCGGCCAGCACCAATACGCCCGTCGCGCCCTTTGGAGGGGACGCGTGCGAAGAGGCGGGGTCGGCCATGGGTGGCGCTCCGATAGCTGGGTTCTGGCGATGGTGCTAAGGGATGGCCGCTATACCCCTGTCCTGTCAGCGTCAACCTAGGAAAGCTGCGAAAATCCAGCTAGGAAGGCCGACTTGGGCCGCTTTCGGCGGCAATCCACAGGAAACACATGCATATGATCCGCGACTCGATCAAGGCGGCGCAAGTGGCGTCGATGAAAGCTGGCGACAAGCCCCGGCTGGGGGCAGTGCGCCTGATCCTCGCCAAGCTGAAGGACCGCGACATCGAACTAAGGACGGCGTCGCAGCAGCCTGAGGACGACACGCTGGTGGTCGAAGTGCTGCAAAAGATGGCCAAGCAGCGCCGCGAATCGATTGTGCTCTATGAACAGGGCGACCGGCAGGAACTGGCGGATGCGGAGAAGGCCGAGCTGGCGGTGATCGAGGAGTTCATGCCGTCGCAAATGGGCGAGGCGGAGACCATTGCGGCGATCGCGGCGATCAAAGCGGAACTGGGGGCCTCTTCGGTGAAGGATATGGGCAGGGTGATGGCGGAGTTGAAGGCGCGGCATGGCAGCGAGCTGGATATGAGCAAGGCGAGCGGGTTGGTGAAGGCGGCACTTGCCTAAACTCCCCTCCCGTATGCGGGAGGGGTTGGGGGAGGGCCTGTTAAGCGGAGTTCGCAAATTTGGACGACGAGTGGTTCAGAGAAAACGACAAGGGCTATTCCAGACCGACACTTCGCGCGCGGGAATTGCGGAACAACCCCACCTCAGCCGAACTAAAGCTCTGGCCCTATCTGAACGCGAAGAAATTGCGGGGCGTGCGATTTAATCGACAATTCCCGATTGGCAGTTTCATCTGCGACTTCGTATCGCGCGGCAAGATGATGGTGATCGAACTCGATGGCGGACAACATGCCATAGATGTGGAATACGACGAGCGGCGAACCCGCTTCCTCAATGCACAGGGTTACAAAGTGATCCGGTTCTGGAACAATGATGTGATGGACAACGTCGAGGGCGTGGTTTTCGCTATTGGGCTGGCGTTAGATAACATGCCCTCCCCCAACCCTTCCCGCAAGCGGGAGGGGAGTCTTTGGCAAAAGCAGGCTAGACCGCATCCATGAGCCTCTCCCCCCAATGGCTGGACGAACTGCGCGCGCGGATAACGCTTTCCGCCGTGATTGCGCGCACCACGCGGCTGACCAAGGCCGGGCATGAGTTCAAGGCCTGCTGCCCGTTTCACAACGAGAAGTCGCCCAGCTTCACGGTCAACGATATCAAGGGCTTCTACCACTGCTTCGGCTGCGGCGCGCACGGCGATGCGATCCGCTGGATGACCGACCAGCGCGGACTGAGCTTCATGGATGCGGTCAAGGAGCTGGCCTCCGAGGCGGGAATGGAAGTCCCCGCCCCCGATCCGCACGCGGCGCAAGTGGCGGAGCAACGCGACGGTTTGCACGATGTCATGGCCGCCGCGCAGGCCTTTTTCACAGAGGCACTCAACGGCACACAAGGGCACCTAGCGCGGGCCTACCTCACCACACGAGGGTTTGACGCGCATACAGTGGCACGTTTCGGCTTCGGCTATGCGCCCGAGGGTCGGCAAGTACTGAAAGCGGCGCTGAGCCAGTTTCCCGAAGACAAATTAATTGAAGCGGGTCTGCGCATCGCGGTCGATGAAAAGGAGCCCTACGACCGTTTCCGCTCCCGCTTGATGCTCCCCATCGAAGATGCGCGTGGGCGGGTGATTGCGTTCGGGGGCCGCATCCTCGATGCCGCCAAGACCGATGCTCCGAAATACCTCAACTCGCCCGACACCCCGCTGTTCGACAAAGGGCGCACGCTCTACAACCTGCACCGCGCCGGGCCGGTCTCGCGCCAGTCGGGGCGGCTGATTGTCGTCGAAGGCTATATGGACGTCATCGCGCTGGCGGCGGCGGGGATCGGCGATGCTGTCGCCCCGCTCGGCACAGCGTTGACCGAGCGGCAGATCGAGATGCTGTGGCGGCTGGTCGAAACCCCGATCCTGTGTTTCGACGGCGACGCCGCCGGCCAGCGCGCGGCGATGCGGGCGGTGGTGCGCGCGCTGCCGCTACTGCGACCGGCCCATTCGCTGAAAATTGTGCGGCTGCCTGCGGGGATGGACCCCGACGATCTGGTCAGGCGCGACGGGGCCTCGGCGATGGAGCGGGTGCTGTCCGAAGCCCGCAGTCTGCTCGACACGCTGTGGGAGCATGAGCGCGACGCTACGCAATTAGTCACTCCAGAGGACAAGGCAGGCCTCAAAGCCAGGCTCCTGGATCATGTCAAGACCATTGCTGACCGCGACATCCAGTCGCTTTATCGCCGCGAATTGAATGATCGCTTTTCCGCCTATGCTTTTCCCCGGCGAGATTGGTCGGCGCATGGTCATAAGGTCAGAGACATTCGCTCGGCAGGTCGCGCAGGTAGTGGACGAACGTTCGGGCAAAATTTGCCAAGCGCGGGACCTGCGAGCCGTGAATTAGTTGCCAAGCATGCCGCTTGGACTGCGCGCGAACGCTACCTCCACCAACGATTGGGAGCTGCAATTGCTGCTGGATTTTTGGAATGGCCCAAACTTCTTGCAGACCACATGGAAACAATCTTCTTGGTCGATGACGTTGAGCAGCGGCTTTTGGCAATTGCAGATGCCTACGACCAAAATCCGCACCTTGATCGAGGACGACTTGTAGCCATATTGGCGGAACAAGGTTTGACCGTGCCGACGAGTGACCAATGGGATGATTTAAGATTCCCATTTGTTTGGCCTCCTGCGGATGAAGCGAGTGCAAAACTGGGACTAGCTAAAGCAATGAAGCTTTATGGAGGTTTGCCACAGGTTAGGATTGCCCTCCGCAATGCTACTGCTCGGTTAGAACTCGATTTGAACGACCACGATTGGGCGGAACAGCAGCGGCTCCTAAAGCGCGCCATGGAACTGGAAATGGAACTGATGCGACTCGCAGTGGCTTGAAGCTGACGAAGCAACACATAATATGCGGTAGAGAAAGCTGGAAATCTGCGCGCCCTTCGTGCACAGGACGCGCCAATCGGTATAATCCGGCTTTCCCTGCCCCCACAAGAAAACGGCGGAATTGATGGACATCGAACCGAACGAAGACATGACCGAGGACCGCGCCGATGGCTCGGAGGCTCCGCTGATCGACCTCAACGAGGCCTCGATCAAGAAGCTGATCGCGCGCGCCAAACGGCGCGGGGTGATCACTGTCGACGAGCTCAATGAGGCGCTGCCGCAGGACCAGATGTCGTCCGAGCAGATCGAGGACATCATGTCGGCGATCTCGGAAATGGGCGTCAATATCGTCGAAAGCGACGAGGATGCGGTCGATCCCGAGGAAAAGGAAGTCGACGAGATCGACGAGGCCGACGGCATGTCGGAAAAGCCGGCGCTGGAAAAGAAGAAGGAAGCCCTCGAGCGCACCGACGATCCGGTACGGATGTATCTGCGCGAGATGGGCGCGGTCGAGCTGCTCAGCCGCGAGGGCGAGATTGCCATCGCCAAGCGCATCGAGGCCGGGCGCGACACGATGATTCTCGGGCTATGCGAAAGCCCGATCACCTTCCACGCCATCATCCAGTGGTCCCAGGCGCTCAACAACGAAGAAATGCAGCTGCGCGAGATCCTCGATCTCGACGCGATGCTGTCGAAAGAACCCGCGCCCGAGGCCATGGCCGACGACGCCGAGGAAGAAGTCGATGGCGAGATCAGCGAGAAGGTCGCCGGCCCCTCCTACAAGGAAGAGGAGGATGTCGAGGAAGTCGAAGATGTAAAAAACGAGGACGAAGACGACGACCAGATTGAGCGGCGCATGCGCCCGGTCGAGGAGGAGGAAGAAGATAACACCCTCAGCCTCGCCCAGATGGAAGCCCAGCTCAAGCCCGAAGCGCTGGAGAAGTTCGCCAATATTACGCTACTTTTCAAGAAGTTCGAGAAGCTCCAGGCCACCCGCCTCGAATTCATGAGCCTGGGCAACGATTTCCCGAATGCCAAGGAAAAGACGTATCAGCAGCTGCGCGAGGACCTCACCGCGCAGGTCGAAAGCGTGCAGTTTCATGCGACCAAGATCGAATATCTGGTCGACAATCTCTATGCCTTCAACCGGCGGCTGACCGCGCTGGGTGGCCAGATGCTGCGGCTGGCCGAGCGCCACAAGGTCAACCGCAAGGACTTCCTCGACAGCTATGTCGGCAATGAACTCGACGATGCCTGGCTGGCCGGACAGGCGGCCAAGGACAAGAAGTGGGCCGCCTTCGCCGAACAGGAGGCCGATCCGGTCGAGCGCATCCGCGCCGAGATTGCCGATATTGCCGCCGCCACCGGCATGTCGCTCCCCGAATTCCGCCGCATCGTCAATATGGTGCAAAAGGGCGAGCGCGAGGCGCGCATCGCCAAGAAGGAAATGGTCGAGGCCAATCTGCGCCTGGTGATCTCCATCGCCAAGAAATACACCAACCGGGGGCTGCAATTTCTCGACCTGATCCAGGAAGGCAACATCGGGCTGATGAAGGCGGTCGACAAGTTCGAATACCGCCGCGGCTACAAATTCAGCACCTACGCCACCTGGTGGATTCGCCAGGCGATCACCCGCAGCATCGCCGATCAGGCGCGCACGATCCGCATCCCGGTCCACATGATCGAGACGATCAACAAGCTGGTGCGCACCAGCCGCCAGTTCCTCCACGAGCAAGGCCGCGAGCCGACGCCGGAGGAAATGGCCGAGCGCCTGTCGATGCCGCTCGAAAAAGTCCGCAAGGTGATGAAGATCGCCAAGGAGCCGATCTCCCTCGAAACCCCGATCGGCGACGAGGAAGATTCGCACCTCGGCGATTTCATCGAGGACAAGAATGCGGTGATCCCGGTCGATGCGGCAATTCAGGCCAACCTCAAGGAAACCGTGACGCGGGTGCTGGCCAGCCTCACCCCGCGCGAGGAACGCGTGCTGCGCATGCGCTTCGGCATCGGCATGAATACCGATCATACCCTTGAGGAAGTCGGGCAGCAGTTCTCGGTGACGAGAGAGCGGATCAGGCAGATCGAGGCCAAGGCGCTGCGGAAGCTGAAGCATCCGAGCCGGTCAAGGAAGATGCGGAGTTTTCTGGATCAGTGAGGGGGCTGGAATTTTCCGTATTGGCGCGATAGAATACCGCCTATGACATCGATTGATCTCAAGCTGAACCTGCCGAAAAGGCTTGCCGAACAGGCCGACGCGGCAGGGCTGCTTGCGCCTCGTGAATTGACGCGAATGATTCGTGCCGAGATCAAACGGCAGGCAGCAGCAGAACTCGTTGCGGCTGGAAACCGGGCTGCGGCAGCTGGCAGCAAGCCGATGTCGATGCGCGAAATTCAGCAGATAGTCGACGAGGTTCGGAACGAACGGCGCGCAAAGCGGTCTTGACCCCGGTTCGTTCTGTCCGGGCCGTTCTCGACACAAACGTTATCGTTTCCGCATTCCTTTGGGGCGGTCGGCCTGCGCGACTCATTGAATTGGCAGGCGCTGAGCAGGTACAGCTGTTTACAAGTCGGGCGATGATTGCCGAGCTTGAAAGTACTCTGACCAAGCCAAAACTCACCTCCGCACTCGAAAGATTAGACCTGCTTCCATCCGGTCTCCTTGCCAGGTATCGGTTGGTAACTACGCTCGTGAAGCCAAAGTCCGCGACACCTGTCTCGCGAGACCCAGACGACGACAAGGTCATTGCCTGCGCCATCGCTGCCCGCGCCGACTTCATTGTGACAGGCGACGACGATCTGCTCGTGTTGAAGCAGCACGAAGGCATCGAGATCATTCGCGTGGCCCAAGCCTTGGCGGCATTGGCAATCTGATAGGGGCAGTAAGGTGCAGACCTGTGGATCGCCCCGTTTTGCGGTGGCTTCAATCGCCCCCACCGCCTATGGGGGCGCAATTCCGACTCACCCCCTAGAGTTAGCCAAGCCGCCATGCGTATTGCCCCATGAAGATAGCAATAGCCTCCGACCACGCCGCCTTTGCCCTCAAGGGCGAGCTGGCGCGCTGGCTGGCCGAGCAGGGGCATGAGGTCGCCGACCTTGGCCCGGACAGCGAGGCTTCGGTCGATTACCCTGACTATGGCTACAAGCTCGCCGCCCATGTTGCAGCCGGTAAGGCCGAACGCGGCGTTGCACTGTGCGGCTCAGGTATCGGCATTTCTATCGCGGTCAATCGCAACCCGGCGGTGCGCTGTGCCCTCGTTTCCGAGCCGCTCTCAGCGAAGCTGTCGCGCGAACACAACGATGCCAACATCATCGCCATGGGCGCGCGGCTGACCGGCTCGGACATGGCCAAGGCCTGCCTCGAGGCCTTCCTCGCCACGCCATTCGGCGGAGACCGCCACATCCGCCGCGTCGAGAAACTCTCCAACCCTCCCTTCAGCCGAGAAGAAGCATGAGCAGCAGCGCCGAAACCCTCCCCCAAAAGACATTGGCAGCCGTCACGCCCAAGGGCTTCTTCACGGGCAGCCTCGCCGAGACCGACCCGGAGATCGCAGGCTGGATCGGCAAGGAACTGACCCGCCAGCGTGACAAGATCGAGCTGATTGCCAGCGAAAACATCTGCTCGAAGGCAGTGCTGGAGGCAGCCGGATCGGTGCTGACCAACAAATATGCCGAGGGCTATCCGGGCAAGCGCTATTATGGCGGCTGCGAATATGTCGATGAGATCGAGACTTTGGCGATCGAGCGGGCGAAGCAGCTGTTCGGCTGCAACTTCGCCAATGTGCAGCCCAATTCGGGCAGCCAGATGAACCAGGCGGTGTTCCTCGCGCTGTTGCAGCCGGGCGACACTTTCATGGGGCTCGACCTCAACGCGGGCGGCCATCTCACCCACGGATCGCCGGTCAATATGAGCGGCAAGTGGTTCAATCCGGTCGCCTATACCGTGCGGCCCGACGACCATCTGATCGACATGGACGAGGTTGCCCGGATTGCGCGTGAGAACAAGCCCAAGCTGATCATCTGCGGCGCCACCGCCTATTCGCGCCACTGGGATTTCAAGCGCTTCCGCGAGATTGCCGACGAGGTGGGCGCATATCTGCTGGCGGACATGTCGCACTTCTCCGGGCTGGTCGCGGGCGGCGTCCACCCCTCGCCGGTGCCGCATGCCCATGTCACGACGACAACCACGCATAAATCGCTACGCGGTCCGCGCTCGGGCATCATCCTCTCCAACGACGAGGCCATGGCCAAGAAGCTCAACAGCGCGATTTTCCCCGGCCTTCAGGGCGGCCCGCTGATGCACATCATCGCCGCCAAGGCCGTCGCCTTCGGCGAGGCGCTCAAGCCCGAGTTCAAGGCCTATGCCCGCGCCGTGGCCGAGAACGCCAAGGTGCTTGCCGCCAGCTTGCAGGAACAGGGTCTCGATATTGTCTCGGGCGGCACCGACAACCATCTGATGCTGGTCGATTTGCGGCCCAAACAGGCGAAGGGCAAGCATGCCGAAAAGGCGCTCGATCGCGCTTCGATCACGTGTAACAAGAACGCGATTCCCAACGATCCGGAGAAGCCCTTCGTCACCTCAGGCATCCGCCTCGGCACTCCGGCGGGCACCACGCGCGGCTTTGGCCCGGCCGAATTCCGCGCAATCGGCGGCTTGATCGCCGAAGTGGTCGAAGGCCTGCGCAAGAACGGCGAGGAGGGCGACGCGCAGATCGAAGCCAGCGTGCGTACCCGGGTCGAGGAACTCTGCGCCCGCTTCCCGATCTATCCGGGGCTGTAGAGCTTGCCCAAAGGCGGAGGCCGTTCTGAATGAGATGCCCGTTCTGCGCGCATGACGACAGTCAGGTAAAGGACTCGCGCCCCACCGAAGACAACACCGCGATCCGCCGCCGCCGCCAGTGCGAAAGCTGCGGGGCGCGGTTTACCACCTTCGAGCGCGTGCAATTGCGCGATATCGTCGTGATCAAGAGCAATGAGGGCCGCGAGACTTTCGACCGGGGCAAGATCGAGCAATCGGTGTCGCTGGCCTGCCGCAAGCGCGGAATTTTGCAGGAGCGGCTCGACCAGCTGGTCTCCGGCATCCAGCGCCAGATCGAGACTTTGGGCGAGAGCGAAGTATCGACGAAAGTGATCGGCGAGATGGTGATGGATGGGCTGCGGCAGCTGGACAGCGTCGCCTATATCCGCTTCGCCAGCGTCTATCGCGATTTTGGCGAGGCGAAGGATTTCGAGGAATTTGCTTCGACGGTGCGGGATGTGGGCGGGAATTGAAAATCCTGCCACACCCTTCCCCGCTCCCCCAACCCCTCCCCGTTCGTCCCGAGCGAAGTCGAGGGATTTGGCCGAGCGAAGCCGAGGCCTGACCAGGCGCACCCATGGCCTTCTGGACCTACATACTACGCTGCGCCGACGGCAGCTACTACACCGGCCACACGGATGACATCGAGCGCCGGATCGCGCAGCATCACGACGGCACGTATTTTGGCTACACCCATGATCTGAGGCCAGTCGAACTGGTCTGGCTCGATGAATACCAGACCCGCATTGAGGCGCTTGAGAATGAACGCAGGATAAAAAACTGGTCACGCGCCAAGAAGGAAGCCCTGATTGCGCGAGATTGGGAAAAGCTCTCCTATTTTGCCATACCTCCTAGGGAGAGGGCCTCGGCTTCGCTCGGCCGGATCCCTCGACTTCGCTCGGGACGAACGGTTGGGGGGGAGTTGGTATTAGAATCACACCCAGACTGTCCACCCAGCCCTCCGCCATTCCTGGCCTACATGCTCCGCTGCAACGACAACTCATACTATGTCGGCCACACCGACGATCTCGAACGCGATCTGGCGCAGCACCGCGAGGGCACGCGCGACGAATATACGGCAAAGCGCCTGCCGGTCGAACTGGCCTGGTCCGCGCCATTCGCTGACCGGGACAGTGCCTTCGCCGCCGAGCGTCGCCTCAAGGGCTGGTCGCGCGCCAAGCGCGAGGCGCTGATTGCCGGGGACGCGGGGCTGGCGCTGCAATTGGCGACCCGGGCACCGGTCTCGCGGCTGGACGGCAAGGTGGACGCGACAGCTGGGGTCCCGGTGCCCCGGGAAAGCCAGCCGGTCATTGTCCTCGTCCGCCCCCAGCTCGGCGAGAATATCGGCAAGGCGGCGCGTGCCATGCTCAATTTCGGGCTGACCGAGATCCGCCTGGTCGCGCCGCGCGATGGCTGGCCCAATCCATCGGCGGGGCCTGCGGCAGCCGGGGCCAATGTCGTGCTGCAGCACGCACAAGTGTTTGAAACTCTCGCCGAAGCCGTCGCCGATTGCGCCCATGTCTATGCCACGACAGTTCGCAAGCGGGGGGTTACCAAGCCTGTGGTGACGCCTGAACAGGCAGCAGTGGCGATCCATCAAGGGCCGGGCCGCTCGGCAATCGTCTTCGGCCCCGAACGCTCCGGGCTCGAATCCGAGGACGTGGCGCTCGCCCGCGCGATCATCACAGTGCCGATCAACCCGGAGTTCGCCTCGCTCAATCTCGCCCAGGCAGTGATCCTGTGCGCCTATGAGTGGTCGAAGCACGTCGGGCTGGCCCAGCCCACGGCAGAAGAGCTGCTTCCCCCTGCCCCGCAGGCAGAGCTGGAAGGCATGATCGCGCAGCTTAATGCGATGCTGGAGCCGCGGGGCTATTATTTCCCCAACAGCCGCGCCGACGCGACCCGGCTGACCTTGCGCAGCCTGCTGACCAAGCCCGGCTGGAACCACCTTGAGCTGCGCACCTTTCGCGGGGTGCTCTCCGCCTTGCGGCGCCGACCTGATCAGATTGGCCCCGATGAAGGTTGACCTTCGCGCCTCGCGCAGCTAAGCGCCCGCCTTCGCAATTGACCCTGCACTCCGGTGAAGCAGCGGTCGCATCTGATAATTGGTCAGGTGGTGCGGTTCCGGGCCAGAAGCATTGGCACAATGCCAAGCACGCAAATTTGAAGGACTGACGCGCCATGTCGAAGCGCAATGCATCGAAGTATAAGCTCGATCGCCGGATGGGCGAGAATATCTGGGGCCGTCCCAAGAGCTCGGTCAACCGCCGCGCCTATGGCCCCGGCCAGCATGGCCAGCGCCGCAAGAGCAAGGTTTCCGACTACGGCATCCAGCTGCGCGCCAAGCAGAAGCTCAAGGGCTATTACGGCGAAGTCACCGAAAAGCAGTTCAAGCGCACCTATCAGGAAGCCGCCCAGATGAAGGGCGATACCGGCCAGAATCTGATCGGCCTGCTCGAACAGCGGCTCGATATGGTGGTCTATCGCTGCAAATTCGCCCCGACGATCTTCTCCGCGCGCCAGATCGTTTCGCACGGCCACATTCGCGTCAACGGCGTCAAGTGCAACATCGCTAGCCGCCGGGTGTTCCCGGGCGACATCATCAGCCTGGGCAACAAGGCCAAGGATATGGCCCTGGTCGCCGAAGCGCAAGGCCTGGCAGAGCGTGAAATTCCCGACTATGTCGCGCCCGACGGCACCGAAAAGGCGACCTTCGTGCGCGTGCCGACGCTGGATGAAGTGCCCTATCCGGTGCGGATGGAGCCCAATCTGGTGGTCGAGTTCTACTCGCGCTGATCGGCTTGCGGAACTGGAATACGAAGGGGCGGTCCGATTGGGCCGCCCTTTTCGTTTTTGGCTCACGTAGAGAGACAGGTGCGTGACACGGCACGATGCGCTGATAGGGTGACGGCGAAAATTCAGCAATGGAAGGCCCGCAATGCCAACGCAAGATCAGACTGTCGCGTTTTTGCAGGACCAGCTTGCCGGCGTGGAAGGCTTGTCCATCCGCAAGATGTTCGGCGAATATGGTGTGTGGGTGGATGGCAAGACAGTCGGGCTTGTGTGCAACGACGAGCTGTTCATCAAGCCGACGGCAGCGGGGAAGCTGCTGGCAGCGGACGCCCCCGAAGCGCCGCCCTATCGTGGCGCCAAGCCGAGCATGCTGATCGATGCCGGGCTGTGGGACGATGCGGACTGGCTTTGCAGGTTGGTCCGCGCGACGGCTGCGGCGCTGCCTGCTCCGAAGCCGAAGCGCAAAAAATAGGGAAAGCCCCCATTCACCTATGGCTTAACGTCGGGCACGATCGTGTATCCGGCCACGAACCAGCCGGTCCTTTCGCGCACGAGCATCACGGTTTCAATTGTGTCGGCCGGCAGGGCGAAGCGGGTCTGGAACTGGATGATCGCGTAATCGCCTACCGGTCGTTTCGGCAGACCGTCAGTCTTGACCCCCTTCAGTATCCGCGAGGATACTGTACCCAATGGGCGGCGCACGGGCTCGGCCATCGATGCCCATCGCGCCGCAGTCACCTGCGCCCTCCCAGCGAAAGGAGTCCATTATGGCCAGCCAACGGCGCGCGTCCCCGGCCAGTGCGACTTGCGCCGCATTTGGCGCGCTGGCCGTTGCGGACGCCGCTTTCACTTGCGCCTGATTATTTGGTTGCACCGCCTGTGACAATATTATTGCCGCATAAATCAGGGCCATGATAACTATTCCTCCAAGGAGCCAGGTGAACGGATGAGCAGCGATCCGGCGTTTGCCAGACTGCTGCGGGCCTCTATCCGATCCGATTTCCGGCCTGGCATCCCCAAATTGCTTGTCCGCATGAAAATTGGGGCTGTGCTGTTCAGCCTGGCTCAGCAGTCGCGCCGCTTCGCGGCTGCTCGTGACCCCCATTTTGCGGCGTGCTTCGCGCAAGCGCTCATTCACCGTGTGAATGGATATTTCGAGGCTGCGAGCTATGGTCTTAGCGTCGTGCCCGCCAAGCAGTAGCCGCAGCGTCTCCTTCTCACGCTCGCTGAGTCTGTGCAGGCTTTCGTTCATCATCGAATTCATATCAGCGTCACGCCGCTTGACCAGCGCGCGCAAGGTTAATGACGCGCAATACAAGTTTTTTGTAAAGCCTTCGCCCCGCCCCTGCGCGGTCATAGGTAGCCTGATTCAGCGGCGGCATCTCCGTATTCGAGCATGTTAAACCATTCGGCGATCAGCTCGGACGGTCCGATGAAGGGTTGTTGGTTATTAGGGCCCGGCCCTATTGACCGGCTGCAGTCATAACAGAACGGGAGAGAGACAATGGGATTGCTCGAAGCACATGAGGCCATGGCCAGCAAGATCGCCGTGGTGGTCGGCGGCGCGTCTGGGCATCTCGGGCGCGGGGTGACGCTGGGGCTGGTGAAGGAAGGTGTCACCATCGTCTGCTGCGACAACGACCGCGAGGGGCTGGCGCTGATCGGCCCGGAGGCGGAAGCGATCGGCGGCAAGGTCTATCCGGTTTGCGCCGACGTCATAGACCCCGCCTCGCTCGATGGCTTCTGGGACCAGGTCGAAGCCGGGTTCGAGCGGGTCGACATTCTGGTCAATGTCCCGGGCGGCGTCGCCCGTTCGCTGTTCGAACACACCACCCGCCAGTCCCACGCCGAAAACATCCGCTACAACTACGGCTACCACATCGACAGCTGCCAGCGCGCCATCCCGCTGATGCGCAAGAGCGGGAAAGGCGGCTCGATCATCAATTTCACCACCATCGAAGCCCATCGCGGCGCCGCCACTTTCGCGGTCTATGCCGGAGCCTAGGCGGCGCTGACCAACTTCAGCCGGGCGCTGGCGGTCGAGCTCGGCAAGGACATGATCCGGGTCAACTGCCTGGCCAGCGACACCAGCCCGGCGCGCACTACCAACGCCGCGCTGGCGCCCGAGGACTTCGAACGCCTCGCCGCCTGCGGCCCCGACGCCATGGCCGAGGCGATGAAAATCTACGTGCCGATGAAGCGCGCGCCGACGGTGGAGGAGGTAGTCGATGGCGTAATCTTCCTCGCCTGCGACCTCTCGCGCACGGTCACCGGCACCACGCTGTTCGTCGATGGCGGTACTTACGCGGCCTTCGGCTTCCTCGACTGGCCCGGCGGCGACAGCTTCATGCCTGCGCCGCTGGGGGGGACGCTGAAGATGATGTTTGGGTGAGGGGGAAAATCACTTCTGCGTGGAACAGGCATCAGACGCTGCGGCTTCAGCACGTCAGAATGATCGGCCTCCTTTTTAGCGGGCCATCGAGTTTGGCTTGAAGCTCACTGACAATTTCAGCCGGTTCAGGCGGCTTGCCCTCACGCAGAGAGTTTTGCACCTCATCCCACTCAGAATAGACAATTTCGGGATCGGCAAGCGCAAAACCAGCACCATCATTAACGATTGGATAGGCCAGCCAGGTAAGCTCGCTATTACTCGGTGTCGTCCGGGGAAACGCCGGAAGCGAAGCAAAAAAGGCGCTGTCCACCACGACAAAGAACTTCTTCCCCCAACGGCGAAACACCGGAATTTTCAATTGTAGCTGCGGAACGAGCCGCTTTTGGGCGCATGATCTGAAGTCAGGCCGCCGTTTCGTATCCAGGCCTTCGACCGAGCGGTGCGCCATGAAATGCTTAAACACCTCGCGCAGGCTGCCGCCTGAGAAATAGGCAGCCTGAATCTCGACAGCCGCAAAATCGGTAATTCGATCAGCTTCAATTTTACCGATCAGAAAATCGACCTTGCCGATCTTCTTCGATTTTCCACCATCCTCCCCAGCGGCGATTTCGAGGATGCGGATTTCGGGAAAAACACCAATGGTGACCGAAGTTCCGAATGCAATCACAGCAGCATCTCTGAAAATGCGATCATTTTCCAGGAAGCGAACCGGGCACAGCGATGCCGCTGTGCGACCATCGGCCAGCGAGCAAATTCCCAGTGGATCGGTCTTGCTCGATTTCGTGCACGGACTGTTCCGAAACCGGCACAGCCGCGCTTCGCGAACATCCCATGCTTCTGCGGATTGGTCACCGACCTCAAAACCAAAGACTTCCGCTACTTTCATCAAGCGGCAATCGGGATTGTGCTGCGATCGGCATGCAGAATGGACAAGGCAACAGCTCTCGCCAGCAGCGGAGGAACTGCATTGCCGACCTGGACGAATTGTTCCGTCATGCTGCCATAGAAGACGAAACTATCGGGGAATGATTGAAGGCGCGCAGCCTCTCTGACCGTGAAGGCCCGATTCTGGACCGGATGCACATAGGCTCCCCAATGAATGTCGCATTTGGTCAGGATCGTACACGACAGATCCGTCAGCCTTGGGCGTCCATAACGCTTGGTGTGATCGCTGCGCTTGGCTTTCTTCATACCCGCAGGAAGCAATTCTAGCGGAATATCCCGCCACGATCCACCTTGAGGAATATGCCGGATGCGCTCGAGATTGGTCTTGCCGAGGCGCGGTCCACAATGATTCAGAACTTCCAACTGATTGCCACGCATCAGTTTCTGATATGCGTTCTGCGGCTGTGTGCCATAGCGCGCGCCATCTTCGAACTCCCATTGCTCGAATATCGATGGCAGGTCGCCAATCGCATCCCAGACAGTTGTGAAGGGAGCTGAGTCTCCTTCGTGAGAGGCAGCGGGAAATCGCACCGGCAAGCCCAGGCGATTGGCAATGAAAACTATCCTTCGCCGCTCTTGCGGGACGCCGTAATGCTCAGCCTTGAGAATCTTATAGTCCACATTGTCATAACCCGCTGACCGGATTTCACTGACAATCTGGGCGATGAGCTTGCCGCCGCTGATCGACGTCAGGCCAGTGACATTCTCCATAACCAGCCACTTCGGCTGCAACCCTCTGACAATCCGAAGATATTCCTTAAACAGACCCGCGCGCGGATCATGTTCACCCCGACCATGATTATAGACGCTGTAACCCTGGCACGGTGGTCCACCAACCAAAACATCCAGTTCGCCCGGCGCAAGGCGTGCCGCTGCAAGAATTTCATCGACCTGAAGTTCCTGAATCGGCTTGGCAACAAAACTGGCGTTGGGATGAGAAGCCATGAATGTTCGGCCATAGGTGACGTCGATATCGCTGCCGAACAGCACATCATAACCCGCTTGCATGAAGCCATGGCTGAGTCCGCCTGCACCGCAGAAGAGATCCACAACACTCGGCCTGCTGTACATGTCCGTTTCTCCTATGTTCCAGCTTAGCGGATTGTAATAAAGGATCAATCCCTCAGTGTTCCAGAAAGTCGGTTGCAAAGGGAAATATCCCCAGACCTCACCCCCTACCCCGATACCCTGCGACCCCCTGATCCGGCACCCACAGCCCCTCGGGCGCAGCGCCGCTCTGCCAGAACACGTCGATCGGTATCCCCCCGCGCGGATACCAGTAGCCGCCGATGCGCAGCCACTTCGGCTGCATCTCGGCAAACAGCCGCTGGCCGATGCCGACGGTCACATCCTCGTGGAAACCGGCATGATTGCGGAAGCTCGACAAAAACAGCTTCAGGCTCTTCGATTCAACAATGCTCTCCCCCGGCGCATAGTCGATCACCAGATGGGCGAAGTCAGGCTGGCCGGTGACCGGGCATAGCGAAGTGAACTCTGGCGCGGCGAAGCGCACCAGATAGAGCGCCCCGGCCCTCGGATTGGGTACGTAATCGAGCATGGCCTCTTGCGGGGAGGCGGGTAGCGTGCTTTGGCGACCGAGATGGAGCGGGGCTTTAGCGGAAGCGCCGGGCGGTGTGTCGTTCATGCCATAAGCATTGCCCCCAACCGGCGCGGCGCACAAGTGACCGTATGGTGCTGGCCCAATACAAGCGCTATTCACGCGCTATTCAGGCGCCATTGCCAAGCGGCAGAACGGTTACAGATGAGACGGCACGGGCAAAAGAGCGGCGATCGGGCATCAGCGGCACTGGCTCCAGCATTGGCGTCGGCGCTGGCGCTTGTCCTCGCGAGCTTGGCCGGATTGGGGGCGGGGGTTGCCGTTCCCGCAGCGGCGCAGGATTCCCTGCCCTCGGTCAGCGACTACCATTTGCCCACCAATTCGGCCACGCCGCGCGCGCGGCCGCAGGGGCCGGTCGATCCTGACAATCCGGTGGTCATCGCCACGCCGACTGCACGCCCGGCAGAAGCCAGTGCCGCGCCTGCTGCAAGCGCGTCGCCGCGAGCAAGGCCTTCGGCGTCGGCCTCGCCAGCTGCTACTGCCAGCGCCCGCCCGGCAAGTCCGCGCCCGGCGCAAGCAGCCCAACCCGCCAGCCCGGCTTCGCCCGCCGCAGCAGGTACTGCCTCTGCCGCAACCCCCGCATCGCCTGCGCGAGCCAGCGCCGCAGCCGCAGCAGAAACGCCAGAAGCCAGCGCATCCGCCGCACCGTTCGAATGGCGCGTCCATTCCGCCAGGGAAGCCGGCACCAGCGAAATCGCCTGGCCATGGCTGGCGGGGCTGGCCTTTCTGCTCGGGGCCGGGGTCATGCTGCTGGTCCAGCTGGCGCTGCGCAGGCGGCAAGCGCAGGCTGCGAATGCCGTGGACTGGGATGCGCCTGCCATAGCAGCGCCTGTGCCCGCACCTCCCGTGCTGGATTTGCTCACGATCATGGCCGAGCCAGAAGCACCGGCAGCATCACTCGCGCCAGGGCTATCGCTCGACATCGGCGAGGCAACCCCCAGCAATCCCCAGCCGCGCCCGGCGCTGGGCCTGCTGGTCAATCCGCTCGATGTCGTGCTGTCGGTGCGGCGGCTGAGCGCGACCTTGATGAACGCTGTGCTCAATTACGAACTCACCGTCAGCAATAATGGGCGCGAACCAATCGGCCCGATCATCGTCGGCGGCGACATGATCGGCGCGCATGCCTCGCTGCCCGACCGCGCTCAGCTCGAGCTGAGCGGCCAGGCGATTACCCCGCTCCATCAGCTTGCCGCAATTGCCCCTGGGGAAAGCATTACCCTGTCGGGTGAGTTCAAGCTGGCGCTCACCGCGATCACCCCGATTCGCAGCGGCAATGCCGCGCTGTTCATCCCGCTGGCGCGCTTCCGGGTCGAGGCCTCGCGCCGGGGCGCTCCGCCGCTGGTGGTCGCCCGCACCTTTGTCGTCGGCGAAAATCAGGATATTCCGGGCGCGGCGCTGAAGCCCTTTCGGCTCGATCTCGGCCCGCGGCTCTATTCGCACATCGGCCAGCGCGAACTCGCGCTCAGCGCCTGATTCGCTCTCGACGGGCAAGCGCTTGCCAGCTAAGCTTTTTCGCAGCTGCAATAGGAGGAGGAGCGCGCCATGGACAGTCTGGTTTCGACCGAATGGCTCGCAGGTGAAATCGGCGCAAGCGATTTGCGGATCGTCGATGCCTCATGGCATTTGCCCGATGCCGGACGCGACGCGGCGGCAGATTATGCCGCCGGGCACATTCCCGGCGCGGTGTTCATGAACCTTGCCGAGCTGGTCGACAGCGCCGCGCCGCTCGACAACACCCTGCCCAGCGCGGAAAAATTCTCGAGCCGCATGCAAAGCCTCGGCCTCGGCGACGGCAGCCGCATCGTGCTCTATGATGACAGCGCGCTGAAGACCTCGGCCCGCGCCTGGTTTATGCTCAAGCTGTTCGGTGCGCATGATGTTGCCATCCTCGATGGCGGCATCGCCAAGTGGCGGGCCGAAGGCCGAGCGCTGGCCGAGGGCAAGGAAAGCCTGCGCCACCGTCATTTCACCGCCTGGTCGGACGGCAAGAATCTGCGCTCCAAGGCCGATATCCACGCCAATATTGCTTCGGGCGCCGAGCAGGTGGTCGATGCCCGCGGAGCCGGGCGTTTCACCGGCGAAGAGCCCGAAGCGCGGGCCGGCGTCGCCTCGGGCCATATCCCCGGTGCGCGCTGCCTGCCCCATGGCCAGCTGTTCAATGCCGATGGCACCTACAAGGACAAATCCGCGCTGGAGGCAGCCTTCACCAGTGCCGGGGTTGATCTGGCAAAGCCGGTGGTGACCAGCTGCGGCAGCGGCATCACCGCCAGCGTGCTCGCCTTCGGCCTGCATCTGCTGGGCAAGGAAGATGTCGCGCTCTACGACGGCAGCTGGGCCGAATGGGGCACCGATCCCGATACACCCAAGGCGCTGGGGGCGGCCTGACGCCATGCGAAGCTGATGGCCAAAGGTCCGACAGACACACTCACCCCCGCCACCCGCCTCGTCACCGGCGGGCGGCGCAAGGAATGGACCGGTCCCGCCGTCAATCCCCCGGTCTGGCGCGCCAGCACGATCCTCTATGAGGATATGGCCGCGCTGACCGATGGCCCCAAGACCAATGCCGACGGCGCGTTCTTCTACGGCCGCCGGGGCGCGCCGACGCAATGGGCACTGGCCGAGGCGCTGACCGCGCTGGAAGTGGGCGCGGCGGGGACGATGCTTTACCCTTCCGGGGTCGCCGCCATTGCCGGAGCACTGCTGGCAGTGCTGCGGCCGGGCGAAGTCCTGCTGATGACCGACAACGCCTATGACCCAAGCCGGGCGCTCGCGCATGGACTGCTGCGCGAATTCGGCATCGAGACCCGGTTTTTCGATCCGCTCGATGTTGCGGGTTTCGCGGCGGCGATCTGCCAGCGCAGCCGCGCCGTGCTGCTCGAATCACCAGGCAGCCTGACCATGGAAGTGCAGGATGTGCCCGCGCTCGCCGCCATTGCCCGGAAGCGCGGGCTGGTCTCGATCATCGACAACACCTGGGCCAGCCCTCTCGGCTTTGCCGCGCTGGAACACGGCGTCGATATTGCGGTGATGTCGCTGACCAAGCATGTCGGCGGCCATTCCGACCTGATGATGGGCTGCGCGTCGGGGGGGCATGAATACTACCGCAAACTGCGCCACACCGCACAGATGCTGGGCCAGACGGTCTCGCCCGACGATGCCGCACTGGCGCTGCGCGGATTGCGCACACTGGGCGTGCGGCTGGAGCGGGAGACGGATAGCGCGCTGGCCATCGCCGAATGGCTCGCTTCGCGCCCTGAGGTCGCGCAGGTGCTATGCCCGATGCTGCCCGGCGCGCCGGGCCATGCGCTGTGGAGCCGCGACTTCACCGGCGGCTGCGGCCTGTTCAGCTTCATCCTCAAGGGCGGCGATGCCGCACTGCGCAACCGCTTCATCGACGCGCTGCGCCTGTTCGGCATCGGCTATAGCTGGGGCGGTTTCGAGAGCCTGGTGGTGCCGGTCGACCCTGCACCGATCCGCAGTGTCACCCCATGGCCGCCTGCCGGAATGGACGAGGGCGACCGCTTCGGCGTGCGCCTGTCGATCGGCCTCGAAGACCCGGCAGACCTCATCGCCGATCTCGAACAGGCCTTTGCCGCCTTGGCAAGCTCATGAATTTCATCGAACACCTCTCCCGCATCCAGGCGACTCTCGACAGCATCGGCTTCGACTACGGCAACACCCGCATTTCGGTCTATCGCGCCGGGCTGGTGCTGATCGTCCTGGCGCTGGTCTATCTGGCCGGGCGCTTCGCCAGCCGCGGCGTCAGGATGACGTTCCGCCGTCTGACCCGGCTCGATGCCACCGAACAGCTGCTGGGTGAAAAGCTGGTCGGGATCCTCGTCTGGATGGCCTGCGTCCTGATCGGTGCAGATTTGATCGGCATCGATCTGACCGCCTTCACGGTGTTTTCGGGTGCCTTCGGCCTCGCCATCGGCTTTGGCCTGCAGAAGACTTTCGGCAATCTTCTGGCCGGGATCATCCTGCTGATGGACCGCTCGATCAAGCCGGGCGATGTCATCGCGGTGGGCAATCAAGGCGGCACCAGCACTGTCGGACAGGTCAACCGGATCGGCATCCGCGCGGTCTCGGTGATCACCCGCGACAAGGTAGAATTCCTGATTCCCAACGAGAACCTGATGGTCAATCAGGTCGAGAACTGGTCCTTCAGTTCACTCGATGTGCGGGTCAAAGTGCCGGTCGGTGTCGCCTATAGCACCGATATCGATCTCGCCGAGCGGCTGATGCTGCAGGCCGCGCAGGAAACCGTGCGCGTTCTCACCGATCCGGCACCTTCGGTCTGGCTGCATGCCTTTGGCGAGAATGCCATCCAGTTCGAAATCCAGTTCTGGATCGACGATCCGGAAGATGGCATCGGCAATATACGGTCGGATGTGCTCAAACGGCTGTGGCATCTGTTCCGCGACAATGGCGTAAAGGTGCCCTATCAGCAGCACGATATTCACATCAAACAGTGGCCCGCCCCGCCTCCCCCCACCCCGCCAAACTTCGAATAATTTCACCAGGGCCGAATAATTTTCCTAAGCCGTTGCAAAGGCAATCTGACTGGCAAAATTGCGGT
>JAHFPT010000035.1 GCA_023266625.1 Novosphingobium sp. | reverse complement strand
CGCATCCGGGTCGGTGCGCGTGAGCAGGAGGACATAGCTGGCGATCTCGGCGCCGGAGGTGAACATTTTCTGCCCGTTGATCACCCATTCGTCACCATCGCGCACCGCGCGGGTGCGCGCAGCGAAGACATCCGATCCGCACGACGGCTCGGTATAGCCGAGGCTGGCGGTGATCTCGCCGGCGCCCATGCGCGGCAGCACTTCCTGTTGCAAATCGGGCGCGCCGAAGCGCATGACGATCTGGCCGACCATGCTGGTCACGCCCTTGGGCACGATGGTCCAGCCATATTCGCGCCAGACATCGCCGCTGGCGCGGCTGGCATCGGAGTCGGCAGCGCGACCGCCCCATTGCTCCGGCCAGTCGGGCAACAGCAGGCCAGCCGTTCCGAGAGCGCGGCTGACGTCCCAGTCATGCCCATCGAAAGAAAAATGCGCCTTGGCCCGCAGTTCGGGTGTCAGCACCTTCTCGAAGACATCGCGGGTCTCCTGCGCCAGGGCCAGGGCATGCGGCGGCGTGGTGTAATCGATATCGACCTTGCCGACATCGGGCAGAAAGGCGTCCTCGCCGAAGAACAGGCGGCGGGCACCGAGCAGCAGCTCGTCTTCGGGATCTCCCAGCGGCAGCGCCCAGGCCTTCGCCCGGCGATGGTATAGCTGGATGTCGTATTCGTTGGTCAACCCGTAACCGCCGAAGGTGTGAAGGCTGTGCGCCACCACCTGCGTCGCGGTCCTTGCCGCCCACCACCAGAGAAAGGAGACGGTGGCCCCTGCTTCGGGGTGCCTGTCGGCGATGGCCCGCACCACCCATTGCGCCAGCAGCGCCCCCGCGTCAGCCGCAATCACGTTGTTGGCCAGCGGGTGGGAAATCCCCTGATGACTACCGATCGGAACGCCGAACTGAATGCGCTCGCAGGCATAGGCGGCGGCCATCGCCAGCGCCTCACGCGACAGCCCGACAAGCGCCGAGGCGGTGAGCAGCTTCCATTCCTCGATGCCGGCAGCCCAGACCCGCGCCGCTTCCGCTCCGCTCGCGAGCAGCTGGCGCTTTCCCCGAGCCGGATCGAAGCACCCGATCGCATTGCCCGCCAATGTGACTGGCGCTGTCACTTCGCCTTCCGGCTCCACAACAGAGACGGCCTGCCCATCGAAGATCACCACCGCATCGGCCACTGCCGCGCCGGGGACAAGCTGGCTGCGTCCGCCGGCGACGGGCTGGAGCGCCAGCGTCACGATGGCTCCGTTCCTCGCGCGGTCGATCCAGTGTTCGGCGACAGCGCCGCCCAGCCGGCTCAATATGCGCAGCGCCACGATCGCTTCGGCGATTGGCGCGGGGGCCAGCCGGCGGCCGGCCTGCTCCATCATCAACATGGCTTCGAACAGGCCCATGCTGTCGTCGCCCTGTACGCGCATCATGGGCACGCCCAGCTCCACCAGCGAGCGCCAGAGTGCGGGGTCGAAGCCCACCGGCTCGGAGGCGCGAACCCGCGCGGGTGTCGATTCGGCCGCAAAGAAACGCTCGAAGCTTTCCTGAATCAGCTTCGCTTCATCCGACAAACTAATTTTCATGCTACGGCCTTGTCTGGAATAGAAAATCGAAGTCAGGCCGAAAGCATGCGGGCGTCGTTGCGCTGGATCTTCCAGGAATCGCCATCTCTCACGAGGATCATCTCGCAGACCGCCAGCACGACCGGCACCCCCCCTTTCGACCAGTTGGTCACATGGTTGTAGAGCCGCGCATGAACGGTGTCGGTGCTGTCGCCATAGCGCGCATGCAGGTTGGCGACCTTGTGGCGCAGCATGCCCTGGCCTGTGTTCAGCGAATGGCGCGGGATCGCGGCGAGTTGCTCGCGCCCGACGAGCGGCTGCGGGCCGAAGCCGATGAACTCGCCATCCTCGGTCCATAGCGCAGTCCAGCCGGCCTCGTCGCCTTCATCGACGAGCCAGCAATATTCACCGAGAAGGTTGGAAATTGCGACATAGTCATCGGTTGATATTGCCATGCTATCCTCTTCTCCTGCGCCTCGTGTCATTCTGTGTATACAAAGATGCCAGCCGGGCGTAAAGGGCAAAATGGTTCGACCGGGTCGAGACCCATCCCATCGCCCCAGCGCAGGAGAATGCAGCAATGGCCGCACGCACGGAATTCGAGACAGTCATCGTGGAAGTGGGCGACGGCATCGCCACCATCACCATCAACCGGCCGGACAAGCTCAATACCTACAATTTCCAGATGATGGCGGACCTGGTTCACGCGTTCGATCTGACCGATGCCGATGACAGCATCGGCGCGGTCATCGTTACCGGCGCCGGCAAGGCATTCTGCGGCGGGCTGGATCTGTCCGAGGCGGGAGTCGATTCCTTCGAATATTTCCGGCGTCCAGAACGCCGCGATCTGGGCGAGCTGGAGCGGATCCGCGATTGCGGCGGCATCCTCTCGCTGCGCATCTTCGATAGCCTCAAGCCAGTGATCGCGGCCTGCAATGGTGCGGCAGTTGGCATCGGTTCGACCATGCAACTGCCGATGGATTTCCGCCTAGCCTCGAAGCATGCAAAATACGGCTTCGTCTTCGCCCGCCGCGGGATCGTCGTCGAAGGTTGCTCGTCCTATTTCCTGCCGCGTATTGTCGGCGTGCCGACCGCGCTCGACTGGTGCTATTCCGGGCGCGTATTCGGCGCACAGGAAGCGCTGGAACGCGGAATGGTACAGTCGATTCACGAACCCGAAGACCTGCTGCCCGCCGCCCGCGCCATCGCCCGCGAGATTATCGACAACACCGCGCCGGTATCGATTGCGATCACCCGCCAGGCGATCTGGCGCATGCTCGGCGCGGATCATCCAATGGAAGCCCACAAGATCGAAAGCCGCGCGCTGCACGCGCGCGGCCAGACCCGGGAAGTCAAAGACGGCATCCGCGCCTTTCTCGAAAAGCGCGAGGCACACTTTCCGGACACGGTCTCAAAGGACATGCCCAGCTTCTTCCCCTGGTGGGAGGAGCGGCCCTTCGCCTAGGCGTGCTTCCCCAGGCTGATCGGAAGCGTCGCCACGCCCCTTACATTGCTCAGGATCAGCCGGGTGACGCGATCGGGATCGACTTGCCAGTCGGGATAGCGATTGAACAGCTCGTCGAATAGGATCGCGATTTCCTGACGGGCAAGATGGATGCCCAGGCACTTGTGCACGCCATAGCCGAAATAATGCGACTTGATGTCGATCTGGCGGGTGATGTCGAAAGTGTCGGGGTCAGGGAATCCCTCGGGATCGCGCGAGGCGCTACCGGTGGCCAGGATCACGCGCGACATGGCCGGGATGGTCACGCCATGCAGCGTCACATCGCGCGTCACCACTCGCCCTTGCAGCTGTGACGGCGGATCGTAGCGAACCACCTCGTCAACCGCCTGCATCAGCAGCGAACGATCCTTCTGAAGTTTGCGCCGCTGGTCCGGGAATTTCTGAAACGCCATGGCGCCGTTGGGAATGGCCTTGGCGACGGTCTCGTGGCCGGCCAGCGCCATTTCCATGAACCGCGCGGCAATCTCGTGATCGTTGAGACTGCGCTTGACCCCCTGGTCATCCTCAACTTCATCTGCAATTAATTGCGAGATAACATCAGCCTGTGGATGGGCGCGGCGTTCCTGCGCCAGGCGCATGAACAGGCCATGGATTCGCATTATCGCAGCCTGGCTGTTGGCGGCATCGTCGGGCGTGCCCCGGATCAGGATGCCGTTGCACAGATGATGCACTTCGCTGCGGTATTCCTCCGGAATGCCCAGCAGTTCGCTGATCACGTCAAGCGGCAGGCGGACGGTTATCTCGCTCACGAAATCGAATTCGCCGGTCCCGTGCCTTTCACCGGCTTCTTCCAGAAGTTCCCCCGCGCGCCGACGTATGAAACCATCCAGCTCGATCATGCGCGGTCGGCCGAACAGGCGCCCCACCAGTCGCTTGGCGAGGCCATGCTCGGGCTCCAACATGGTGATCAGATTGCCCCGCGTCACCTTTTCAACCGGCCCCTCGAGCATGATCCCGTATTGACTGGTGAAGATTTCCGCGTCGCGGTGCGCCTCAACCACTTCACTGTGGCGGGTGAGCAACCAGAAGTCTTTGTTCTCGCAGAAAAACACTGGCGCTGCTTCGCGAAACTTCTTGTACACCGGATAGGGATCGGCATTGAAACCGGGATCGTAGGGATCGAAATGGAGCATGTGATCACCCGATCCGTTCGATGATGACGGCTGGCGCCATGCCGCCCGCCGCACACATGGTGACCAGCCCGCGCTTGAGATCGCGCCGTTCGAGTTCGTCCAATACGGTTCCGATCATCATCGCGCCGGTCGCTCCAATTGGGTGGCCGAGTGCGATCGAGCCGCCGTTGACGTTGACCTTGTCGCGATCGAGTCCGAGGTCGCGGATGTATTTCTCGACGACCACGGCGAAGGCCTCGTTAATTTCGAACAGATCGATATCGTCGATGGTCAATCCGGCCTGCGCCAGGACCTTGTGCGTCGCCGGCCCCGGAGCGTTGAGCATCAGGGTCGGATCGTCACCGATCGAACAGGCAGCAACGATGCGCGCCCTGGGCTTCATCCCATGGGCGCGGGCATAGTCCGGCGAGGCCAGCACAATGCCCGCCGAACCATCGACCACGCCCGAGGAGACACCGGCATGATGGCTGAACTGGATATCGACCTCAGGGAAGCGGGCCGCGATCAGCTTGCGGAAAGTCAGACCGTCCTCGTTGAGCTGGAAGTCGGCAATGGCTTCGAACGCCGGCTTCAGTGCTGCCAGGCTTTCCGCCGTGGTTTGCGGACGCGGATATTCGTCATGATCCAGCGCCAGCGTGCCGTCCTCCCGATAGACCGGGACGATGCTGCGCGCAAAGCGGTCTTCGCCGATCGATTTGGCCGCACGCTTCTGGCTTTCCAGTCCCCAGGCCTCGAGATCCTGGCGCGAGATGCCTTCGATGGTTGCCACCGCATCGGCGCAGACCCCCTGATGGGCCTGTGGCCAGCGCGCGCGAAGCCGCAGATTTCCGCCATCGAGCAGCGGCGGCCCCCCGGCTGCACCGGGCACTCCCATGCTCGCCTGCGACATCATGTCGGTACCACCCGCGATGACCAGCTGCATGTGGCCAGCGATGATCGACGCGGCGGCGAGGCTCACTGTCGTCAGACTCGATCCGCACGCCCGGTCGAGCGTAGCCCCTCCTACAACCGGGTCGAAACCCGCATCCAGCGCGGACAGGCGTGGGTGAAGGCTGCGATGGAACGTCGACCCCCACAGGACGTCATCGACATCGGCCGTGACCAGATCGTTGCGCCCGGCCAGCGCGGCGAGCACGGTGGAGGTAACGTGCTGCGCGTGCATCTCGGCCAGCGCGCCTTTTCCCTGCTTGCCAATTCCGCGTGGCGTCCGGCAGGCATCGATAATCAAAGCGTCCGTCATTTGGGTTTTCTCCTAATACTCACTTGGCCGCCTTGCTGAACCGCGCGCGCCAGCTTTCCATCAGGCCCCGCGCCTCAGCGCCGGTGCCCAGCACGCTTTGCCCCAGCCGTTCGACCGTCCGCGCCCGTCCCGGTGTGAGATCGGTGCAAAGGTCGATGGTGAGTTTGGCCATCGCCATCATTTCCGGCGGCTGCCCCGCCAGCGTCTCGCAGAAGGCCATGACGTCTTCCTCGAAGCTCTCGTCGGGATAGACGTTCTGGACGAGGCCAATGGCAAGCGCACGTTCGGCATCGATCTGCTGCTCGCCCATGATCATCCATTTCGCCCATTGCGGCCCGACCAGCCGCGTGAGCCGGCTCACCCCGCCCGAGGCGGGAATGCTGCCAAGCTTGGCTTCAGGCAGCGAATAGCGGGCGCTGCGGGCCGCCAGGCGGAAGTCGCATGACAGGGACAGCTCAAGGCCGCCGCCGACGCATGGTGCCTGATGGGCGACCACGAACGGCTTCTCGAGTGCCTCCATCTCGTCATAGAGGGGATGCATGCCATAGCCCATCACCCCGCTGCGATACCACTGGCGCATGGCCGAGCTGCCGTCGTTGAGCGGACCCGGCATGCCGCCGCCGCCCAGTTCCGCCCCGGCACAGAAATAGCGCCCGCGCGCGGTGATCAGGAACACTCGCAAATCGTCGCGCGCTGCATAACGCCCGACGGCTTCGTGCAGGCCCTCCATGATGCCGCGATTGAGCGCGTTGAGCTTTTCTGGCCGGTTCAGTGTCACCCGCAGGATCGAACCAACTTCCTCAATCAACAGGTCGCCGTCACTCATCAGGCGAAGATCTTCATAATGTCGCCGGAGGTGACAACGCGCTGCTCGCCCTCTTCCAGTGGCCTGAGCGCACTGCCCAGTTTCTTTGGTGCCAGATCGACCCCGGCTTCACGCGCCTGCTCGCGCAGCGCGCCCACGCTGACCAGGATCAGATCGTCCATTTCCATGCGCCCTTCCTTCCGCACAATCGCCGCAACAGTGAAAGCTTCGATAGGCTCTGTTATATCAGTCCGCAATCTATGTATACAATAAATCACCTCGCCGCGCCATGCCGACGAGGCGATTGACAGTACGGTTTTATGTATACATAGCTTTGGCGGCAACCCGGGCGGCGGTTCCGCCCACCAGTGGGAGACGCACGCGTGACACAGCCCGATGCCGCCAGCGATGTCGTTCTTTTCGAAGTGATCGACGACACCATCGCCCTGGTCACGCTGAACCGGCCCGAAGCGCTCAACGCCGTCAATGGCGCGGTTGCCCAGGCGCTCGAGGCGGCGGTCGCGCGGGTTGAGGAAACCCGCGAAATCCGGGCTGCAATCCTCACTTCATCCCAGTACAAGGCGTTCTGCGCGGGCGCTGACCTCGCCGCGATCGCCGCCGGAAAAGGGCTTGAGGTTACAACCGAACGCGGCGGGTTCGCCGGTTTCGTCGATGCGCCCCGAATCAAGCCCTGGATCGCAGTAGTGGAAGGTGCCGCTCTCGCCGGCGGCTGCGAAATCGTTATGTCCTGCGACATGATAGTCGCCTCGCGGGCCGCGAAATTCGGCCTGCCCGAAGTCAAGCGGGGCCTGTTTGCCGGCGCACGGGGCGTCTACCGTTTGCCGCGCCGCCTGCCCCGGAACATCGGCTTGGAACTTGTTGCGACCGGCGATCCGCTCGATGCCGGCCGCGCCTATGGATTCGGTCTGGTCAACCGGCTGACCGAACCCGGCAGCGCGCTGGGCGAGGCGATCGCCCTCGCCCGGTCCATCGTCGCCAATGCACCGCTCTCGGTCCAGGAGAGTCTCGGCATCGCCCGTCTGTGCCAGGATTTGAACGAAGACGAACTCCAGGCGCTCAGCGAAGTGGCCATGAAGCGGGTCTTCGCCAGCAAGGATTCGAAAGAAGGCCCACGCGCCTTCGTGGAGAAGCGCCAGCCTGTCTGGTTGGGCGAATGAAGTTGGCTTGCATCACCGGGGTCGGCACATCGGCGGTCGGGCGCCGGCTGGGTCGCACAGCAGAGCCAGGGCACGAACGTCAAGGAGCGTCGCTGACTGCCGCCTGGGCGAAACCCGGATAACACCCCAGCGAGAGGATCAGCAGCGCCGTGACGCGGATCAACCCGCTGGAGCAATCCTGAAACGTGCCCCTTCAAGCCCTGCCAGCACGGGGAGCTGGCATGACAGGCGCGATGCTGGCGTCTGCAAACCAGAGTCATTGAGCAATTGTGCTTCCTCGTCGCCCATCGGTGGAAACAGCGCCGCAAATGACGGGTCGACGAAGACGTGGCAGGTGGCGCACGAACAACATCCGCCGCAGATCGCGAGCAGTTCCTCGACCCCATGTTCCTTGATCGCTTCCATCACCGACAGGCCGGCAATGGCATCGACGCGATGTTCCTTGCCGTCCGGGGTCTGGACAATGAATTGCGGCACAGCTGCTGCCTCCGGTCGGACCATCCCTTTACTCGCCAAGAAAGCGCGCAAGGGCCTTGTGGAAGGTGGTGATCGAGACTTCCTGCACGGGATTGGTGCGGGCACCTTTCCAGCCCCGGGACTTCATGCCCTCGTTCACTGCGGTCAGATTGAGAAAATCCTCCTCAAGGAAGGGGCATTGGCCAATGAATTCCTGGAAGCCTTGAAAAACCTCCTGCTCCGGCATGCCGCGTTCCTCGCCCGGGGGCACATGTGCAAAGGACCAGATGTCGAAGACGCAGCTGTCGGGGTCAGGGCCATTGGGGCGCATCCGGTACCACAAGGCGCCGTCGACCGTCGGCAGAACGACCGCATTGGGAAAGATGTGCCAATCGGTCCCGGCGGCGGCGATGACTTCGCGCGTTAGGCCCTCGGGCCATTTCAGCCCGCGATTGGCGAATTCCTCCTGCTGATAGGCCCACATCGCCGCAACGACATCCATCGCCGGCGTATCGGGCGGCAGAGCCTTCACCCGCTCCGCAGCCGCCATTGTCGGCTCCAGCGTCATCGCGCCTAGCGAGCGGTAGGTATGACGCTCGACTGCCCACAGATATTCGGGGACGCTTTCCGCCATTTTCCAGCTGCCGTCATCGGTCTTGTATTCCGACAGCAGGCGCCCGGCGACGGTGCCGCGGAACATCGAATGGTCTCCGAACGAGACCGACAGCGTTCCGGTCGAACGATAGTTCACGCCCATCGAATGGGTCGACCAGACGTGGTAGCCTTCGTTGAACGCCTCGCAAACCACGCGCCAGTTCACCGGCGCGGCGATGGTCTTCCACCAGCGCGCGCGCATCGAGCGCATGTCGAAGGGTCCCAGCAAACGCCCGGCTTCACCCAGCCACTCTTCCAGCGGCTGCGGATCCTCACCCTGATGAATCCATATCCAGCCGCCCCAGCGCGCCAGCTTCACTTGCGGCAAGGCAATAGCTTCATCGGTGAATTCGGGGCAACCCTGCCAGTTTTCGCGTTGGTGGACATGGGCGATTTTGCCGTCGATCGTCCATTGCCAGCCGTGAAAACGGCACGAGATCGTCCGGCCCAGCTGGCCCTTCTTCTCGACCCGCAACTTGCGGCCCCGGTGCTGGCACACGTTGTAATAGGCGACAAGATCGTCCTCGCCCGGTCCGCTGCGCACGATCAGGATCGAATCATCGAGAATCTCGTAATTGACGAAGGCGCCAACTGTCAGCAGCTCTTCCTCGCGGCAGGCCATCTGCCAGACGCGCGGCCAAAGCCGCTCCTGTTCGAGCCGGACATTGTCGGGATTCAGCCAGCTCGATGCCGGAATGAAATCCGGCCGGATCGCCGGTGGCTCCGCTTCCTCCTGCTGAGAGCTGCTGTTCAACTTTGAATCCATGCTGCTCCTGCACCTTCTGTCGGCGGTTTCCCGCGTCACTGCTAGATATTCGCAAACAGCGCCCCGCCGCCGCTCAACCGATCGCCATAACCTTGCCGCCGTTGACGCTGATCGCCTGGCCGTTGATGTAGCGGGCATCCTGCGACATCAGGAATGCGACCACGCCCGCGATGTCCTCCGGCGTACCGGGACGGGTGCTCGGTACGCCTGCGGCCAGTTGCTGACGCTCTTCCTCGGTTGTGTTACCGATCATCGCGTCGGTAAAGACCAGTCCCGGACTGACGCAGTTGGCGCGGATGCCTTCGCGTCCATAACGGAAGGCGACGTGGCGCATCAGCGCATTCAGACCTGCCTTGGCAATGGAATAGGACATCCGGACGTTGGCCGGAGTCTTGCCGGAATCGGATGATGTGAACACAATCGATCCGCCGCCGCGCTTCAGCATTTCGGGCAAACCGGCACGCGCGCAGAGCAGATGGCCACGCAGGCTCACCAGAAGCACCCGGTCGAACACATCGAGCTCGGTTGAAAGCAGGTCGAAATCCTCGCGGTTGCGCAACCGGTCGGTCGCATTGATGTGCATGCCATCAAGCCCGCCGAAATGGCGCACTCCGCTCTCAACGAGACCCTTCACTGAGTCGGGATCGGAGATGTCGAACTGCACCGCATGGCCCTCGCCCGGAAGTCCTTCGATCTTGTCGACCAGGGACTGAGCGGCATCGAGATTGAGGTCGCCAACCACCAGATGCGCGCCTTCGGCCGCCATACGCAGGACGCATTCCGCGCCAATGCCGGTGGCGCTGCCCGCGCACAGGATGACTTTGCCTGACAGGCTGGCACTCATGTCTCTTCCTTCTCTGGCAGCGCCGTGCATTTGCCAGACCGAACCACTTCCGTCAGAGCCTCTGCCGCCGCCATGGCTATTTTAGTATACAAAGAATGATCCGAGGGCAATATCAATTCTGACGAAATGCATGGCCGTCGCAGGGGCCGGAGAGCGCGTGAAACCGGTCAATACGGCCTGCAAATCCTTGTGAGCATGGCGAACCTGCCTTCACGGGAAATGGCGGTCGGCCCAGAGGCAACTTGAATCTGGCTCATATGCATTGTATGCTATGGCAGGATTTCCTCCGAGATATGGATCGGACAAGGCAAAAGATGAGACAGCAGGAACTCGGCAACAAGGCGCTGATCAGTCTTCGTGATGCGATCCTGAGCGGCGATTTGGAAGCAGGGGATCGTCTGCTGGAGCTGTCGCTGGTAGAACGGCTCAAAATCTCTCGAACTCCCATCCGTTACGCGCTCGATCGACTTTCCGATGAAGGCCTGGTCGAAAAGATTCGCGGTGGTTATTCGGTGCGGGCATTCGCGGCAAAGGAAATTCGCGACGCTATTCGTATGCGGGGTACTGTTGAGGGAATGGCTGTAAGAATTGCGGCGGAAAGCAAGGTCCTGCCGCAAGAACCGCTTATGGAAGCGCGCAAATGCATCACGGAACTGGACAAGCTGCTGCGTGCCAAGCGCATCACGCGCACCAATGTGGAGGCCTATCTTGATGTCAATCGCCGCTTTCACGAAAGTCTCATCCAGATGGCCGACAGTTTTGTCGTGCAGCGCACGCTCAACAACGTCTGCGCCCTGCCCTTTGCCTCACCCAACGCCTTCGTGATGGCCCAGCGCGAAATCGGCGACCTGCGCGAGGTGATGTTCCTCTCACAACAACATCATCGCAGCCTGCTCGAAGCGATTGAAAACCACGAAAGCGCACGCGCCGAGGCAATTGCGCGCGAACACGCGGAGGTATCGCTGACGGCAATGAAACGTGTGCTCGAGAGCGAGCCCGAAGCCAGCCAGTCGGTAACGGGGATCGATATGCTGCGAGCCCGGCACGCGAACGGCGCGGAAACCGTCGGGGCAGCTTGACCGGTTCAGCGTCGATCAGGAACGGGTCGATCAGGAACGGAAAGTGCCCTAATTGACCATCCGGTCCGCGCTGGACCAGGCCTTTGCACGCAGCGGTTTCTTGTCGATCTTGCCCGCGGGGGTCAGCGGCAGCGCATCGACGAAGCGGACTTCCTTGGGGGCATGGACCGAGCCCTTGACCTCCTTCACCCGCTGCATCACGGCCTCGGCGGAAAGGCTGGCTCCGGGTTTCAGCACGACATAGGCGCAGACAGCCTCGCCCCAGTGGTGGTGCGGTTCGCCGATAATTGCGCAGGAGGACACTTCGCTTAACGTGGCGATCACATCCTCCACTTCGCGCGGAAAGATGTTGAATCCGCCGCTGACGATCATGTCCTTCTTGCGGTCGACGATGAACAGCCGCCCCTCCTCGTCCATCCGCGCGATATCTCCGGTATGGACCCAGCCATCCCGCAGGGCTTCGGCTGTGGCCTCATCATTGCCGTGGTAACCTTCGAAGGCATAGGGTGCGCGTGCGCATATTTCTCCCGCCACTCCGACCGGAACCTCGTTCCCCGCCTCGTCGAGCAGGCGCACTTCGCATTCCGCCACCGGAAATCCGCAAGCACCGAAGCGCTCGGGCCGGTTCGGATCGTGATCGGCCTTGGGCATGTAGGTGATCGGGCCGATCTCGGACTGAGCATAAAGCTGCGCGAACACCGGCCCCAGCCGGTCCACCGCCTCGCCCAGTCGCGAGGGTGACATCGGCGAGGCGCTGTAGAGCACCATGTCCAGGCTGGACATGTCGGCGTTCTTCAACGACGGTGAATCCAGCAGGGTATAGATCATGGTCGGCACCATCAGGGTGGTGTTGATCCGCTCCTTCTCGACCGTCCTGACCACTTCCTCGGGGTTGAATCCCGAGAGCATGTGGACACTGCCTCCGCGCATGAAGGTCGGAAACAGGAGCGACGCGGTCACATGCGTGATTGGCCCGGTTGCCAGCACGCGCGGAACCGGCGCCAGTTCGAAATTCGCGCTGAACGCAAGATTGCCTGCGGCAAAGCGCCGGTGGCTGGCGATGATCATCTTCGGCTCGCCGGTGGTTCCGCCGGTGAAAGTACACACCATGATTCCGAAAGGATCGCTGAGGTCCTTCATGCTGGCGCTGCCCACAGCGGCTATCATTACCTGAAGGTCGGGGGCAAAGCCGGACGGGCCGAGCGAGTAGAGCTTGAGGTCAGGGCGTGCTGCGGCGATTTCTGCTCCTCTTTCGCCGTAGCTGGCGGGATCGACGATCAGGCAGCGCGCACCGCAACGGTCGATGACGCCGAGGTGATCCTGCAGCGAGCCCATCGGGTGGAGATTGCACATGCGCCCCCCCAGTGCCTGGACAGCCTGCCCGACCATCCAGATCCCCGCGCCATTGCGGCCAAGCATCGCGGTAAAGGCGTCGCTGGCAATGCCAAGGGAGCTGAGCACGACCTGCGCACGCGCAATATAGTCGCCCAACTGGCGGTATGAGATGACTTGATCTGCCGACGTAATCACCGGACGGTCCGCATAGCGCCGGATTGTCCGCATCAGGATCGAAGTGTTTGTTGGGCCTGTCTGACTTTTGTTGGCCATGGATTCTCTCTCTGCCTGGGGTCAGGATCTGACAAGCTCGGTCATCAACCGCATCGTCCGTTCATCGGGATAGGCGAGGCGCAGCGTGGTGAAGCCCGCATCGCGCCATCTCGGCCAGCGCTCCCTGATCCGCTCGGGCGACCCGAACAGGCCCTGGAGATCGAGATATTCATGCGGCACAGTTCTCTCCGCCTCCTCCTTGTGGCCGGCGAGATAGAGCTCCTGGATCCTTTCCGCCTCGGCCGCAAAGCCGTGGTTGATCATGCAATCCTTGTGGAAGTTCATATCTTTGGCGCCCATGCCGCCGACATAGAGGGCCGTGTGCTTCGCAACATGGTCAAAGGTCGCCTTGAGATCGTCGGTGATGTGGACGCCCAGGTTGGTGACAATCTCGAACTCCTTGAGCGTCTTGCCATCAGTACGTTTTGCCATGCCCTGCTTGATCACCTCCAGCTCCGCCTGCATGTCCTCGGGCCAGACATACATGACGATCCAGCCATCCCCCACTTCGCCGGCAAGGCGGACATTGGCGGGCTTTGAAGCGCCCAGCAGAATCGGGATATCGGGATTGCCATGCAAGATACTCTTGAGCGGCTTGCCCAGGCCGATCGAACCCGGACCGGTATAGGGCAGCGAGATTTCCTTGCCTTCGTGGCTGACCGGCCCCTCGCGGCGCAGGATCTTTTTGACGATTGCAATATAGTCCCGCAGCCGGGCATTGGGCTTGCCCCAGGGCTGGCCATACCAGCCCTCGACGATCTGCGGACCGGACACTCCCAGCCCGGCCATCACTCGGCCGCGCCCGGCCAGTTCCTCCAGCGTCTGGATCACCATGGCGAAGTTCGCCGGCGTGCGCGCAGCCAGCTGGGCAATCCCGGTGCCCAGCCTGATCCGGCTGGTATGCGCGGCAATATAGGCAAGCGGAATGAATGCGTCCGAACCATAGCTTTCGCAGGCCCAGACCGAATCGAAACCCAGCTCTTCCGCCAGCTGGATGTCCTTGATCGGCAGCGACATCTTCGCGCCGCTATAGACTGTGTCATAACCAAGCTTGATCATTGCGGATCATATTCCTTCTGTTGTGCCGTCGTGGCGGCAAGCCTCAGTTGATCGAGCACGCGTATCGCTCCCGGACCCGGCGGCAAGACCTGACGCCGCGAAGTACTCATTGTATACAACGAATGCCCGGTTGGGAAGAGCCGAAGCCCAGGCAACTGGTCAGACGTGTTGCGCTTCTCCGGGCCGGCGCATCACCGTTCCATCCAATGGATCGCGGCACGGCGCGAGGCTGTCAGCCCCCTGCGGATTAGGCCCTCCGCGCAAAGATGATTGACAGCATCCTAGCCATAGGCAAGGTTCTTTGTGTACAAAGAACCTTGCGGGGCCCGATATGCAATGACTCAAGTGATGAAAAATGTCCGTATACTCGAGGTGGCGCAATTTACCTTTACGCCCGCCGCCGGGGCTGTTCTGGCCGACTGGGGGGCCGACGTCATCAAGATCGAACACCCGGTCAGAGGAGACGCGCAGCGTGGCATGCAAATGCTCCAGGGCATGCGGGTCAGCGAAACGCGCAACCTGTTGATGCATCATCCCAATCGCGGCAAGCGCAGCGTCGGCGTCAACCTTTCGACCGAGGAAGGGCGCGAATTGCTCTATGAGATCGCCGCGACTGCGGACGTGTTTCTGACCAACTATCTCCCGGCCGCCCGGCGAAAACTCAAGATCGACGTGGATGACATCCGCAAACATAATCCGAACATTGTCTATGCGCGCGGTTCGGCACTGGGCGACATGGGTGCCGAGCGCGAGAGCGGCGGCTTCGATTCGACCGCCTATTGGGCCAGGGCCGGCTCGGCCATGCTGATCTCACCCAAGGAGTTGGGCTTGCCGCTCCAGCAGCCCGGACCGGCCTATGGCGATTCAATCGGCGGCATGAACATTGCCGGCGGCATCGCTGCGGCGCTGTTCCACCGCGAACGGACCGGCGAAGCGGTGGAACTGGACGTTTCGCTGCTATCGTCCGGTCTGTGGGCAGCAGCCTGCAGCATCGACGTCTGCCTTGACCTCGGCCAAGTTCCTTTCGGCGCCAGGATGCCGAAATCCGGCGTGGGCGGACCGGGCAATCCCTTTACCGGCGTGTTCGAAACCTCGGACGGGCGGGCGATCAACCTCTCGGTGATTACGCCCGGCCCCTATATCCGCGACACCTTCGAACATCTCGGCCTCGGCCATATGGCCGACGATCCGCGCTTTGCGACCGACGTCGCGCTGATGGAGAACTGCGAGGAGGCCAGGGCCGAAATCGTCAGGGTCTTCGCCGAAAGGCCGTTTGCCGAATGGCTGGAACGGCTCAAGTCGATGCGCGGCCAGTGGGCACCCTACCAGACTCCGCTTGAGGCGGGACGCGATTCACAGGCCATCGCCAACGGCCTCGTGTTCGAGGTGGAGGACGCGGGCGGCGGCGATCCGATCAAGCTGATCGCCAGCCCGGTCCAGTTCGATCACACGCCGATCACCAACAGCCGCGCGCCCGAGGCTTCCGAACATACCGAACAGTTCCTGATGGAAATCGGTATCGAATGGGATCGCATCGAACGGCTCAAGACCCTGGGCGCCATCGCCTGACGGCCCCGAAGTCTGACAATCAAGGTTGGCGAATCCTATTTCGGCGCCATGCGGATAGCGCCTAAGCACCGCCCGTGACCACGGCCGAGATAGAAGCGTTGAGTCCCACATGCATTCTCCCTTGATGGATGGTCGGCGCGCCGGGCTTCAAGCCGTTTCCGACGCCGTGAGCTGGATGACCGACGCGCGCACTGCCTGGGCGCGATTGTCGACCTGCGAATAGGCGCGCGCGCGAACGCGGGTCGGCTCGCCCCCGGCCAGCAGGACCGGGCCGTTGGCAATATTGTCGAGCGCTTCCTGTGCGACCGCGTCGGGCGAGGCAGCCATGCTGGTGTCGATGCCGATGCGGCGCATCGCCGGGGTTGCGGTAAAGCCGATGCACATGTGCAGCACGTCGACCCCGTGGCCCTGGCATTCAAGCCACAACCCTTCGCAGAAGATCCGGCTGAAGGCCTTCACCCCGCAATAGACGCTGAGGTTCGGAGAGCCGATGAAGCTGCCCATCGAGCCGACGACGATGATGCCGCCCCTGCCCCGATCGCACATGGCCGCGCCATAGTGATGGGTGAAGTCGGTCACACCGGTGATGTTGATGGCGACCAGCCGCCGGTGGAGATCGGGATTCTGCGCCACGAAATCGCCGTGGGTGGCGACGACGCCGGCGACATATGCCAGCAGGCCGATTTCGAGGCCATCCGTAACCGCGCGGGCCTTCGCCAATGCCCCGGCCTCGGTCAGGTCGAGCGACAGGGTCCTCACCTCGCGGCCCAGCGCGCGCAGGTCTTGCGCCAGCAGCTCCAGCGACTCGGCGCGCCGCGATGTCATCACAAGGTTGAAGCCCTGAGCGGCGAGCTTGCGCGCGAAACTTTCGCCGATTCCCTCGGAACTGCCGATCACCAGCGCCCAGCGGCCATATTTCGTCACATCCATCGCTTGTCCCTCCCGATTGGCACCGGCGGAGCGCCCATTCGCGAATCATTGTATACATAGATCATATCGCAGGTCCTCACGCGATGCTAGCCGCCGAATGTCGCGTTCTGCGGCGCTCTATCGCGGTATTGCCGTGCCAGTGGAATGGGCGGATATTGCATCGCGACGGGCTCCCGGCCCACAGGCCTCTTGCCTGGCACCCATTCTTTGCATACAAAGACGCAAGAAAGCCGGAGTCCGCGCAGTGAACACCCTGACGAGCCAATTCAAGGTCATCGATACCGACACCCATATCGTCGAGCCCTACGATCTGTGGACCTCGCGCATCCCGGTAGCGAAATACGGCGATGCGGTCCCGCATGTCCGCTGGGATGCGAACATGCAGGAAGACGCCTGGTATTTCGGCAAGGACCGCGTCGCCACGGCGGCGGGCATCGCCATGGCGACCTGGCCCGAATTCCCGCCCCATCGGCCCGCCCGGATCGAAGACGCCAGTCCGCGTACCTGGCGGGTCGAGGACCGGCTGAAGACGATGGACGAGTCGGGGATCTATGCCCAGGTGCTCTATCCCAATATCGCCGGCTTCGGCTCGGGCGAATATCTGCGCCTCAACGACCGCGAACTGATGCTGCTCTGCGTCCAGGCCTATAACGACTGGCTGGTCGAATATGCCAGCGCCGCGCCGAAACGTCTGCTCCCGATGATGGCCCTGCCCTTCTGGGACATGGAGGCCACGCTCAAGGAAATGCTCCGTGCCGCCAAAATCGGCCACAAGGGCATCGTCATGTGCAGCGAGCCGGAATACTTCGGCATGCCCAAGCTGACCAATCCGCACTGGGACCGGCTGTGGGCGCAGGCGCAGGATATGAACCTGGCGATCAATTTCCACATCGGCACCGGCGACCAGGGTTTCCGCGAACTGATGGACGACAGCGTGACCCCGCACGCCAAATTCTCCTCGCAAGGTATCCTGCTGTTCCTCAGCAATGCTCAGGTGCTGGACCAGATCATCGTCGGCGGCATCTGCCACCGCTTCCCGCGGCTGAACTTCGTCTCGGTGGAAAGCGGCGTGGGCTGGCTGCCCTTCATGCTCGAGTCGATGGACTGGCAATGGAAGAATTCGGGCGTGCGCGAGGAGCACCCCGAATATAAGCTGCTGCCCAGCGAGTTCTTCAAGCGCCAGATATATGGCTGCTTCTGGTTCGAACGCAAAACCCTGGACCACGCCATCGAATATCTCGGTGCCGACAACATCATGTACGAAACCGACTTTCCACACCCGACCTGCATGTATCCGGGCCCGGCGACGACCGCGATTATGCCTTCGGAATATATCGAGCAGAGCTTCGGCTCCTATCCGCGCGATGTCGCCGAAAAGATCCTCTATGGAAACGCCGCGAGGGTATACAATCTCGACTGAAAGCAGGCGCTGCACAGGGCCTGAATGAGCTGAAGGAGAACACGATGGGACTGGAGATGTCCTTGGAAAGGTCCGAGACAACCGGAACGGTCGAAGCGATCGCCGCGGACGGCCGCGTCAGGGTGGATGTCCACCCGGGCGGGCTGCCGGTCATCGTCAGGGCGATGGATCCCCGGCTCGCCGAAAGCGTCGACGCCTTCGTCGAATGGTTCGCCGCGCGCAAGGAGCTGTTCGACCAGGTCGCCGCCGAGCACGGCGCCCTGCTGTTTCGCGGCATGGCGCTCAGGCAGACCGCCGATTTCCAGCGGGCCATCGCCCATTACCCCGCCAACGGCCTGACCTATGCCGGCGGCGGCGCGCCGCGCGACCAGCTGTCGGAACGCGTTTTCGAGGCGACCAGGGCCAGGAAGGAGTACCTGCTCATCCTTCACCAGGAGATGGCCTATCTGAAGAACTTCCCGCGGATGATCTCCTTCTTCTGCCAGAAGGCGCCTGCGGCCGGCGGCGAAACCACGCTGGCCGATTTCCGGCGGCTGAAGGACCGCCTGCCGCACCGGCTGTGGGACAAAGTCGAAGCCAAGGGGATTTGCTATCTGCGCAACTTCCGCGATCCGAACCGGCCTACCGGCGCGCTGCATGGCCTGATGCACAAGACCTGGTCGGCGGGCTTCAACACCGAAGACCCCGCCGAGGCGGAAGCCACGGCTCGCGAAATGGGACTAGACGTCGAATGGAAGGACGACGGCAGCCTGCAGACCGCGCTGGTGCTGTCAGGCTTCACCGATCATCCGCTGACCGGGCAGCGGCACTGGTTCAATCACATCGGCTCGCAGAACCAGAACCGCAAGGTCCTTGGCCCCGAACGCTGGGCCGCCGTCCACGAAAGCAAATATATGTACAATACTGTCGTCTATGGCGACGGCACGCCGATTGATCCGGAAGACCTGCAAGCCGTCTACGACACACTCGATGCCATGACCATCGCCATCCCCTGGCACGACGGCGACATGATCCTGATCGACAATATCGTCACGGCCCATGGCCGCCATCCCTTCGAGGGCGAACGCGATGTGCAGGTCGCGCTTCTGGGATGACCAAGATGAACACGCCCTACCTGGCCGCGACACAGCGGCAGACGGATGTCAGCCCGGAGGAATGGGCCGCCCGGATCGATCTGGCCGCCGCATACCGGCTGTGCGCCCTGAACGGATGGGCCGACGGCACGGCGACGCATCTGTCGGCCCGCGTGCCGGGCACCGATCATTTCCTGATCAACCCCTTCGGCCTGCTGTTCGACGAGATCACCGCCAGCAGCCTGATCAAGGTCGACATGGACGGCAATGCGCTCTCGCAATCCGAATACGAGATCAATTTTGCCGGCTATGTGATCCACAGCGCCATCCTTGCCGCGCGCGCGGATGTCACCTGCGTGATGCACCTGCATACCGACGAGGGCGCGGCGGTATCCTGCCTTGAGGAAGGGCTGATGCCGATCAGCCAGACAGCGATGCTGGTCTGCGACCAGCTCGCCTACCACGAATGGGAAGGCGTCGCTTTCGAGCTGGAGGAGCGCGAAAGGCTGGTCGAGCACCTCGGGCCGCACAACTACATGATGCTCTACAACCACGGGCTGCTGACCAGCGGCAAATCCGTGGCCGAAGCCTTCTGCCGCATGTGGCGCTTCCAGCGGGCCTGCTGCATCCAGCTGATGGCATTGTCGACCGGGCGGCCGATCAAGACCTTCGATTACGCCGCGCGGACACGCACCACCGAGGTCGGCGCGCGGATCGGTAGCCCGCACACCCACGCGGAATGGGCCGCCTTCAGGCGGCAGCTCGACCGAATTTCGGAAGACTACAAAAACTGACCGCTCCGAAGCTGGACCATGCGCGACTTTCTGAGGAAAGCGGCGTAGTGCATCCGCGTGATTGATCTCGTCCACCACGTAATACGGCTTAATGCCGATCCGTCGCGCGTGGTCGTGCGCCCATTCCACCTTGCCTGGCAGGCATCCGGGCCGGACCTGGAACGGGTGCAAAAGCTTGCACGCGACATCCTGGCGCTCGACCCGCGCACCGTGCGCGCCGAACTCGGCGTTGTACTCAATGACTTCGAAGGCCGTCATTGGCAGATCGAAAAGGTCTTCGATGATCGCTATGCCGAGATCGAACCCAGGCTGGGATTGAACGGGCAAGTGGTGAAGCGCGAGACCCGCCGCCTGATCGGTGCCTATTTCTGCCACGAATACAGTTTTTCTGCTGCCGCGCTGATGAATCCAAGCGTGGTGCGCCATCCCGATCAGTCGGGACTCCCGCCCGGGAGTGTCCGCATCCTGCTCTCACTGCGCGCCGTGGGCGAGGGCCATATCTCGACGATTGCCTTTCGCGAGGGGATCATCTCCGCAGGCCGGAATCTGGCGCTCCTCCCCCAGCCGCCCTTCGCCACCGCCGCCATGCTCGGCAAACACCGCCCAGACAAACCCGCCGACACGCTCTCGCTCTACCGGCACCGCGAAAGCACCATTTCCGGCATGGTCATCTTCCCGATCACCGAGGCGCAGCGCAACGGGTTGGAAGACCTCCGGCTGGTCGAATTCATCCGTGACAGCGGCAAGAGCGAATGGATCGGCACCTATACGGCCTATAGCGGGCGCGACATCCGTTCCGAACTGCTGCGCACCCGTGACTTCCAGGATTTCACCCTGACCCCGATCAAGGGCGGCGCGGGCCGCAACAAGGGTATGGGCCTGTTCCCGCGCAAGGTGGACGGCCAGTTTCTGATGATTGGGCGTCAGGACGGCAAAAACCTCTATCTGCTGCGTTCGGACAAGATCGACGAATGGGATGGCGGGGAACTTCTTCTCGAACCAAAATTTCCCTGGGAGCTGGTTCAGATCGGCAATTGCGGCGCACCGATCGAACTGGATGAAGGCTGGCTCGTCCTCACCCACGGTGTCGGCGCAATGCGAAAATACGCCATCGGCGCAGCGCTGCTCGACAAGGCGGATCCTTCCAGAGTGATCGGCCGTACCCCAAATCCGATCCTCTCGGCCGCCGACGAAGACCGCGAAGGTTATGTGCCAAACGTCGTCTATACCTGCGGCGCAATCCGCGTCGGCGACGATCTGTTCCTGCCCTATGGCGTGGCCGACAGCTCGGTCTGCTTCGCCTTCGTGGCGATCAAGGACATTCTTGCGGCCATGGCATGAATGCCATTCAGCCCTGGTCTCCGCGCGAAATGCCGTTGCCATAGCGGTTCTGTGCAACGAATGCCCAATTGACGAGATGGCCCAGCACCGCTGCGGCGAAGTCCGGGCATGTGGGAAAATCGCTGGCTGCGCCCCGACTATCAGATTCCCCGGTTCGGCTCCGCCAAAGCCAGATAGTCGCGGGCTGCTTCCAGCACCTCCCCGGCAATCGGCCGCATCGCCTCGCCGATCAGCAGCACTGCCGGGCCATCGCCCAGCGCAGTGCGTGCCGCGAGCGGCAGCAAATCCAGCCGGGTTTGCAGCACCCGCTCGCCGGGAAGGCTGGCGTTTTCGACCAGCGCGACCGGGGTCGCACCGGGCAGTCCGGCGGCAATCAGCCGGGCGGACAGCTGCGGAGCAGCGGCCTTGCCCATATAGACGGCCAGCGTTGTCTGGCTGTCGGCGAGCGCCTTCCAGTCAAGCTCCAGCGCTTCCCCGGCGCGCGCATGCGCGGTGACAAAGACCAGCTTGCGCGCTAACCCGCGCAGCGTGAGCGAGGTGCCAAGGCTGGCCGCCGCAGCGCTGGCAGCTGTGATCCCGGGGCAGATCTGGACGAGCACACCGGCGGCGCGGCAGGCCTCAAGCTCCTCGGTTGCGCGGCCGAAAATCGACGGGTCGCCGCCCTTGAGCCGGACAACCCGGTCGCCCGCCAGCGCCGCCTCGACGATCAGCTGGTCGATGGTCTTCTGGTCCCTGGAATGGCGGCCAGAGCGCTTACCGACATAGACCAGACGCGCGGCAGCGCCGGCGAAATCGAGGATGGCCGGGCCGACCAGCGCGTCGTGGAAGATCACGCTGGCAGCGCGGATCAGCCGTTCGGCCTTGCGGGTCAGCAGTTCGGGATCGCCCGGCCCGGCACCGACCAGCCAGACGCTTCCTGCGGGGAAATCATGGGGCGCGAAATCGCTCATTCCGCTGCCTGCTTGTCGAGGGTCAGTGCCGCTTCGAGCAACCGCGCAATCGCGGGACGGCAGCTGCCGCAATTGGTCCCGGCGCAGGTGGATTTGCCAATGGCCTCGACTGTCGCCCCACCCGCGCAAGCCGCCGCTGTAATCGCATGCTCGCCGACGCCGTGGCAAACGCAGATAATCGGGCCGCGATCGGGCGCCGGGATGCTTGGCCGCCCGGCGAGCAGCTCCGCCGGTGAAGCACCGCCTCCGCCCAGTTGCGCTGCTGCCCAGTCGCGCGATGGCAACTGGCCGGCACGGGTGACATAGAGCGCCGCAGAAACTTCACCAGCCGCATCACGGACAGCGATCCGCCGCATGCCGCGCGCAAGATCGACCACTTCCAGCCGCTCGGTTGCCGGAGTCTGGGCGGGGAGCAGCGCATCGGCATCGATCGCGCCGTTGCCCGCCAGCTCATAGAGCCAGCCCCCAGCCACCCTGGCGCGCGTCCAATAGAGCATGCGGGCCAGCGCCGGTTCCTCGCGCGTGACCAGAAAGGCCCGCCATTCGGGAACGACAGCTTCGGCCCGCGCGGGCGTGTCCTTGAAACCGGGCTGACCGGAATAGGGATCGGCGGCCTGTCCGGGCAGCACATTGCTGCGTCCTTCGCCGGACATGATATCCGTCCAGTGCATCGGCACATAAATATCGCCGCGCCGCTGTCCGGAAGAAAGTGCGACGCGGAAGATTGCCGCACCCTGCGCTGTCACGACCCGGCCCAATCCGCCACCCTCCAGCCCCATCGCCGCAGCATCGTCGCCATGCACTTCGAGCAAGGGCTCGCGCCGGTGCTGCGAGAGGGTTGGCGACAGGCCGGTGCGCGTCATCGTGTGCCACTGATCGCGGTAGCGCCCGGTGTTGAGCCGGAGCGGGAAATCGGCATCGGCGGCTGGTTGCGGCGGTGTGACCGAGACCATCCGTGCCTTGCCGGAAGGCGTGGGAAACCCCTTCGCCAGCGGGTGCTCGCCGCCCCACTGGAAGGGCTTCATCGCCGCATAGTCCCAGTCGCTGAGCTTCGCCTGATCGGTCAGGTCGAGCAACTTGCCATGCTGAATTGCCAGCGCCGTCATCGCCGCATATTCGCGGAAGACGGCGGCCGGCGTCTTGAACCCAAAAGCCTCGCCCCAGCCCATCCGCGCGGCGACATCGCAAACGATCTGCCAATCGGCGCGGGTCTCGCCCGGCGGCGCAAACAAGGGGCGCTGGCGGCTGATGCGGCGTTCGGAATTGGTCACGGTGCCGTCCTTCTCGCCCCAGGCCAGCGCAGGCAGGCGGATATGGGCGAAGCGGCTGGTGTCGGTATCGGCCATGACATCAGAGACGACCACGGTGGGGCACTTGGCCAGCGCCTCGCGGACGAAGCCGGCATCGGGCATCGAGACGGCAGGGTTGGTCGCCATCACCCAGAGGAATTTGATCCGCCCGTCTGCTACCCCCCGGAACATGTCGACGGCCTTGAGGCCCGGGCCGGTGCAGATTCGATCAGAGTTCCAGAAGGCGGCGGCATCGGCGCGTTCTTCGTCCGAGAATCCGAGGTGGCAGGCGAGCATATTGGCCAGCCCGCCGACTTCCCGCCCGCCCATGGCATTGGGCTGGCCGGTGATGCTGAACGGGCCTGCACCGACCCGGTTGATCCTGCCAGTGGCAAGGTGGAGATTGATGATCGCATTGCCCTTGTCGGTGCCGCTGGTGGACTGGTTGGCGCCCTGGCTGAACAGGGTAATCATGCGCGGGTGCTGGGCGACGAGGTTGGCGAGTTGGGCAAAAATTTCTGATGTTACGCCCCCATAAAGCCCCTCCCCTTCAGGGGAGGGGTTGGGGTGGGGCTTGTCCACCTGACGAGACGCTTCGTGGGCGGACAGGCCCCACCCCCGGCCCCTCCCCTGAAGGGGAGGGGAGATAGTATCCCAAAATCCCTCCGGCACCTCGACGCCGCCCGTATCAACCAGCCCGCGCGCATCCATCTCCGCCAGCAGCGCATTGAACAGCGCGACATCGCCATCGGGCGCAATCTGCACATGCAGATCCGCCAGTTCCGCCGTCTCGGTCCGCCGCGGATCGATCACCACCAGCTTGGTGCCGCGCCGCTCACGCGCCTTCTCGATCCGCTGCCAGATCACCGGATGACACCAGGCGGTGTTCGAGCCGACCAGCAGGATCAAATCCGCCGCATCGAGATCGTCATAGCTGCACGGCACGATATCCTCGCCAAAAGCGCGGTTGTGCGCGGCGACGGCGCTGGCCATGCACAGGCGCGAATTGGTGTCGATGTTGCCGCTGCCGACGAAGCCCTTCATCAGCTTGTTGGCGACGTAATAGTCTTCGGTGAGCAGCTGGCCCGAGACATAGAAAGCGACGCTGTCCGGGCCGTGCTGCGCGATGGTGTCGCGCATCTTGCTCGCGACAAGGTCCAGGGTCTCGTCCCAGCCTGCGCGGCGCCATCCAGTTTCCTTGGCGCCAATCATCGGGTGGAGCAAGCGGCCTTCGAGGCCAACCGTTTCGCCCAGATGCGTGCCCTTGGAGCAGAGCTTACCGAAGTTGGCCGGATGGTCCTTGTCGCCCTCGATCTCGACCGACCGCGCGCCTGTCACCTTGGCAGTGATGCCGCAGCCTACTCCGCAATAGGCGCAGGTGGTGCGGACCTTCTTCACGCTCAGGCGACCTTCTTGACCACCACCGCCTCGCGCAGCAGATAGATTCGCCCGGCATCCACCCTCAGCGGCACTACCGGCACGCAACCCTTGTCCTCGCCCAGCGCCTCGCCGCTCTTCAGCGAGATGTTCCAGTTGTGCAGCGGGCAAGTCACGATAGTGCCATGGACGATACCCTGGCTCAGCGGGCCTTGCTTGTGCGGGCATTTGTTGACCAGCGCGTAGAACTGATTGTCGAGCGTGTGGAAGATCGCAATCTCCTCACCGCCGCGCACCGGCAGGGTGCGGGCGTTGCCGGGAGCGATCTGATCCACCGGACCGATATCGAGCCAGTCGCCGATCATGATACGAACTCCAGCGGGCGCACTTCGGCAAGGTGCTGATGCAGTTCCGAATCCTCGCCCGCCGCGCGCTTTGCCCAGGGATCGTCCTGCATGAAGCTTTGCGAATAGCGAAAGCGGGCGGCGAGTTTGCGGATCGAATCGGGATCGTCGAACAGCCCGGCTTTGACATGATCGAGCCCGACCCGCTCGATCCACGGCGCGGTGCGTTCCAGATAATGTGCCTGTTCGCGGTAGAGCTGGATGAAGGCGGCGCAGTGGTCGAGCGCTTCCTGCTCGGTCGCGACCTTGCACAGCAGGTCGGTGACCCGCACCTTGATCCCGCCATTTCCGCCGACATGCAGCTCATAGCCGCTATCGACGCAGATCACGCCAAAGTCCTTGATCGTCGCCTCGGCGCAATTGCGCGGGCAGCCGCTGACCGCGATCTTGAACTTGTGCGGCATCCAGCTGCCCCAGGTCGATTGCTCGATCTGGACGCCCAGCCCGGTCGAATCCTGGGTGCCGAAGCGGCACCATTCGCTGCCGACGCAGGTCTTCACTGTGCGCAGGCTCTTGCCATAGGCATGGCCCGAGACCATCCCGGCGGCGTTCAAATCGGCCCAGACGGCGGGCAAATCCTCCTTCTTTATCCCGAAGATGTCGAGCCGCTGGCCGCCGGTGACCTTGACCATCGGCGCGTTGAATTTCTCGACGACATCGGCGATCGCGCGCAGTTCGCGCGGATTGGTGAGGCCGCCCCACATCCGCGGGACCACCGAATAGGTGCCGTCCTTCTGGATATTGGCGTGCATCCGCTCGTTGACGAAGCGGCTCTTCTGGTCATCGACATATTCGCCCGGCCAGGCGCAGACGAGGTAATAGTTGAGCGCCGGGCGGCAGGAGGCGCAACCGTCGGGCGTCGTCCAGTGCAGTTCTTGCATGACCTGCGGGATCGCCTTGAGCTCTTTCTCAATGATCAGACGGCGGACGTCATCATGGGTGAAGCTGGTGCATTTGCACACAGTCTTCTCTACGCGTTCCCCAGCGAATTCATCGCCGAGCGTGACCGCCAGCAGACTTTCGACCAGCCCGGTACAGGAGCCGCAGCTGGCCGAGGCCTTGCAGCTGGAGCGCACTGCGTCGAGGCTGTGTGCCCCGCCGAGGATGCAGCCGACAACCTTGCCCTTGGAGACGCCGTTGCAACCACAGATCTCGGCATCGTCCGAGAGGGCGGCAACGGCGGCGTTAGGGTCCAGCTGCGCACCCCCGGACGCGAAGGCCTGACCGAAGATCAGCGCCTCCCGGATGCCGGAGATGTCCTCGCCGCGTTTCAGCAGGTCGAAATACCAATTGCCGTCGGCGGTATCGCCATAGAGCACCGCGCCAAGCAAGCGGTCGTCCTTGACCACCACGCGCTTGTAAATGCCGCGCGCGGCATCGCGCATGACGATGTCTTCCGCCCCGTCGCCGCCCGAAAAATCCCCGGCTGAGAACACGTCGATGCCGGAAACCTTGAGCTTGGTTGAGGTTACCGAACCTTCGTAACCGGTTGGGCTGCCCGTGGCATGATCGGCCAGCGCCCGGCACATATCCCACAGCGGCGCGACCAGACCATAGCAAGCGCCGCGATGCTGCACGCATTCGCCGACCGCCAGGATTGCCGGGTCCGATGTCACCATGTGATCATCGACCATGATGCCGCGTTCGACATCCAGCCCCGCCGCCTTGGCCAGCGCCACCGAAGGCTTGATACCGACCGCCATGACGACGATGTCCGCCGGAATTTCACGTCCGTCCTTGAGCCGAACGCCTGAAACATGTCCGTCCTTGCCGGTAATCTCGGCGGTATCAGCGTCAGTCAGGATGACCTGCCCGCGCCGTTCCAGCTCCTCCTTGAGCAGCCAGCCGGCCGCCTCGTCGAGCTGGCGTTCCATCAGCGTCGGCATCAGATGGACGACGGTGACAGCCATGCCCCGCAGCGAGAGGCCATGCGCAGCCTCCAGCCCGAGCAGGCCACCGCCGATCACCACCGCTGCGCCGCCATTTTCGGCGGCAGCAAGCATCCTGTCGACATCGTCAAGATCGCGGAAGGTCACCACCCCGGCGAGATCCTTCCCGGGGACGGGAATGATGAAGGGATCGGACCCGGTGGCGATCAGCAGCCGGTCGTATGGTTCGACCCGGCCCGACTGGGCAATGACGGTCTGTGTCCTGCGGTCGATCTGCGCCACAGGATCGCCGGAGATCAGCGTGATGGCGTTGTCCGCATACCAGGCCGCATCGTTGATGACGATCTCGTCGAAGGTCTTCTCGCCCGCCAGCACCGGCGAAAGCATGATGCGGTTATAGTTGACCCGCGGCTCGGCGCCGAAAATGGTGATGGCATAGCGAGCAGGATCGCGCTCGAGGATTTCCTCGATCGCGCGGCAGCCGGCCATGCCGTTGCCGATGACAACGAGACGCTCGCGGATTTGCCCGGCCTGGCCCTTGAAACTCATCGGTGCATTCACAGTCCACATCTCCGTTTCAGCACGCGCAATAGCAGAAAAGCCGCCTCGAACCGGTCCCTTTGGAGCGGTAAGGGCGGCTTCGTTGCCACGCGTTGTCAGTTGCAATCCGGAGGCGCCTGATCCGCCCTGCATTGGGCAGCGCCATCCGTTGGCAAGTCTTCTAACAGATTCGCAGGCGCGGCGGAAGCAATTTTTGCAGTGCAGCAAACTTCCGCCGCCTTCTCCCCTCCCGCAAAACGGGAGGGGATTCATGCTCAATAAGCAAACTCAACTTGAAACCAGAATTTCTTGGTATTCACGCCAAAACCCCGCGCAGAATAGTCAGCAAATTTCGCCAGCAGATTGACCCCCCGCGCCAGCTTGAGCCCCACCGAAGCATCCCATTCGTGGCCGAAGTTCACGCTGCCAACGTCGCTGTCATATTGGTGATAAGTCACCGCCGCATTCAGCCCCGGCAGTGCCTTGCCCTTGGCGAAGGCATAGCTCACCCCTCCGTAGATATCCTGCAATCCGGATGCCGGGGTGGTCAGGAACAGGTCGGCCCAGCCGTTGAATTTGTGCAGCGTTGCCATCGGCGTCTGGAACGAGCGGCCAGCCGCAGCATTGGCACCCAACTTCTCATAACCCACCGTTGCCGACAGCCCCTTGTAGGCAAGGCCGCCCTCGGCAGCGAGATAGTCTGCACCGTAGCTCAACGGGTTTTGCTTGTAGTTCGATTGGTGCGCATAGCTCGCCGCGAGGTTGAGCTTGACCTTCTTCGACAGCGGCAGACTGGTCGTGGCGCGCAAACCATAGGTCTGGGTATCGGCCAAAGCGACCGCCTGGGTGCCCGCCTGTTCCGCCAGATCATAGTCGAGCAAATAGGCGAAGGCCTTGACATTCACCGGCCCAAGCTTGCCGCCCGCGCCCAGGAACACGAAATTGCCTTCATAGGCAGTGCGCGGCCCGGCATCGTAGCCGAACACGGTGCGCTGGCTGATCGAGTAGGTTCCATCCAGACTGACCGGACCAAGCTTCGCCTCGCCGCGCACAGCATCGAAGGTCTGCTCATTCTGCCGCCAGCCGACCGCACCGACAAAGCGCTGGTCGTCGAGATTGATCCGCTGACGCCCGACCGTCAGTGTCACGGCCTTGCTCTTGTATTGCAGTTGCAGCCGGTTGAGTTCGATATTCTCGGGGTCCGCGACCGTCGAAAAAGCCGTGCGGCGCTGAGCGGAAGTGACGACAAACGGAAAGGCATTGTAGTCCTTGCCCAGCGCCACGGTGCCTTCGGCCTCGGCCAGCAGGGCGAGGTGCGATTTGGCGTGTTTCAGCTCGCCGCCAAGCCGCAGCCGCAAGGTTAAGGCATCGGCGTCGGTGGTTGGCTGGTCGACATGTTCCCAGCGCAATCGCCCCTCGATGATCGGATCGAGTGTCAGCCCGTCGCCGACTTTGATTGCATCGCCAAACTTGTGCGGGGGCGCGGGTGCCGCGAGCGCAGGCTGAGCGAGAGCGATCGGCGCCGCGAGTGCGGCGACCGTGAATAGGTATTTCCTCATGTTTTTAGCTCCTGACGAGATTTGCTTTCCGTCAGACATTTCCCCCAGAGTAAATCATGCCGCCTCTGCGTGCGGCCCGTGGTCGTATTCGGCGAGGAAGTGCAGCACTTCCTGGCGGTAGGCATAGAAATCGGGATGCTTCAGCAGCGCCTTGCGGTCGCGCGGGCGCGGCAGGTCAATCTTGAGAATCTTGCCGATGGTTGCATTCGGCCCGTTGGTCATCATCACCACCCGGTCGGCCAGCAGGATCGCCTCATCGACATCGTGGGTGACCATGATCGCGGTGACCTTGGTGCGGTTCCACACTTCGACCAGCACGTCCTGCAAATCCCAGCGGGTCAGGCTGTCGAGCATGCCGAAGGGTTCGTCGAGCAGCAGCAGGCGGGGCGACAGCGCGAAAGCGCGGGCAATGCCGACGCGCTGGCGCATGCCGTTCGACATTGCGGCGGCGAGCTTGTCGCGGGCGTCGGCGAGACCAACCCGGTCGAGATAGTAGTCAACGATCTCGCGCCGCTCCGGGTTGCTGGCATGCGGATAGACCCGATCGACCCCCAGCGCGACATTCTGCCGCGCGGTCAGCCAGGGCATCAGGCTGGGCGCCTGGAACACCACCGCCTTGTCCGGTCCGGCGATATCGACCTCGCGGTTGTCGAGCACGATCGCGCCATGCGAAATCTCGTTGAGTCCGGCAGCCATGGTCAGCACGGTTGATTTGCCGCAACCCGAATGGCCGATCAGCGTGACGAACTCGCCCTTGTCCATCAGCAGGTTGAAATCCTCGACCACGGTAAGCGGCCCTTTGGGGGTCGGATAGACTTTGCCCAGCTTGTAGAATTCCATGTAGCGCCGGTCGGCACCGCCCTTTGCCGCATCGCGATAGGCTTGCGGCGGAGGGGCCAGATCCAGGGGGGTAACATTCGGCAGGTTCATTAAGTCACCAGCAGTCCGCACTTGCCCGGCAACCAGCGAGCCGAGATAGGAAACGATCTCACCGCGCAGTGCCCGGAAGGCGGTGCTGTCATTCATCGCTTCGCGGTCGCGCGGGCGCGGCAGCGCGACATCGAATATCCGTCCGATCCGCGCCGACGGTGCCGGGGTGAGCACCGCGATGCGGTCGGCCAGCAACAGCGCCTCGTCGACGTCATTGGTGACGAGGATGATGGTGCGGCCTTCATGCGCGCGGATGCGCTCAATCTCGTCCTGCAATTTCGCCCGGGTCAGTGCATCGAGCGCTGAAAGCGGCTCGTCCATCAGCAGAATTTCCGGCTCCATCGCCAGCGCCCGCGCCACCGCAACCCGCTGGCGCATGCCGCCGGAAAGCTGGGCAGGCTTGCGGTCCATGGCGTGGTCCAGGCCGGCTAGCGCGACCTTTTGGCGGACCAGCGCCTTGCGTTCCTCCTGCGAACGCGACTTGTGGACTGCATCGACTGCCAGCGCGACATTCTGTTCGACGTTGAGCCATGGGAACAGCGAATAGGACTGGAACACCAGTCCCCGGTCCTTGTCCGGGCCCTTGATCGGCTTGCCGCGCAGCAGAATTTCGCCCGCGTCGGGTTCGATCAGCCCGGCGATGGCCGAGATCAGCGTGGTTTTGCCGGCACCGGAGAAGCCAAGGATGGCGACGAATTCGCCTTCGCGAACTTCCAGGTCGATGCCGCCGAGGACTTCGCTGACGCCGCCAGCATTGTCGGCATAGCGCTTGGTTATGCCGCTCAGGGTGAGGATCGGGCCTGCCCCATCCACTGGGTCCGTGCTCATAGCGTGTGGTTCCGGCTGGCAACGGCTTGCAGGGCCATCATGATGCGATCGAGCATGAAGCCGATCAGGCCGATCACCACCACCGCGACCATGATCCGCGCCAGCGACTTTTCATTGCCGTTCTGGAATTCATCCCAGACGAATTTTCCGAGGCCAGGGTTCTGCGCGAGCATTTCCGCTGCGATCAGCACCATCCAGCCCACACCGAGCGACAGGCGCATGCCGGTGAAGATATAGGGCAGCGAGGACGGCAGCACGAGCTTGGTCAGCCGGGCAAACCAGCCGAGCCTGAGCACCCGGCCGACATTGAGCAGATCCTTGTCAATCGAGGCCGTGCCAACCGCGGTATTGATTAGCGTCGGCCACAGTGAGCAGAGCATCACCACCACGGCGGAGATCACGAAGCTCTTGGGCAGCGCCGGATCGTCGCTGGTGATCGAAGCGGAGACCACCATGGTGACAATCGGCAGCCAGGCCAGCGGGCTGATCGGCTTGAGGATTTGTACCAGCGGGTTGATCGCCGCGTTGATCCGCTTCGACATGCCCGCGACAAGGCCCAGCGGCACCGCCACCAGGGTTGCCAGAGTGAAGCCCATGGCGACGGTTTCCAGTGAGGTGAATATCTGGTCGATGAAGGTCGGCGGGCCGGTGTAGGTCGAACCTGAGGCAACGGCTTCTGCCGCCGCAACCCGGGCGGCAGAATATTCGACCATCAGCCCCTTGAAGGCGGCCCAGACATCGCCCGGCCCAGGCAGTGTGCCGAGCGATGTTTTCACCATCGGCGCCAGCAGCGCCCACAGGCCGAGGAAGCAGAGGATGCCGACGACAGGTGGCCAAAGCGAGTCGAACACCACGCGGCCCGAAGGCAGTTTTATACTGGCCGGGAGCAATCTGCGCGACGGCGCGGACTTCACTGCCTCCACAGCGACCGCCGCATCCGCAGGAGGATCGACTTGCTGGTCCATTGCGAAATCGTCTTTCCTGAGTGATGCGACGGTCATGGCAGTGGTCCTACTTGACGCCAGCCGGGGTTACGGTCTGGCCATCTTTCAGTCCGATGGCGAAGCTGGCGGCATAGGCAGCGGGCTTGTGAGCATCGAAAGCCACGCCGTCGATTGCCTTCCTGGTGTAGATGCGGAACCCGTCGCTGTCTGGGAAGGCAGCGGCATCGGCCTTGCCGTCGGCCACCAGCGATTTTGCTGCTGCGGTGTATAGATCTGGCCGGTAAACAGCCTTGGCGGTGTCAAGATACCACTGATCCGGCTTGGACTCACCGATCTGACCCCAGCGGCGCATCTGCGTCAGATACCAGATGGCGTCGGAATAAAAGGGATAAGAGGCCTGCTGGTCGAAGAACAGATTGAACTCTGGCGTGTCGCGGGTATCGCCTTCGCCGAAGGTGAACTTGCCGGTCATCGATGCCATCAGCACTTTCTCGTCTGCCCCGACATATTTTGGCAGGGCGAGCATCTTGACTGCCTCGGCGCGGTTCTTGCCGCCCTCGGCATCGAGCCATATCGAGGCGCGGATCAGCGCGCGCAGCAGCGCCTGGACGGTCTTGGGGTTCTTCGCCGCGAAATCGGCGGTCAGGCCAAACACCTTGTCGCCAGTCGTGCCGGCGATATCGGGATCGACGATGATCGGCACGCCGATCTTCTTGGCAACCGAGGCCTGGTTCCACGGCTCACCGACCGAATAGCCGTTGATCGTGCCGGCTTCGAGCGTTGCGGGCATCTGCGGCGGCGGGGTGACCGAAAGCTGCACTTCGGCACCTGTGACGCCGGCGGTGTCACCCGCCAGATAATATCCGGGCTTGATCCCGCCCGCTGCCAGCCAGTAGCGCAGCACATAATTGTGCGTGGAGACCGGGAAGACCATGCCCATCTTGAATGGCTTGCCCGCCGCTTTGTCTGCCGCGATCACTGGCTTCAACACCGAGGCGGAAACCGGGTGGACTACCTTGCCATCCGGCCCCTTGGGCAGCGTCGGAGCGATCAGGCCATATACCCGGTTCGAGATGGTCACGCCCTTGCCGTTGATGTCGAGCGAGAATGGTGCGACCAGCGGCACTTTGGCGCCGAAACCTGCGCCTGCCGCCAGCACCTGTCCTGCCAGCATGTGCGCGCCATCGAGCTGACCGCCGGTAACGCCGTCGAGCAGCACCTTCCAGTTGGCTTGCGGCTCCAGCGTGACGTTGAGACCTTCCTCGGCGAAGAAGCCCTTCTCCTTGGCGACGACCAGCGGGGCGATATCGGTCAGCTTGATGAAGCCGAGCTTGAGGTTGGACCTCTCGATGCCCTTTTCGGCCGCGATCTTGGCGATCTCGCCGCCGGTGGCGGGCGTGCCGCTCTTGCCGCAGCCGACGAGCGAGCCGGACAGCACACTCGCCGCCAGCATCGCCGCCACTATTCCCCGCCTGTCGAACTTGTTGCCCCGAACCTTGTTCATCGTGCTTGTTCCCTGTGCCGGCGCGAACAACGGAAAAAACCGCCTCGACTTGACCCTTGAGGGCCAGTTCGGGCGGCATCGTTGCCACGCAGTGTGAATGTTCAGCTAGGCAGCGCTTGCTCACCCATCCTTGGGCGGCACCACCTTTGCCGAATCAGAGATTACCTGATTTGCAGCTGCGGTAAAGTGTTTTTTGCATCGCAGCATTATTTTATATATCTATTTGTTTTATATAATTTTATTCTATAGGACTGGGGTGTGCGTTGCAATATTTCTGACAAAAAGAAGCGGCCGGAGTTGTAGAACTCCGACCGCTTTTGCGATTCTTCCAGGCTGTCCCTGCGCTAGATTCGCGCACCCTGGAGCGCCGCGCCCCAGGTCGTCCGCCAGCGGCTCTTGACGGCAGTGAGGCCGATGAGAGCGATGACAGCAAGCCCGGCGAAGATCAGGAAGCCGGGCGAAGCGCTGCCGGTCAGCTTCTTGGCGAAGCCGAGCGAGGAGGCGAGGTAGAAACCGCCAACGCCGCCGCCGAAGCCGACCAGCCCGGTCATCACGCCGATCTCCTTGCGGAAGCGCTGCGGCACCAGCTGGAACACCGCGCCATTGCCGACGCCCAGAATGCCGAGCGTCGTGATGAACAGCGCGACCATCAGCGGCAGCTTCGCGGTAACGGTGCTGATGACCACCAGCAGCAGCGCCGAAGCGATATAGACGATGGTGAGCGTCCTGATGCCGCCGAACCGGTCGGCCATCGCCCCGCCGATGGGGCGCAGCAGCGAGCCCATGAACACCGCCGCAGCCGTACAGTAACCGGCGATCACCGGGGTCACCCCGAAGCCATCGGTGTAATAGGTCGGCAGCGAATTCGACAGGCCGACAAAGCCGCCGAAGGTGACGCCGTAGAACAGCATGAACCACCAGGCGTCCTTGTCCTTGAGCACTTCGCCATAGGCCGAAAGCGGCTTGGGTGCAGGCTGATCCGGGCTATCCTTGGCGGCGATCAGGTAAAAGATGAACACCGCGACCAGCGGGATCAGCGCCAGGCCGAGAACATTGGTCCAGCCATAGGCCTTGGCGAGCAGCGCGGCGAACAATGAAGCGAACACCGTGCCCGAATTGCCCATGCCGGCGATGCCCATCGCCTTGCCCTGATGCTCGGGCGGATACCAGCGGCTGGCCAGCGGCAATGCGACGGCAAAGCTTGCCCCGGCAAAACCGAGGATCACGCCGAGCGCCAGGACCGCTTCATAGCTATCGATGCCGAAATACCAGGCAATGGCCATCCCGGCGATGACGATGACCTGGCCGATTGCCCCGGTCATCTTCGGGCCGATGCGGTCGACCAGCAGGCCGTTGACCAGCCGCAATATCGCACCGGCCAACGTCGGCACCGCGACCATCAGGCCCTTTTGCGCCGGGTCGAGGCCCAGCTCCTTCGAGATGATCGGCGCCAGCGGACCGAGGATCACCCAGACCATGAAGGCGATGTCGAAATAGAAAAAGGCGGCGAACAAGGTCGGCCGATGCCCCGATTTCCAGAAGCTCGTTCCTGCGGGTTTTCCGTTCATGCCCTTGCTCCCCGTTGACGATTCAGGCGATACCATGACTGAGTGTTCCTTGGACTTGACTTGACGTGACGAAATAGAAACCGATCCTCGCGTGTGCGGGCGCGATGCCCGTGCGAAAGGGACGGCAGGCGAAACGATGCGCGATACGGGCGAACTGGTGGTGGCGGCAGGCTTTGCCAGCCTGATGGGGCCGCGTGACGAGAACCAGGATTTCGGAGGGATTACACTGGGCAGCAGCGCCACCGAGCGCGCGCGCCATGGGGTATTGGCTGCGGTCGCCGACGGGGTCAGCGGCGGCAAGGCCGGGCGCGAGGCAGCGGAACTGGCGGTTGGCGCGCTGATCGAAGGGTTCTACGCGACGCCAGCCACGCTGGGTCCCGCGCCTGCCATGCAGGCTCCGCTCGTCGCTTATAACCGCTGGCTGCACGGAATGGGCCGGGGTGACGCCATGACGGATTCGGCGACGACACTCACCGCCATGGCGCTTCGCGGCCGGCGGGCGCATATCGCCCATGTCGGCGACAGCCGCGCCTGGCGCTTCTCCGGCGGCAGGCTGACCTGCCTGACGACCGACCATGTCCGGTCCGAACCCGATATGCGCCATGTGCTGATCCGGGGGCTGGGAATCGAGTTCGAGCTGCGACTCGATCACACGACCATCGAACTCGCCGAACGCGACCGGCTGTTGCTGACCAGCGACGGTGTGCATGGCACGCTCAGCGCCGACAAGATCGCCGCAATCCTTGCCCGGCAGGAATCCGCCGAAGCCACCGCCGACGAACTCACCGCCGCCGCGCTCGGTGCCGGCGGACAGGACAATGCCACCGCGCTGGTAATCGACATCGTCCGCCTTCCCGCGCCCGATCACGACGGCATCCTTGCCGGCCTTGCCAATCTGCCCGCCGCCGTTCCGCCCATGCCCGGCGAGAGCATCGATGGCTTTCGCGTCGAGCGCAGCCTCAGCGTAGGCCGCTATGCCGTGTTGCTGGTCGCCACGGACACCGAGGACGGCAGCCAGGTGGTGCTCAAATTTCCCCGGCGGGAGGCGTTGAGCGAGCGCGCCATGCGGCTGGCCTTCGCCCGCGAAATGCTGATCGCACAGCGGGTCGCCAGTCCTTTCGTACTCGCCGCGCATCCGGTGCGGCCCGACCGGCAGTCCGGGCTCTATGGCGTGCAACCCTTTCTCGAAGGCGAGACGATGAGCGACCGGCTCAAGCGCGGCACCGCCTCGTTGCAGACCTGTCTCGACCAGGCGATCCGTCTGACCCGCGCGGTCGCAGCGCTGCACAAGCTCGAAGTGATCCACCGCGACATCAAGCCCGACAATGTCATGCTGACCAAAGACGGAGGCTTGAAACTGATCGACCTCGGCGTCGCGCGGCTTCCCCGTGTCGAGGATTTTCACGACGACGAGATCCCCGGAACACCGGGCTTCATGGCTCCCGAGCAGTTCGAAGGCAACGCCGGCGACGCGCTCACCGACCAGTTCGCGCTGGGCGTCACGCTCTACCACTGGTTCACCGGCAAATGGCCGTTCGGCGAGCAGGAGGCCTTCCAGCGACCGCGCTTCGGTCGTCCCGCACCGCCCTCGCGCCACCGCCCGGAAATCCCGAGCTGGCTCGACGATGCGATTGTCACCGCGATTCAGCCCGAACGCGAGGCACGCTTCGGCGATGTTGTCGAATTGTTGCGCGGGCTGGAAGGCGGCGGCGCGCTCAAGGCCTATGCGCCGCGCGCCACACCGCTGATCGAACGCAATCCAGTGCGATTCTGGCAGGCGGTCAGCCTCTTGCTGGCGGGCGCGCTGGCGCTCTCGCTGCTGTATCGCTGACTGATTGCACCCGGTCACGGTGTGTCATGCTCCTGACGCGGACAACACAGAGAACCGCCACGACATGGCCCGGGACAGGGTCAGATCGGGCGGCGTCGTTGCCACACAATATCGATTTCCGGCAGAGAGGATTGCGGCAGCCCGTCATTGGGCCAGTTCCTGCCTACCACTGCGAAGATTAGGCGATTTGCGGGCGATGCGTAAAGCAGTTTCTGCGCTGCAACATGATATTTTCTTCAGGGCTGACGTGCGAGGTATCCGGCAAGGTCATGCGGGTCGAAGGCGACTCCGTCAAAAAATACGTCACTGGTCAGAGTCATATTCCCCTGCTGGGTGCCCACGGCCAGCGGTCCGGCAAGCGCGCCTTCGACCTTCGAGCTGGCCCCTGGGAGCGGCTCGCCACTGCCGGACAATGCACTGCGGTATATGTCGGGCCGGAAAACCCGCGCAGCGCGGGTGGCATCGGCGGGGTCGAATGCCATCCCGTCCCAACGCACCATCTGGGTATAGAGCCACGCCGCCTGGCTGACCCAGGGGAAATTCGCCGCCTCGCGGTACTGGAACATGAAATCGGGGAAATGGACCGGCTCGCCGTCCCGTGCGAGCGGCAGCCGGTCCGAAATGGCCCGGCGGATCAGCGCGGGCGAGGCATCGAGATATTCGCTGCGGGCCAGGATCGCGGCATTGGCGTCCCAATTCTGCGGATCGACGAAGTGGCGACCGGTACGGACCAGCGCGCGGATCAGCGCCTCGACCTCGTCGCGGCGCGCCTCCAGCACCGGCTCGCGCAGTGCCAGCACCTTTTCCACACCGCGCCGCCAGATTTGCGCGGAAAACAGCACGATCTGCCCGGCCCCGCGCTCCACCGCAACGCTGCTCCACGGCTCGCCGACACAGATCGCATCGACTTCGCCCGCTTCGAGAGCATCGGCGCAGAACGGCGGCGCGACAGTGGTGATTTCGACATCATGATCGGGGCGGATGCCGACCGCGGCCAGCCAGTAGCGCAGCATGTAATTGTGGCTGGAATAGCGGTGAACCACGCCGAAACGCAGCGGATCGCCCGCCGCCAGCCGCTGCCCGGCCACACGCTTCAGCGCCGCTCCCAC
>JAHFPT010000187.1 GCA_023266625.1 Novosphingobium sp. | reverse complement strand
CGCGGACCAGCACCTATGCGCTCAACAATGTCACCCTGCCGCATGTGCTGCGGATCGCGGATATGGGGTGGCGGGAGGCGCTCAGGGCCAATCCGCATCTGGCGAACGGGCTGAATGTTTTGGGCGGCAAGGTGACCTGCGAGGCCGTGGCGCGGGAGCTGGGGTATGGGTTTGTGCCGGTGGGGGAGGTGCTGGGGTAGGCTGAAATTGGAATCGGCGAGGCTTACAAACTGTAATAACAATTTGCTTGACTGGCAAGCAAATTGTTATTACACATACCCATGAAAATCGTCTGGGACGAACCGAAGCGCCTCGCCAACCTCGAGAAGCACGGAGTGGATTTCGCCGACATCGGTGAAGATTTCTTCCTGCATTCGCTGGTCGGTCCGGCAAAGCAGGGCCGCTTCTTCGCCGTGGGCAAGCTCGACCGCACGATTGTCGTCTTCTTTGCCCGCCTCGGCAGCGAAGGCCTGTCAATCGTATCGGCGCGTCCCGCCAAGGCCAAGGAAAGGAAACTGCTCGAATGACTGACCGGAAATTTACCCAGGCCGATCTCGACGCCGTCTCCGACACGCCCGAACTCACCGCGCAGCAGCTAGCCGCCGCCGTTCCCTTCGACCAGGCATTCCCCGATCTCGCCGAGTCAATCCGTCGGCGCGGTAGCCAGAAAGGCGCGACCAAGGTCAGCACGACGATCCGCCTGTCGCCCGATGTCGTCGAGCACTTCCGCGCAGGCGGACGGGGATGGCAGAGCCGGATCGATAAGGCGCTGCGCCAGTGGGTTGCGGAGCGTGGTGCGGGTTGAACTTTCCGCCAGTGTGTCACCTTGCTGCGGATTGGGGACATGGGGTGGCGGGAGGCGCTGAAGGCCAATCCGTATCTGGCGAACGGGCTGAATGTTTTGGGCGGCAAGGTGACCTGCGAGGCCGTGGCGCGGGAGCTGGGGTATGCGTTTGTGCCGGTGGGGGAGGTGCTGGGGTAGCAGCCAGAAAGGTATGCCACCCCTCTCCCCTTGCGGGAGAGGGCCAGGGAGAGGGGCGGCTCGCGTCTGCGAGCCAAGAGATTCTGCGGCACTGGCCGAATAGCGGTAGTCTATCAGTTTGAAGGTCCGAGAAGTTGGGGATTGCCGACTGTCCGGAATTTGATGAGTTCTGCTCAAAATCAGACGTAAACGGTAACAAGCACGGAGATGACCTGGGCATTCTGTCATGATAAATCGTCTGTGATGTCCAAGCTCGTATTCATTCTCGGTGCACCAAACGATAACGATGGAGAACTATCGTCGGTCTCGCTTCAGCGGATTTGGTTCACCGTCGAGATGCAGCGAAACGACCCTGATCTGGTTCTTCTTGCAACAGGCGGCTTTGGAGCTCATTTCAATTCGACGGGCACTCCCCATCGGGAATTCGTGTATCGGCATCTTGAAGCTGCGGGGGCTACAATAGATCGTGCGGAAGCCAGCGATCTCCTCAGTTCAAACACAGTCGAGGATATTGTGCTTATCGTGGCTTTCACGAAGGCGCGCGGCGTCGATGATTATTGCATTGTAACGTCTCGCTTCCATGCTGCCAGATGTCGCTTCATCGTTGACTGCCTTGCCGCGAAACAAACTGTGTCGGTGGCTGCTGCTGACGATCCCGAAGAGTTGGCGGACGAAGCGCGGGAACATGAGGATCGGGCTCTTCGCCAGCTATCAGAGCAGGGAGGTGTCTTTGTGGAGGGAATTCTGCACTCGCACCCAGCATATGCGCTGCGCTAGGGTTGCAATAGCCTTATGTTATGTTCGCTTTTGGGGCTTCGAATAAAGCCAAGCCGACGTTCTTCAGTTAGCAGCGTTTTGACGTTTGCGCCATCAGTTCGACAAACACAGGTCGATATTGCTTGAGCGCCAAGTCAGTTAGCGAATTCGCCTCGCGAAGGGAGAACCAACGAAGCTCTGAATGCTCCTCGTCAATAATGGCTGGCTCTCCGTCCCACGCTGTGACGGCATACAAATGATAGCAGATCGGTTCAGAGGTCGCGTTTGGATCCGAAATTCGTGAAATCAGATGATAAGTTATGGGAACAATTCCAAGCTCTTCAGATACTTCGCGACACAATGCTTGATCTAGTGTTTCATCGCCCTCGACATGCCCTCCGGGGAAGCTCCAGAGGTCTGGATATGCCTTGCGGTGCGAACTCCGCCGGGCAAGTAAGATTTTGTCGTCGCAAAGGAGCAGAGCATTGACGATGTTGCGCATAAGGAGTTCTCGAATCTTGCATGCCGCGATGGCCGGAAATGGAAGGGGGTACAGACCGCTGTATCACCAATTGAACGAACGGCACGAAACAAGTGCGTCCTGATTGGCCTTCTACGTCCGAAATGTTGTCGAAACCGGAACTTCAGCCTGAGTCATTACCCGAACAGCACTGCGCATTGGAAATTGAGACAACGGCGGGTTCCTTTGTGCCGCAGACGCGGCACGCCCCCTCTCCAACTTCGTCTAGCGAACAAGTTCGCAAGCCTTCGTATCCTCTCCCGCAAGGGGAGAGGAGCGTAAATACCATAATGCCTATCTCCCCACCCCCAACTGCCACAAAATAAACGCAAACTCCTCCGCCGTCTCCTTCAGGCTCTCACGCAGCTTCCAGCACAGAAACTCGTGCTGCCAAATCTCCGCGCTTGGGGCGAACAATGATCTCAACGTCACGTCCCAGCGCCACGATAAAATCCATCAGCTTTTCGACCGAGAAACCATCGAGCCGGTAATTGACCAGCGCCGAAACTTTGGGCTGTGGCACACCGAGCAGCCGTGCGGCGTCGATTTGTTTGAGCGCCTGATCCTTGATGATCCGGTTCAGGGCCAGCGCGAGGCGAGTCTTGGTCTGGCGTTCGGCGGCGTCAGGCAAGCCGAGATCGGTGAAGACATTGCTACTGCCGCGTTCAATCTGAGCGTTAGTCATTTTGCCTTTGTCCTTGCTTGATGGTCTGCCTGGGCCAATTTCAGCCGCGCCTTGATCATCGTGATGTCGGTTGCGGCGGTGGCGATGCCCTTTGTCGACTTTTTCTGAAACGCATGGAGCACGTAAATCACATCGGCAAAGCGTACGGTGTAAACCGCGCGATAGGTGTCGCCCGAAAGGTGCTCGACCAGTTCAAAAACGCCGCCGCCTTCGCCTTTCCATGGCTTGGCATGCGGATGTTTGCCGCCAAGTTGCGCGACGCCTAGCGCATAACCCATCGCGTCGATCACCGTTTTGGGAAAGGTGAGCAGGTCTTTCTTCGACGAACCGATCCAATCGAGGGGCGTTTCGCTGGGCATTAATTGCCTTGATATACCTGATTCAGTATATTGTCAAGTTTCACCCCTCCACCCCCAGCTGCCACAACACAAACGCAAACTCCTCCGCCGTCTCGCGCAGGCTCTCAAACCGCCCCGACTTGCCCCCATGCCCCGCGCCCATGTTTGTCTTGAGCAGCAGCTCGCTATCGCCCACCTTCAATTCCCGCAGCTTGGCCACCCATTTCGCCGGTTCCCAATAGGTCACGCGCGGATCGTTCAGCCCGGCGGTGACGAGGATCGGCGGGTAGGCTTGGCGCTTGACCTGATCGTAGGGGGAATAGGAGCGGATCAGTTCGAACGCTGCCTTGTCCTCGATCGGGTTGCCCCATTCGGGCCATTCGCCCGGCGTCAGCGGCAGGGTCTCATCTAACATGGTCGCCAGCACATCCACAAACGGCACATGCGCGGCGACCGCGCCCCATAGCTGCGGATCGGAATTGACCACCGCCCCCATCAGCTCGCCGCCTGCCGAGCCGCCCGAGATGCTGATCTTGCCCGCTGCCGTGAAACCGCGTTCGATCAGGCCCTTGGCGACATCGACGAAATCGGTGAAGGTGTTCGTCCGCCGCTCGAGCTTGCCGGCCTTGTACCAGGCGCGGCCCAGATCGTCGCCGCCACGGATATGAGCCAGGGCATAGGCGAAGCCGCGATCGATCAGGCTGAGCCGCGATGTCGAGAAACCGGGATCGATGGCGATGCCATAAGCGCCGTAGCCATAGAGGTGGAGCGGGCCTCCCGGCATCCTGTCCTTGCGCATGACCACGCTCACCGGGATCAGCGTGCCATCGCGCGCGGGAATTTCCAGCCGCTCGGTGGTGTAGAGCGCAGCGTCATAGCCCGAGGGGATTTCCTGGACTTTGAGCACCTCAAGCCGTTTGTCGGCGAGGTGGTAGTCATAGACTGTCGCCGGACTGACCATGCTCTCATAGGACAGCCGCAGCTTCTCGACCGCCCATTCGGGATTGTCGCCCAGCCCGGCGGAATAGCTCGCTTCCGGGAAGGTGATTGGCTCAATCCGTGCCGGTTCGTCGTAATAGCGCACATCGATCTGATCCAACCCGCCGCGCCGCCCTTCGATCACATAAAAGTCGCGGAACAGCTCGAAGCCGGTGAGGTAGAAGGCGTCCGAACCCTCGATCAGCGTCGTCCATTCGCCGGGCTGGCCCAGCGGGGCAGTGGCGAGACGGAAGTTCTCGTGGGTGTCGTTGGTGTGGATGTAGAGCAGCCCATCGCGCTCATCGACATCGTATTCGACGCCCTTTGCGCGCGGGCGGACCAGGATCGGTTCGGCCAGCGGATCGGCGGCAGGGATCAGGCGGACTTCGCTGGTTTCGTGATCGCTGGTCCCGATGATCAGCCACTGTTCGTTGGCGGTCAGCGAGGAGCCGACGCGGAAGCCGTCATCGTCCTCGTGGTAAAGCTCAATGTCGCTTGAGGTTTCCTGCCCAAGCCAGTGCAGCCGCGCATTGTCGGTGCGCCACTGCTCATTGGCGAGGCTGTAGACCAGCCCCCGGTCGCCCGCGACCCAGACCAGCGAGGATAGCGTGCCGGGGATTTCGTCCGGCAGCAATTCGCCGGTGGCGAGATCCTTGACCCGGGCGGTGAAGCGCTCCGAACCATTGTCGTCCACGGCATAGGCCAGCAGCCTGCCATTGCTGCTCACCGATATCGCGCCGAGCCGGAAATACTCCTTGCCCCCGGCCAGTGCGACCTCGTCGAGGATGAGCTGGTCTTCGCTTCCGTCGGCTTTGGCCGCCACTGGCCGCCGCCACCACTTCTTGTATTCGGCCCCTTCCTCGAACTCGATCCAGTAGAGGTAGTCGCCATCCTTCTGCGGCACCGATGTGTCCGCCTCCTTGATCCGTCCGCGCATCTCGGTGAACAGAGTGGCGATCAGTTCCTGTTGCCCCGCCATGCGATTTTCGAACCAGGCATTTTCGGCATTGAGGTGGGCAAGAATTGCCTTGTCCTTGACCTCCGGGTATCCCGGGTCACGCAGCCATGCATAGTCGTCGGTGACGGTGATGCCGTGGTAGGTGCCTTTGTGTGCCTTTTTGGCAGCGACGGGTGCGCCAAGAATTGTGGTATCGGTCATCGCCTGCCTCTATGGTGCCTGGCAGAGGACCGCAACCATGCTGATGAATACTCATGAGGCCCGTCTCGACGCCTTGCGCAAGGAATTGAAGCGCCAAGGCCTGGACGGCTTCGTCGTGCCGATCTCGGACGAGCATATGAGCGAATATGTCGGCGCCTATGCCCAGCGTTTGCAATGGCTTACTGGCTTCGGCGGATCGGCGGCGACGGCGGTGGTGCTGGCGGAAAGCGCCGCGATATTCGTCGATGGGCGCTATACGTTGCAGGTCCGCGATCAGGTCGACGGACAGTTCTGGTCTTACGAGAGCGTACCGCAAACCAGCGTCGCCAAATGGCTGGGCACCCATGCCGGTGAAGGCGCGAAGATCGGCTACGATCCCTGGCTGCACGGCAAGGGCTGGGTCGAGGCGGTGGCCAAGGCGCTGGCGGACAAGCAGGCGAAATTGGAGGCGGTGGCGGACAATCCCATCGACACTGTCTGGCAGGACCGGCCCACCCCCTCCGCCGCCCCTGCGCTGGTCCATGACGAGCGCCATGCCGGACAATCGAGCGAAGCCAAGCGCGCGGCGGTCGCCGCATGGCTGGCTGAGAAAAAACGCGATGCCGCCGTGATTTCGGCGCTCGATTCCATCGCCTGGCTGCTCAACATAAGGGGCAGCGATGTCGAGCGCACGCCGGTAGTGCTGTCCTTCGTTATCGTCCGGGCAGACGGCACGGCGGAGCTGTTCATTGCCCCGGAGAAGGTCACAGACGAATTGCGCGCTCATCTCGGCGATGGCGTGATCATTGCCGCGCGCGACGCTTTCGTGCCCGCACTTGCAGCGCTCAAGGGCAAAAAAATTGCGGTCGATCCCGAACGTTCGGTGCAAGCGATCTTCTCGGCGCTGGAGGCGGCGGGGGCGGAAATTGCCGAGCATCGCGATCCTTGCCTGCTGCCTAAGGCGCTCAAAAACTTAGCCGAACAGGAAGGTCATCGCGCCGCGCAGGTGCGCGACGGGGCGGCCATCGTGCGCTTCCTGCACTGGCTTTCGCTCGAAGCGCCGGGGGGCACGGTCGATGAATTGACCGCTGCCGAATATCTCCACCAGTGCCGCCGCGATACCGGAAGCTTGCGCGATCTTTCCTTCGATACGATCTCGGGAGCCGGGCCGAACGGCGCGGTGGTCCATTACCGGGTGAGCGCGGAGACCAACCGCCTGCTCGAACCCGGCAGCGTCTATCTGGTCGATTCCGGCGGGCAGTATCCCGACGGCACCACCGACATTACCCGTACTTTGTGGATCGGCAGTCTGGACAAGAATGGGGACGAGGCACCCGCCGAAGTGAAGGACCGCTTCACCCGCGTGCTCAAGGGCCATATCGCGCTCGCCCGCGCGGCCTTTCCAAAGGGCACGCTCGGCAGCCAGCTCGACTCCCTGGCGCGCCAGTTCCTCTGGGCAGCCGGGGCCGATTATGCCCATGGCACCGGTCACGGGGTGGGGAGTTTCCTGTCGGTCCACGAAGGCCCGCATCGCATCGCCAAGGCCTCCGGCGCGCAAAGCGGCACCGAGCAGGAACTGCTGCCGGGCATGATCGTCTCGAATGAGCCGGGCTATTACAAGACCGGCGCCTATGGCATCCGCATCGAGAACCTGCTGCTGGTCGAGCCGCGCGCCATCGAAGGCTCGGAAGGCGAGTTCCTCGGCTTCGAGACGCTGACGCATGTGCCGATCGAACGCGCGCTGGTCGATTGCACGCTGTTAACCCGTGACGAGCTGGCCTGGTGGAATGCTTATCACGCCGGGGTGATGGCGATTATCGGCCCGCAACTGGAAGGCCCCATGCATTCTGGCGCGCAGGAATGGCTGAAGGCGCAGTGCGCGCCGCTGTGAAACCCGGTATTTGAGGGAGAGAAAATTATGATTATCAATATCTGCTTCGGCACGCGCGACCTGGAGAAGGCCGGGAGCTTCTATGACGCGCTGACCGCCGAACTCGGCTGCGGGCGGAGCAACCAGACCGAAAAATCGATCCATTGGACCAACCCCGGCATGGGCATCGGCTTTGCTGTGACCCTGCCCTTCGATGGCAATCCGGCAACGGTCGGCAACGGCGTGATGGCGACCATCGGTGCGCCTGACCGGGCGACGGTCGACCGGCTGCATGCCGCAGCAATGGCCAATGGCGGCAGCGACGAAGGCGGTCCGGGCGTCCGCGACAACGGCTACTATGTTGCCTATTGGCGCGACCCGGACGGCAACAAGATGAATGCGGTCTCGCTGGGAGGATAATTGCCGTGGGCACCGAGAACCGCCCGCGATAAAAGGCCCGAAATAGATGGATTGCCGCCAGATGAACGTTCCGCCGAAGCTGCGACAATTGGCGACAAACTCGCCGCATCCGGGCATAATCGCGCGACAAGCTGCCAGTAGAAGTATCGCTGGAAGCCGCGTAGTCTCTGGCGAATCCCCCTTTCCCTTGCAAGGACCGCGCGGCTTTCATTCACCCACACCGGGGACATTGGCACCGGGGGCATTGGAGAGACTTGATGAACAAGATCACGATAGGATTATCGCTGGCAGCCCTGGCCATTGGCGGGACAGCACTGGCCGAACAGGTCATGGCTCCAGGACAGACAGCCACCCGTGCCGAGGCACTGGCGCGTGCCGGGCAGCTGTTCGCCAGGCTCGACGCCAACGGCGACGGCAAGCTCGATTCTGCCGACCGTGAAGCGCGCCGGGCCGCTGTTTTTGACCGCATCGATGCCAATAAGGACGGGCAGATATCCCGCACCGAATTCACTGCCATGCGCCCCGGAATGGGCTGGCATGGCATGGGTGGACATGGAATGGGTGAAGGCGGCAACGGGCCAGAAATGGGCGGTGACCACATGGGCGGTGGCCACATGGATGGGCATCACATGCGCGGGCATGGCATGGGCGGCATGATGCTGATGCGCATGGCCGACAGCAATCATGACGGTGCCGTGAGCAAAGAGGAATTCGCTGCTGCCGCCGCGACACGATTCGATTCTGCCGACACCAATCACGACGGCAAGCTTACACCGGAAGAGCGGCAAGTGGCGCATGCAGCCATGCGCGAGCACATGCGCAGCATGATGCAACAAGCCATGCCAGACGGTGCCGCAACACCGCCTCCGGCTGCGCATTGAACCCGGCCCGCCGGATAGCAGCCCCGGTGGATGAAGACGCACCTGTGCAATTGCTACTGGTCGATGACGAGGCGGCGCTGCGCGAACCCCTGGCCGAGTATCTCTCGCGCCAGGGGTTCGCCGTCAGCCAGGCAGCCAGCGCCGCACAAGCCCGCAGCCATTTGCGCGCGCAGACCCCCGATCTGGTCCTGCTCGACATCATGATGCCGGGCGAAGACGGCTTGTCGCTGTGCCGCCACCTCTCGGAATCACGAACCATCCCGACGATCCTGCTAACAGCCAAGGGCGAGGCGACCGACCGCATCGTCGGCCTGGAAATCGGCGCGGACGACTATGTCGTCAAACCCTTCGATCCGCGCGAGCTGGTCGCCCGCATTCGCAGCGTGTTGCGCCGCGCCGCGCGGGGCAGCGCGCCACCGGTCGAAAACGAATTGCTCGAATTCGACGGCTGGCAGCTCGATCCGCTCAAGCGCCGCCTGCTCAATTCCGAAGGTGCAGTTGTCGCCATTTCTTCAGCCGAATTTCGTTTGCTGATGGCCTTCCTGGAACACCCGCGCCAAGTGCTCAACCGTGACCGTTTGCTCGATATGGTCCAGGGCCGCGAGGCGCATCTCTTCGACCGGGCGGTAGACAACCAGATCAGCCGGTTGCGCCGCAAGATCGAGGAAGACAGCCGCAATCCGCAACTGATCCAGACGGTCTGGGGCGGCGGTTACATGCTGGCGGCGGACGTGCGGCGGACGGTGGCAGCAGAGCTGTGAGCATGGCTGCGCAGCTGCGCCGTCTCTGGCCGAGCAGCCTCACCGGGCAGCTGATGCTGACTGTGGCGCTGGCACTGCTGCTGGCGCAAACCGTCAGCGCCTTGCTGATCTATCGCGCCCAGACCGAAATGCGCGAGGCGGCGCTGATCCATACCGCAGCCTTTCGCCTGCTGCGGGCGGCACGGGTTGACGTTGCCATGCATCCCGATATGGCTGGAGCGCAAGGCTGGCGGCGCAGATTCCGGATCGAGCAAACCTCCGGGTCGCCATTACAGCCAGGCGAGCAGCGCGACACGCGCGCGGAAGCGGACCTGCGGCTTATCCTGGCGGACCAGGATGTCATTGCTGCGGATGTGATAGTCTTGCGCCGAAATGTCGCAACTGATCCGATCGCGCGCCAGCGCCTGAAAGAATGGGGCGGAT
>JAHFPT010000383.1:1305-3009 GCA_023266625.1 Novosphingobium sp. | reverse complement strand
GATCGTCACGGCCGATCGAAGCGCCGAAGTCACGGCCGATGCCAAGCGCCACGGGCACCACATCCTGTTCAAGCCCATCAAGCCGGCTGCCCTGCGGCGGTTTCTGACCGGACTGTCGCTACGCGGCGCCGGAGGTGCAAGCGATCCGATTTCCATCAATCATGGGTCCGACATATGACGGCGACAACGCGTATCGTGGTCGGCGACGACCATCCATTGGTGCAGTCCGCGCTCGCCTCGGCGTTCAGCGGCGTGTCTCCCGGCGTAGAGATCGTGGCGTGCTACACGCTGGACGAGGTGGTGCAAACGGTATCGGCCGACCCGCCCAGCATCGACCTGGTGCTGCTCGATCTCAATATGCCCGGCGCCGACGGATTTGCCGGCCTATTCATCATGTTAAACCAGTTTCCAACCACACCGGTCGCGATCTTGTCCGCCCAGTCCGGCGCCGCCACGATCCAGCGCGCGATGGCGTTTGGAGCATCGGGATACATCCCGAAACTGCTGAGCCTGCCGGACATGACCGCGGCCATCAACGCCATCCTCGCCGGAGAAAGATGGGTGCCGCGCTATTGCGATGCGCTTGCCGATGACGTCCGGCAGGAGGCTCTGGAACTGGCGCGACGCTTTGCGACGCTGTCGCCCCAGCAAATGCGAATTCTGGCCCGTATCGTCGATGGTAAGCTCAACAAACAGATCGCCGGAGAGCTGAACCTGGCCGAGCAAACCGTCAAAATCCATGTCTCGAACATCCTGCGCAAACTGCGCGTGTCGACACGGACGCAAGCCGCCGTGCTCGCGAGCAAGCTGGCGCAGCCCTAATGAAACCCGCGCATCCAACCGGCACGGATCGTCGCAATTGACCGGAACGTTGGCGACTGTTCACCCTGCACGTTGGCCTGTTTCGTGCGGAACGTTGGCCTCGCCGAGGGTGCATGTTCCGATCCGCCGGATGCAGGCGAGGTCCGGGCGCGCGCCGCCCGCCGTCGCTGCGTGATCGGGGAAATCGCCGCGACGGAGGAATGCCTTCGCCCCGGAGGCGGAGGCGAGAGAGGCGACCTCATCGGCTATCCGCCGGAAATTGGTCGGCCCCCAAACCGCGCCAAGCCGGAAGGCGGCGAACATCGACCGGAACATCGCATCGCAATTCTTGGAATGGAGGAGAATGCGGTCGCCTTTCTCCACGCCGCGCGCGGCAAGCCCGGCGGCCAGGGCCGAGACGGCCGCATCGATCTCGGCCCAGCTCCAGGAGGGCTCGCCCCAGATCGGGCATCATGGAGACGCGCTGGCCAAGCGGCGGGTCTCATCATCGACGGGCTGCCATTACCGAGCATAAAAAGGGGCGCGATGCCGCGCCCCATGCCGATCCAAACGCGCCCGGTCGAAAGACCGTTCACACAGCGCCCGATGATTAGTAGTACCCCTTCATCCACTCCGGCGCTGTTGTATCGTTGAAGTAATTATCTTCACTGCCAAATTTCATGCGTTTCATCGGGTCATCAATATTTTCCCAATATTTGTACGGCATCTGCCCTTTGTACGCACTATCATCGCCAGTGCCGAAGAAGCTGGATTCGTTTCGATGTTTATCCGCCCATTTAAAGTAATTAAAGAAACGGTCTGGTTCGCTGATGGTGAAATCGACTCTCCGCATTGCAAGCTCGAGAGCCTCCAGCCCGCCCTGATAGACACCCCTTGAATTTG
>JAHFPT010000383.1:0-1295 GCA_023266625.1 Novosphingobium sp. | reverse complement strand
AAGCCCCTCTTGCATGCGGGTGATCTGCTCTTCAGACAAGCCGATGTTCTTCCAGGTGCTTTTCATGCGTTCCAAGCTGCTGGCGCTGATGCCCGTGTTGACGGCATTGTTCGCGAACAGCGTGCCCGACCCGAACAGTGCCGGCAGGTTCAATGCCTTCCACCCGCTCTTGCCCCACTGGTTAACGCTTCCGAAGATCGCGCGCCCGTTCGAGACGCCGAACCCGAGACTGCCGATCATGGCGAGGCCGCTGAACACCGTCTGCAGTACGGCGTTGGCTTCCGCTCGTCTCGCCTCGTCCTTGATATAATCGATGTTCTTCACGGCTTGATTGAGATAGCCCGCCACATTGTTGAACCATTCGCCTGTCTTTTCCTGGGCTTTGAGAATATCTTTTGTCCTGGCCTCAAGATATTCTTTATTTGCTGGCGAATCAGTGATCTTCATATCGCCTATTTTCTGCATATCAGCGTAGACTTGCTCATATTTGGCAGAAATCTGTGAGATACGGCTATTGGGATCATTTGCATCGAGATGCTTGGCCAGACTAACGAGATTCTGCCCAACAGTCCTAGAGTCGTTGCCTGGGCTACCCAACCCCATATCAGGTGTGATAAGTGCATTCAGTTCAGACAGATGCTGCGTCAGCTCGTTCGTTGTGTTGTCGTAGCGCGTATCCGACTCGTGCGACACGCGGTCGATCAACTGTCCATAGTTAAGTTTGAGTCTGGTGCCATCTTGACCAAGTAACTTATCCAAATTGCTGCCGGGAACAATATATTCCGTAGCAATTTGGTCGGTATTTTTGATGCCAGCCCAGCCGTCGTTTATCGCCTGACCAAGCAACGCAATTCCATCAATCTTTCCATCCGCCACTATGCTCGCGTTTTGCATAAATTCTTTCGCGTTTCCGGGTTTCTTGTTCCAGCTATTTGCCTCGACAAGATCGAATGCGATCGCGACGGACAGCTTGTCGTCGGACCACCCCCAGTTACCCTTGCTCCGCAAATGGTCTTTCATCTGCGGCAACCGATCGGAAATCGTCGAATTCACCTTGATATTGGCCGTGTTCAGCTCACCGTCTTTGCCAGTGAACAGCTTATAGAGCGTGCCACCATACCGGGTGTTGCTGAAATCGCCGTCGGCGATCTTCTTGAACTCGCTGTCGAGCTGCTTCCAGCCGCGATCCTCGGCAAGCTTGCTGAGTCCGCTCCAGGTGAGTTTGTCGTCTTTGGCGGAATCGTACAGCCCCTTCAGATCGTCGTTGAGCGATTTCTTATCGACGGCTTTGTCAG
>JAHFPT010000186.1 GCA_023266625.1 Novosphingobium sp. | reverse complement strand
GGAACCCGTCGGCAACATCCCGCCCGCCGAAGCCGAACAACGATACTACGCTATGCTGGACGATGTCCCCATGGCCGCGTAACTTAAACCAAATGGCCTCCGGCAATCCCGGGGCGGTTCAAAGCGCCGTCATTTGCCCACGGAACCTTGACCTCGCCCGTCAGGCAAATTTTGCCGTCCTGATCCAGAACCGTGAGATCACGCCGTTTGAGACTTCCGGTTGTCCGCGTTTCGAGCTTGACCTTGGAAAAGGGTGAGTTGGAGCGGTGGGCATCGATCAAGGCATCCATCCACGACTTCGCGTCGCCGACTACCGTCCACTCCGTTTCGAATTGCGCCATTTAGCTTTGGCCCGAGGGCGCAATTTTTATTTCCTTGCCCTTGTAGGTGGACCAGAGCCCAAGGCGCTTGATCCGGTATTCCACGAGTTGCTGCGACACGCCGAATTTAGCCGCAAGCGTTGCCGCAGCTCCAGCCTCAACAGCAGATACAACCGCTGGAGCCGGAACAAGAGTTGCCCCAGCCAAATAATAGGCGTCGTGTTCTTCGTCGCTATCGTAGGTCCGCCCGTAAGAATCCGAAATCTTGGCAATTTTGGTCAAGCGATGACCCAACAAGATGTGCCAACACTCTTCGAGATACGTCACCTTTTGGCGCTCGATGGAATGCCGATCATTGCGAACCACCGCCCAGGCGTCGCCAACTTCATCGAGTGGCACGCTCATGGCTGACCATTCACCGACCCCTGCTCCATAGAGGTGGTTCAGACATTTCGTATCTAGATTCTCTATATCAGAGGGGACTAGGACATCTACGCCTTCAATTTCGATGACCAGGGCATTCAGCGCATCATCGATGCCAACCTCAAGCTGCTCACGAAGCTTGAGCGCTCGCTCTTCCATGTCTGCCTTTGAAAGTGCCAAAGTATTGGGCAGGGACGAATTTGTATAACTTTCTTCGGGTTGCTCGGACGGTGGGCCGTAGGTCGGCACACCGTGTTCAAGTTTCAGCATTTCAGCGATGCCCAACAGACACCGAACCGTCCTGGACTGAATGTTCTTGTTGGCGCGAAAGTGAACAAGCGCCACGTGTTCGAATGTAAGTCCGGCGTCCTTTCCTTCCTTGCCCAGCCATTCAAGGATGCGAATCACAGAATTGTTATCAGGATGTCCGTCGCCTCGTTCGATTCTCGCCAGGCTTGAGAAGCTAACTCCAATAATCGACGAAAGGCCTCGAAGGCTAAGTCCTTCTACCTCTCGCTTAAGTTTCAACGAGTTAACCAGTGCCTCAACATCGATAGCCATATTCTACCCGTGCAAATGCGACGGCTTGACACACAAGCTGCCTACCCCTAGTGTAGCGTTAGCACGGCTAGGCACAATGTCTAGCGACTTGAAGTTGATGCGCCGTTTGAGCGGCACAGCGTGCCGACAGAAGGCGTTTGGTTTGAGGGCGGAAACTTGATCACGCTGTTGGACCTATATTCTGTGTGGGCCTTGCGGCAATTGCACTTTCAAACGTTCGGCAGATGGCCGGGACCTCAGCATACAAACAGCCTGTTTTACCGTCTTATGGAATTCCAAGACGACGAGCTATGCAGTTGTGAGTTTGGCCTTCGCTACAAGGATTGCTGCAAGCAGAATGACCGTTCTGCATTTCTAGCTGATCCAAAGCGCGTCAAAGGCGAATTTGATCGAATCACGAACGGCTGCCAGTTGAGCGACCGGATGACACCCGCGTCAATATCAGATTTTTTTGCCGGAAAGTTGACGAAGCCACCATCGTTGATCGAAGCCCTTTGCCGTTGAACGCCATTCGCAGTTGGTGGCGCAGTATCGTTTCGATTCTCCCGTATCCGACCACCTCGTTTTCAGCACCCTCTCTGACCGCACGCGGTCACCCATCAATGCCCGGCCCGCGCCGGTGCGCTTTGCGCACCCGTGTAAGGCATGACGTGCGCCCTTTTCCGTTCGGTCCTTGGTTCGGTGCAACGAGCCAATCAGACACGAAAGGATTTCAACATGGCCCGCACTTCCACTTCAACCGCCAGCGAACCCAAGGCACCGGACTTCCTTGCCTGGCACGTCGCCAACAAGGGCGACAAGGCATACTGGACCAAGGTCGGAGCCGCATGGTTCCACCGCGACCGCAAGGGGCTGTCGCTCCAGCTTGAGGTCATTCCGATCAACGGGCGGATCGTTCTGCGCACGCCGCTGGACGAGAGCGACCAGCAGGCGGGCGCGTAAGCGCCCGCCGGTGCGGCTCAGGGCCACCTGAGCCGCATCAGCCAGCTTTTGCCCCACGCTTCATCGGGATCACCTTGCCGCCTTCGCGTAGCTGGTCGAGATAGTTGCTCCACCACTGCGCCATGCGAACTCGTTCGTCCCAATAGTTTCCGCGATTGTAGGCCCCGCGCACGGCGTTGCTGTCGCCATGCGCCAGGGCGCGCTCGATAGCGTCAGGGTGCCACTTGCCGCTTTCGTTGAGCATCGTCGATGCCGTCGAGCGCAGGCCGTGGGCGGTGATTTCGTCGTTGCTGAAGCCCATGCGCCGGAATGCGGAATTGAGCGTGTTCTCGCTCATCGGGCGAAGCTTGGTGTAGAATGCCGGGAAGACATAGCCTTCGCCACCAGTGATGTCCTGAAGCTGCCTGAACAGCGCCAGAACCTGCTTTGAAAGCGGCACGGCATGCGTTCGGCGCGCCTTCATCTTGCCCGCAGGAATAGTCCAGACCGCCTTTTCCCAATCGATCTCGTTCCATTCGGCATGACGCAGCTCGCCGGGACGGACATAGACATGCGGCGCAATCTGCAGGGCGAGCCGTGTCACGGGATGGGCATCATAGCCGTCGATGGCACGCAGCAGCTCGCCAAGTTTTGCCGGTTCGAGGATCGCTGCATAGTGACGCGCCTTTGGCGTCACCAATGCGCCCTGGAGGATTGCGGTGGGATCGGCGGTGCAGCGCCCGGTTGCCGCACCATAGCGGAACACACGGCTGGCGAAGGAGCGGCACTTCTTGGCCGACTCCAAATTGCCGCGCGCTTCGAGCTTCTTGAGCGGGGCGAGCATCATTTGCGGATCGACCTCGGCAATCGGCATCGCGCCGATAGCCGGTTTCAGCAGATCGAGGAACCAGCGCGCCTTGCGCAGCGTCGCTTCGGCAAGGTTCTGGCGAACCATCTTCTCTTCGATATATTCGAGCGCGACCACTTCGAAGCTGTTTGCCGAATTGATCCGGGCGGTCAGCTTCTCGCGTTTGCGTTGCAGCATCGGGTCAAGACCCTCGGCAATCTTCACCCGCTCCACGTCGCGAATCCGCCGTGCATGGGCAAGGCTGATCTCGGGAAACCGCCCGATGGGCATCTTCTTCTCTTTGCCGCCAAACCGGTATTTAAAATACCAGAGCTTGGAGCCGTTGGGCTTGATCAGCAGGTAAAGCCCCCTTTCATCGGTCTTTTTGTAGGGGGTATCACCTGCTGGAAACCCGCTGATTTCTGCGGCTTTCAGCATGTTTTGGGGGCCTCACTTTTGCCGATTTTGGCCCAAAATAGGGGTGAGGCCCCCAACGAGGCCCCCAAAAATGCTGGAACAGGGTGAAACATGGCGAAACTCCCGGCAACGAAATCAGCCAATAAATGGCAGATTTCTGCGGGTTTCGCAATGTTTTTGTGACCACTCCCAAGGGGTGGCTGGTGCCCAGAAGAGGACTCGAACCTCCACGCCCTTGCGAGCGCCAGCACCTGAAGCTGGTGCGTCTACCAATTCCGCCATCTGGGCACGGGGCGCATCGCAAGTGGTGCGGTGCGCCGGGTAGGAGCGGGCCGATAGCGGCGGGGGTGGCGGCTTGTCAATGTCAAACGCTGGGCGAATCGCGGAGATCGCCCCTGGCCGGTTGCGCAGCCGCGCAGCCCTGTGCCATGGGGCGCACTTGCATTCGGGATCACCTTTCATGGCACTTGCAAAGAATCGGGCAAATATCGCTACGGCATTGCGCGGCAAAACTGTGCTGCTGCTTGGCGGTAGCGGCTTTGTCGGTCGGCATCTGGCGCAGGCGCTACTGGCACGCGGAGCGCGCCTGCGGATCGCCAGCCGTCATCCCGAACGCGCCTTTGCGCTCAAGCCGCTCGGCAATCTCGGGCAGGTGCAATTCGTGCGCTGCGATGTCACCCGGCCCGAAAGCCTGGCGGCGGCGCTGGCCGGGGCCGATGCGGTGGTCAATCTGGTCGGGGCCTTTGGCGGCAATCTCGATGCGTTACAAGGCGAGGGTGCCGGGCGGGTGGCCGCAGCGGCCCGGGCTGCCGGGGCGGGGGCTTTCGTGCAGGTCTCGGCGATTGGCGCGGATGCGGGATCGCCGGTCGATTATGCGCGCACCAAGGGCGAGGGAGAGGCGGCAGTGCTGGCGGCTTTTCCCAGCGCAACGATCCTGCGGCCCTCACTGCTGTTCGGGCCGGATGATAGCTTCGTGACCATGTTTGCTGGGCTGATTGCGATGCTGCCCGTGCTGCCTGTGTTCGGACCCGAAGCGAAGCTGCAACCCGCCTTTGTCGATGATGCCGCCGAAGCTCTCGCGGCGGCGCTGGACGATCCGGGCAGGTATGGCGGCAAGATTTTCGAGATCGCCGGTCCCGAAGTCCTGACCATGCTGGAACTGCACCAGCGCATCGCCGCCGCGCAGGGACGCGAGCGGCTGTTTGGCACCTTGCCGGACTTCGTCTCGGGCGCTTTCGCCATGCTGACCGGCTGGCTGCCCGGTGCGCCGATCACCAGCGATCAGTGGGCGCTGCTCAAGGCGGGCAATGTCGCCTCGGGCAGGCTGCCCGGGCTGAAGGAACTGGGGGTGACAGCGCATCCGCTGGGGCTCTATCTCGACCGCTGGATGGTGCGGTTCAGGAAACACGGGCGGTTTGGTGAGCGGGCACGGGCGGTTTGAGGGGGGACCATCCGAGATTACGACGAACGATTTGCCTTCACCAGCAGCCTGCCCGTGTAGTCCAACCGGCAAAGCAAAGGGCGGTTCGCACCGAAATAGTCGTCGACAGCCTTCTGGGAACCACGCCAATGGCCATAGTCGTCGATAATCACGACGCCGCGATCTACGACCAAGGGGTAAAGATGGTTCAGCTCGGCCCGGGTTGATTCATAAAAGTCGGTATCCAGCCGCAACAAGGCGATATCGCCCATCTCTTGCCGGGGCAGGGTTTGCACCACATCGCCCTTGATAAAATGCAAGCGATCAGCAGGATAGCCGGTTGACAGCAGATTGTCCTTTACATCCTCCAGACTGGCATAGCACCAATCAACATGGTCATCGACAGCCAGCTTTTCGAATCTGCCGTCTGCCTGGATGCCTTCGAAATCGACATCATGTTCCGTGGGCGCGGTCATGCCTGCGTAGGTGTCGAACAGATAGATGTCGCGGATTTCGTTCGTTTCCATCAGCGTCAGCGCCGCAGCCATCATCGAACCACCTCGCCAAACTCCGCATTCAACAAATGCGCCGGGAATTTGCGAATTGACGATATGCCGGACCGAATCGATAACCGCTGCGATCCTTTCGCAGGAGGTCAGCGTGAAAGGCCGAACCTTGCGGATAATTTCCGCATAGGATGGGTCCGATTCAAGATAGTGCGCCGCATTATTGCGCCTGACCGTATAGCCGAGCAGATAGATTGCGTTGTACAGTTTGGCCTTGGCTTGGTCCTTAAGCCCCATGTCTTCTTTCCCTACCATTTGACAAAGCCAATGCAGCCTGCACGGCCCGGCTCGAAGGGACAAGCCAGCATGGAGTTGAATGCAATGAAATCCGGTTAACCCTCAAACTCGACCACCCAGTAGCAAACTAAGCGGCCGGACTCAACGGCAAGCAGATATCACTCAAAAGGGCACCCTCAGCTAAACCAAACTCTGATCACCCATCGACATCGGCATAATGGCTCGGCGGCTGGATGACATCCATGCGTTCGGACAGCAGCGGGCGAAAGCTCGGGCGGCTTTTGAATACTGAATACCAGCCGCGCGACTGCTCGTGGCCGGACCAGTCGATGCCGCCGAGATAATCAGCAACCGATATCTGCGCGGCGGCAGCCAGATCGGCCAGGCTCATCGTCGCGCCGGCCAGCCAGGGGCGGCGATCGATCAGATAGTCGATGTAGTAGAGATGCTCATGCGCCAGCTTCATCGCCTGGCGCAGTGCTTTTGCATCGGGCGCCTGGCGCAGGATCAGGCGCTTCTTCATCCGCTCAAGCAGCATCGGCGCAGTGACGTCGTCGTAGAAATTCTCGTCGAACAGCGCGACCAGACGGCGGATCTCGGCGCGGTTCGCGGCAGTGCCGCCAATCATCGCGTTCTTGTCGACCGTCTCTTCGAGATATTCGCAGATCGCCCGGCTATCGCACAGGGTCAGGCCCTTGTCGGGATCATGCAGCACCGGGGTGCGCCCCGCAGGGTTCATTGTCAGGAACTCGTCGCGGCCCTCCCAGGGGTTCTCGCGCCACAGCTCATAGCCGATGCCCTTTTCGCTCATCAGCAGGCGCAGCTTGCGGCTGAACGGGCACAGCGGGAATTGATAGAGCTGCCACATGGGCAAAGGCTATTGCCCAAGCCACGGGCCGACGTCCACCCGGCAGATTGGCACCGCGCGGCGAAATCGAGTGGATAACCTGCGGGGCACGAACTATGTAGCCAGCCGACTCAACAGCAAACCGGAGAGAGCCCCATGTTCACCCATGTCGTCGTCGGCAGCAACGACCTTGCCAAATCCAAGCCGTTCTATGATGCCATCTTCACCGCCATTGGCGCCAAGCCCGGCATGGATATGGGCACTCGCCTGGTCTATGCTCATAATGGCTGCAATTTCCTGGTGACCACGCCGATCAACGGCGAGCCCGCGACCTTTGCCAACGGTGGCACCATCGGCTTTTCTGCGGCCAGCAACGAACAGGCCAATGCCTGGTACGACGCTGGCGTGGCGTCGGGCGGCACGGCTTGCGAAGACCCGCCAGGGGTGCGCGATCTCGGCTTCGCCAAGCTCTATCTCGCCTATCTGCGCGATCCCGATGGCAACAAGCTCTGCGCCATGCTGCCGGCCGGTTGAGGACAACAGCGATGAAACTTCTCAACCTGCGGCTTGGCTGCAATGATATCGAAAAGGCGCGCGCTTTTTACGATGCGACCTTCGGAGCGCTGGGCCTGCCGCCCAGCGCGCCACCAGTGGAACGGCAAATGATCCGCTACAAGCTGCCCGGCGGGCCCAACTTCGCGGTTAGCCCGGCGCGCGATGGCCAGCCGGCGACGCATGCCAATGGCGGCACCATATTGTTCGGGGCAGACAATGAGGAACAGGTCGCGGCATGGCACGCGGCTGGCCTCGCCAATGGCGGAACCTGCGAAGGCCAGCCCGAGTCCAAGCCACAGGCTCCCGGCTCGTTCGGTGCCTATCTGCGCGATCCGGACGGCAACAAGCTTGCTGCCTTTTACAACCTCAATCTTGGCTGAGTTTATGGCTGAGGCGGTTGAAGTCGGCGCCGACGGCAACCGCCTCGCCGTTACGCGCAAATGGGTGCCCGAGGCGCCCATCGCGCTGGAATTCAATGGCCTCGCCTATGCGGTGATGATGGCGACCCCGGCGGACCTTGCCGATTTCGCCACCGGCTTTGCCCTGAGCGAAGGGCTGGCGGCGCATGCGGGCGAGGTGACTGATCTGGCGATTGCCGAGGTTGAGCTGGGCTGGATTGTCCGCGCCACGCTCAGCGGGCTGGGCGCGGAGCAACTGGGCGAGCGGGTACGCTCTCGGGTCGCGGAATCGAGCTGCGGGCTGTGCGGGATCGAGAACCTGGAGGCGGTGGCCAGGCCCCTGCCGCCGGTCGCGGCGCATGATGCGATCGAACCCCAGGCCATCTTCGCAGCCCTCGCAGCGCTCAAGACCGGCCAGCCGCTCAGCCTTGCTACCGGAGCCGCCCATGCCGCCGCCTGGGCCGATCCTGCCGGTGCGATCCTCTGTCTGCGCGAGGATGTCGGGCGTCACAATGCACTCGACAAGCTGATCGGGGCGATGGCGCTCGCGGGCAAGCCACTGTGCCCCGGCTTCGTGCTGTCAACCGCGCGGTGCAGCTATGAGATTGTCGAAAAGGCGGTGCGCACGGGCGCGACGACGTTGGTGACGGTATCGCTGCCGACGAGTCTGGCAGTGGAACGGGCGAAGGCGGCAGGGCTCAGCCTATGGGTACTGGCGCGCGATGATTCGGTGTTGCTGGTGAATCCTTAAATCCTCCCCGGCACGGGGAGGGGTACCACCCGCAGGGTGGTGGAGGGGCACCCTCGGCATGGCGCGACCTGGCCGGGACGCGTGAACCTGCCTGTGCCCCACCACCCCGCCGCCTGCGGCGTCGCGGTCCCCCTCCCCGTTCCGGGGAGGATTACCGCGCCAGCAGAAAAATCGCATGCTCCGCGCGGAAATTGGCCGCTGCTGCGCTGGTCTGCCTGTCGCCCGAGAGAAACCAGGCCCGCTCCACCGTGATCCCCCGCTCAGCCATCAGCGCGCGAAAATCCGCGACAGTCAGGTGGTGGATATTGGGCGTCTCATACCAGGCGACCGGCAACAGCCGGGTCACCGGCATCTGGCCGCCGAGCAGAAGCGACAGCCGCACCCGCCAATGGCCAAAATTGGGAAAGCTGACGAAGGCGTGTTTGCCGATCCGCAGCAGCTCTTCCAGCACCAGATCGGGCCGCATCATCGTCTGTAGCGTTTCGCTGAGGATGGCATAGTCGAACGACTGGTCGGGATAGAAGGCGAGGTCGGCCCCGGCATCGCCCTGGATCACCGAAAGCCCCTTGGCGACGCAGCTGGCGACATTGACGGAATCGATTTCCATGCCGCGCGCATCGCATTGCCGCTCGTCGCGCAGGGCTTCGAGCAGCGTCCCGTCGCCGCAGCCGACATCGAGCACGCGGGCACCGGGCGCGACGTGGGCGGCGATCAGCGCGAGGTCGGGGCGCAGTTGGGTCATTGGTATATGTCCGGATTATCCCGCACCATCACCCGTTCAGGATGCGGATAGACGTTCCATCCGGCCTGGGCGTAGAGTGGCTGCGCATCCAGTGTGAACAGCATCCAGCGCCGGAGACCCTGCAACTTCGGATGCGCCTGCAGATGGGCGAGCATCGCCGAAGCGAGGCCATGTCCGCGATATGCATCGAGCACATAGACGTCGGTGAGATAGGCGGTGGTGGCAAAGTCGCTGATGATACGGACCATGCCGACCTGCATATCTTCGTGGAACACCGCCACGCAGAACGAGCTGCTAATAGCGGCGGCCACCGTTGCGAACGGAATGCCTTTCGCCCAATAGCTGCCGGTCAGGAAGGCATGGGCAGCCGCCATGTCGATTTCGGCCTGATCTTCGGTCAGCCGGTAGCCTTCGGGCAGTGCGCTCATTGCCCCAAAAACCCTGCAACCACCCGGTCCAGCTCGGGCACGTCGAGCAGGAAGCTGTCATGCCCGAACGGCGCAGAGAGTTCGACGAAGCTGACCGGCGCACCCGCCGCATTGAGCGCATGCGCCAGTTCGCGCGACAGCTCGGTGGGGTAAAGCCAGTCGCTGTCGAAGCTGACGACGCAGAACTTAGCCTTGGTCGCAGCAAAGGCATCGGCCAGCCGCCCGCCATACTCCTCGGCGAGGTCGAAATAGGTCATCGCGCGGGTGATATAGAGGTAGGAGTTGGCGTCGAAGCGCTCGGTGAAGGATGCGCCCTGATGACGCAAATAGCTTTCCATCTGGAAATCGGCATCGAAGCTGAAAGTCTTGGCCCCCTTTGTCCCATCCGG
>JAHFPT010000034.1 GCA_023266625.1 Novosphingobium sp. | reverse complement strand
AGTCACAGCGGAGCCGGCCTGCTTCATCGCTGCAAGAAACTCGTCGATCGGCGCAGGGGCTTTGCCGTCGCCGACATAGTCTTGCAGCGGCTTGAAATAACCTGCGATCTCGACCCCGGCATCGATATTGCCGCCGCCTGCACTGGTGGCGGCGGCAAGGTCTCCCGCCCTGCCCATCCGCGATTGCAAGGCACCCATCGCGGCCGCCTTCGCACCGCCAGTGCCGCCGCCGAAAGTCGTATTCTTGCGCAATTCCAGCAAGATCAGCTTGAGCGGCGATGGCGTCTTGGTGAAAGCCCCGAGCGCCGCCGGATTGTTGAAATAAGACCCTGGCTTAAGCGCGGCGACGACGCGGTCCCATTGGGCGATATAGTCGCGCGAATAAAGCGCCGCGACGCCAGGGCGGATATTGCCCATCTGGCTCTGCATCCCGGCGGTGCCGGCATCGCCGCCCATCACCCACATGTCCTTCTTGAGATCGGCCTGAACCGAGACAAGGCTCAATTGGTATGCCTTTTCAAAGCCGTTCCGGGTGAAAAAATAGGGAACGGTCAGCGCCAGAACCTGTTCGCCATTGGCGAAAGCCTGAGCGTCGCCGGAAGCCAGAACCGCCGAGGCACGCCAGGACTCGCCGCCGGAAGCCAGCGCCTTTTGCCGGATGATCGCATAGGCGCGATCGGCCAGGCTTAGCGTCTGGACCGCTGCGCGCGCGCTCGCGACTGTCGTGCCGTCAAGCGGGGTGCGGCGTCCGGGCCAGGCCACCGCCATGTCCGGATCGTCGAGCAAAGCCGCCAGATGCTGGGCAAGCTCCGCGCGCATCGAGCCGCGATCGGCCCCGGGAAACAACTGTCCGGCCCAGTCGCCCTCGACCCAGGATTTGACCGCCTGATTATCGAGGGGGCCCTGGCCACCAAGCATGAGATAAACCTTCAGCGGCTCGTAAACGGCCAGTGGATTGGCGGCATTCTCAGCCAGATATTGCTCCAGCCGCAGGATCAGCCTTGGCAGCAAAATACGCCGCAAACCGTCACGATAGGCCTCGATCGCCTGCTCGCTATGGCTCGACTGAAACAGGCCGAAACGTTTGAGCAGCCCCGGCTCGCCGCTTTCGCTCTCGGCATAGCCCTGGGGAAGATTGCGCAGCGCGCGCAGGACTACCAGCGATTGTTCGAGATCCGGGTCGGTTCCGCGCACTTCCACCAGATCAACGCCGGCCTCGCGCGCCAGCGTCTGGACCTGCTGCGAGCTGGTGAGCAATTGCGACTGAAATGCGCGATTGCCGAAAAAGCTGACGCCCCAGGCTACCAGCATCAAGGCTGAGGCAGCCGCGACCGCCGCAATTCCCGCGATCATCCGGTTGCGCTCACGCGCCCGTGCCGCCGGGTCAAGCTCGGCCAGCCCCGCCTCGGCAAAAACCACCTCGGTCAACAGGCGGTTGAGAAAATAGGTCCGGCCAGAGCCTTGCGCAGGCCGGGCATCGGCATCGTAAACCTGCGCCATGCCCGATAGGATGCGATCGAGTGGCGCGCCCTGTTGAACTCCGCTGGTGAAATAGAACCCGCGCAACAAGCAGCTGCCCTGGTCGCCGGCGAGAAATGCGCCTTCGACATAGCGGGCGAGCCGCGAACGTAGCGAGGCGAGCTGCGCTGGGAAACCGAGGATCAGGCTGCGCCGGTTATGATCGACCTCGTCGAACAGCCGCTTTGCCTGACGTTCCGACTGGGCATCGCAGAGCTGGTCGAAGGCAGTGACCACAGTCGAAAGTTCCATCTTCCCTTTTGCGTATGGCAGCGTCGCGCCCAGCACTGCCCGACGGCCTTCGACATCGAGATCGTCGTAATATTCGCAAAATCCGGCGAGAAGATCCGCCTTGGTCAGGATGAGATAAACCGGAATGTTGACTTCCAGCGTGTTGCGCAGTTCCGCGAGGCGGCGGCGCACGGCCGAGGCATGATTGTCGAGACCGGCGCGGTTCGAACTGAGCAATTCATCGATGCCCAGGGTGACGATGACGCCATTGATCGGATGCCGCGGTCGATGCTTCTTGAGCAGGCTCAGAAAGCTCGTCCAGCCACGCGAATCGACACTCGTATCGGAATCCTGGGTCGTATAACGCCCGGCGGTATCGACTAGTGCGGCTTCGTCGGCGAACCAGAAATCGAGGTTGCGCGTGCCGCCAACACCTTTGAGCGACTGCTCGGCGAAGGGAAAACGCAGGCCCGAATGGAGCAGTGCGGTGGTCTTGCCGGCGCCCGGCGGACCGATGATGACATACCAGGGCCGACTGTAGAGATAGTCGCGCTGTTTGCCGGAAGCGGATTTGAGCGCCGCCATCGCTTCGCCCATCCGGGCAGCCAGCGCCGCGCTTTCTTCGTCGGCCGCGCTGGGCGCAGCAATCTCTTCGGCTATCGCGGCACTTGCCTTGCGCGCCTTGCGCGCCCTCAGGAAGCCGATCAGCCCCCAAATTGCGAGCAGGAACCCGGCGATCGCGAGCCTGATCCACAACGGCCTGAGGAAAGCGACGAAGATCGGCAGTCCGACGCAAAACAGCAGCACCAGAACCAGGACGATCAGTCCGGTCAGCACCCACCAGTTGGTCAAAATACGTCTCAAGCCCCGAATCCTTCTGCCTTGGTGCAATCGCCTATTGCAATCGCGGAACCACGATCTCCACGCGGCGATTGCGGGTCTTGCCGTCCGGTGTCGCGTTCGAGGCGATCGGCCGGCTGTCGCCGAAGCCCTTGGCGCTCATGCGCGCGGGATTGCTCAGAACATTGCGAATTATGGCCGCGACGGTTTCGGCGCGTGCCTTCGACAGGGCAAGATTATCGGGGAAGCTGAGGCTCGCCACCTTGTCGCTGTCGGCATGGCCCTCGATCGTCACCTCGCCCTTTTCGGCCTCGACCGCCCGGCCGATGCGCTCGAACAAATCCTTGCGGCCCGATTCGAGCTGATCCGATCCCGACTGGAACAGCTGGCCGACTGTCGTGCGCACCCGCACCGTCGCTGCGTCCTCTTCGACCGTTACCAGCTTCTGTCGGATTTCGGGCTCGAGGAAGCTGCGCAGGCGGCTTAGCTGGGTGCTGTCCGCTGCCTTGGGCGGCGGCGCACCCAGTCGCGACAGACGCAGCGGCGTTTCGGGCGACAGCTGCCGCACTGCCTTCCAGCTGTCTTCCCCCGAGGTCATCAGCAGCAGCCGCAGCAGGGCGTAAATCACCAGCAGGACCAGCGCCGCCGCAGCCGCGACCAGCGCCACCTTGCTCAACATCCCGACCTTCTTGAGCGGCGCGGCCATCCCCTTCCATTGCGGGGCAATTTCCAGCATCGACAGAGACCTGGGGTGTTCGAGCGCGCCATAAAGCCGGGCCATGATCTCTTGCAGCCTGCTTTTTCCGTCGGGCATGATCCGGAAGCGCCCTTCGAAACCCGATGCAAGACAGGCATGAAACAGTTCGATCAGCTCGGCATTTTGCGCCGGGCGCGCCAGTAAATCATCCACCAGCTGCCAGAACCGGTCGCCACCGATGTTCTCGCGGAAAAACTGCACGACCAGGCTGCGCCGCGCCCATTCGGCCCCGTCATGTCCGATACTGGGGAGATTCTGGGCGACGTCGTCAACCGTGGCGCAGAGCACATATTTGGCGCGCTGCCGGGTTTCTTCGGGATAGGCGGATGCAATCGCCTGATCGTAGCGGGCAATTGCCTCGCTCGCCTGGCGATGAAAATCCGGCATGGCGATACGCGCGCGGCCGGAGCGGACGCTCGACGTCAGGGCCAGGATCGACGCGGCTTCACTGTTGAGCAGACTGCGCACATCGCGCGGGGTGGATGGGATGGGAATATCGTCGTCATCGAGCCGCGGCGGCGGCGCCTGATACTGCGGTTGAGCCTGATACTCCTGGTATTGCGCCGGAGACTGGGCCGGAAACTGGGCCGGAGATTGGGGCTGGCTTGGAGCTTCGGGCTGGAATCGCGGGACCGGGGCTGCCGGCGGGGACCACTGCGCTGGCGGTGCCGCTTCCGGGCCAGGCACCCCAGGTTGCATGGGGGGTTGTGCGGGCTTCAGTCCGGCAAGCGGCGAGGGTTTGAAGATCGTCCGGTTCCGTCCGCCGGCGGGATTGCCGTTGTCGGTCATCGCGCGGCTTTCTTGACACACCAGAGTTCAAGACGAAGCTGCGGCCATTCGCCGGCGACATGCAGCCCCATCGCCGTTGCCGTCGCGAAATCGCGCCAGTCGGGTACGCCGCGATCAAGCTCGAAATAGACATAGCCGGGCAGCACGCGCAGCTGCGGGGGCGGAGTCGGCGTGTGGCGCAGCGGCACGCCGGGAAGCGCCGAATCGACGATCGAGCGCATTCTTTCGACCGCGCCGAGCTTTGCGACCGAGGGAAACATCGAGCGGATCTCGTCGACCGAAGCGGCCGCATTGACCGCCAGGTAGAAATAGCCGTGCTGGTAGAGATTGCGGTCGGTTATCGTCGATACCCACGCGCCTGGCCCTGCCTGTTCGAGCGGAAGCTGCACAGCCGAACGATCGAACACTGCCGACAGCATCGACTGCAGCAGATCGAACAGAGGATCGAAGCTGTTCTGGAGATTTTCGTGATCATAATGGGGGAGGAGCGGAGCCTTGCGTTCGGGCTTTATCAGCGTCGCGATCTCGCCCGCCAATCCGGCCAAGGCCTCGAACAGCCGCTCCGGATGCACCATGGGCAGCGTATCGAGGTGCCGCAGCATCGGGACCCAGCGGTTCAGCGCCTGCAGCAAGAGGAAGCTCGCGAAGGTTTCTGCGCCGCCATCGGTTGCCTCGACCGCCCGCAGCGCAAGTTCGTCAGCGCGCTGCTCGGCGCGGCCGACGATGTCCGACAGTCCACCCTTCAGCCGCAGCGACGCCACAATGTCCTGAGAGGGTGGAATATAATTGTCGTCGAACATCAGGCGCTTCGACTGCAGTTCGCGCACGCGGGCCACTCCAAGACAAACCCTGCCGTAGGTTTGGTCACGCGTGACGCCGAATCGCAAATTCGGACTGGCCAGCTCGATCGGTTCGGCCGAACGCGATTCCGAAAAAGCATCGACGATTTCCAATTCATCGACCACGAAGCGGATTTCGACGCTGGCATTCTCGCTATCGCCATATTCCACCGCGCCAGGCTGGGCTGCGGGCAATGTCAGCGAAACGACCGCGTCGCGGGTGTCCGCGGGAATGTCCAAAGGTTCCGGCGGGGGGAAATCGCCGGGAATCGCGAATGCGGTGCCGTCGGGCATGACACCACGCGCGCGCAGCACCGCAAATTTGCCGAGTGCTGCCAAGTCCTCGTCGATGGCGATTTCCGTCAAACCCCAAGGATAGGGACGAAGTGAATCGGCGCGGGCCCTGAGCCTCGTCTCCCCCGCGCGATCGGACTGCTGGAAATGTTGCGGCCGGAGAAATTGCCCCTCCCGCCAAGCTACACGCTGACCACTGGACATTGGTTCTCCAAACCAAAATAAGCACCGCTGAATAGAGCATAGCTTTCCCGTCTGAGAAAGCCAGTTTAACTGTGCGTTTCATACGAAGCTTTTTCCGACTGGTATTGGGGCGACATGTCCGACCGCGACTCCTTTGATCCTCTTTCCTGGTCCAAGCGGGACGGCAGCTCTCCCGTGCTTCCAGAAATGTGGAAAAATGTCGCTGGCCGCCAGGAGGCCGGCGAACCCGAAGCGGGGGGCCTGCCCCGGGTCTGGTGGTTACTGGCCGGATGTATTGCCCTGGTTGCGATCCTGGGCAGCCTTTGGTTCTGGCTGCCGCGCTCGCCGCAGAATTCGGCCCCCCTCCCGGAACAGGTGCAAATTGCGCCATTGCCGGATGGTGCCACCGCGCCGCCACAAACGGGCTTGCCGATATATTCCAGCCGCCGGGTCAGGCTTGCCGGGCCCAAGGACCTGCTGGGTTACCTGCGCGAAGCCGGCTTGCCGGCGGACGAAATTGCCGAAGCCAACAAGGTGGCGATGAGCGTTCTGGGCAATGCAAAGGGCGAAACGAGCGCGGTGCTCAATCTGGTGGCGGCGGGCGGAACTGTCAGGCTTGAGCGGCTTGAGGCGTCGCTGCCCGATGGCTCAGGCGCAATCCTCGCCCGGGGCGACGACGGCGCATTCTCCGTCAGCCGCGTCGCTGCCGAACTTTCAAAGCGGATCAAGGTGGTGCGCGGCGAACTCGACTCCGACAGTTTCTACTCCTCCGCCGTATCCGCCGGGGTCATCGACAGCCTGATTCCCGAATTCGTCAATGCTTTCGGGTTCGATTTCAACCTCGCCGCCGAAGTCGCCCCGGGCGATACGTTTGAAGTCGCCTATGAGCAGACCGTCAATGCCGCCGGGCAGCCGCAGGGCGAACCGCAGTTGCTGTTCGCTTCACTGGTGACTGCGGCAAAGAGCCGATCACTCTATCGTTTCAAGCCGGTCGATCAGGACACCGGCTGGTTCGATGGCAATGGCGGCTCCACTGTTCGATCTTTCATGCGCACTCCGGTCGATGGTGCGCGCATCACCTCGAAGTTCGGGATGCGATTTCATCCGGTGCTGCATTATACGCGCCTGCACGCAGGGGTCGATTTCGGGGTCCCGGTCGGCACGCCGGTCTACGCTGCTGCGGATGGCATGGTCATCGGGTCGACGCCCACCAGCTGCGGCGGCAACATGGCAGTGCTACAGCACGACAACGGCTGGGTGACGCGCTATTTCCACCTGAGCCACTTCGCCCCCGGACTGCATAATGGCCAGCGCGTAACCCAGGGCTATACGATCGGCCTCAGCGGTACGACCGGCACCTGCACCACCGGCCCGCACCTGCACTACGAGGTGCGCATCGATGGCGAGCCGGTCGATCCGCTCGGTATCCAGACCGATTCGGGACGCAAGGGCCTCGAAGGCGCCGCCCGTGCGGCATTCATCCAGCAGCGCGACCGCGTCGATGTGGCGCGCGCGCGAAACGCGGAATAGCCGCAGGCCTCAATCGCCGATGATGACGGTGGGGCAACCCATGACAATATTGCCGCCATGGACCGTCATGTCGCCCATTCGCGCCGCGGGCCTACCAGATACAATCACTGTCAGCGAAGTCTTCAGGATGGTATCGGGCGGACCGACGCATACACACATGTCGCCCATTCGTGCCTGCGGCATCATGCCAGTCAGCACTGTTGGCGCACCGGGCGGCAGGATCGGGCCGCCGACATGCGGCACCAAACCGGTTACCATCGGGCAGACATGCATGTCGCCAACACGTGCAGCAGGAGGCATAATGGCTTCACTTCCGGTTCCGATTGCGGGTAAATTCTAATTCCGATTGCGGGCAATGTCGAGTGCCAGCAGCTACGATCTGGCCTCACACACGGTGCTGAAACGATTGACAGGCTTGGGAAGGTCGGGTTTGTTCGCAGAATCATTTGGATAATTCCACGTCTGACCCGAGTCGCATTGCAGGCTGGAAGAGATATTTCAAAAAGGCTCGGCTCTGCTTGGCAGGTGTAACATGAAATTTGTTTGGACTATCGTCGCTGCCACACTGGTTCTGCCGTCAGCAGCCAGCGCCGATTTTTCGGTGTCGAAGCCGAAGCCCAATGCGACTCAGGCGCCAGCTCCAAGACCGCCGCAAAGGACCAGGACGGTCCGGACACCGCCGCCCGTTGTGGCCCGGCCGCAGGCACCGCCCACGCCCACCGGCATCGATCCCGCATTCGTCAATGAGACACTTCAAGCTGCGGGCTACAAGACGAATTTCACGAACAATCCTGCTCCGGGCACTACCACGATTGAATCGTCGAGCGGCAAAAGCTCCTGGATAGTCTCGTTCAAGGAATGCGGGTCGACCCAGCGTTGCAACCAGATGGAATTCTACACGCTCTGGCGTGTCACCAACGAGGCCAATGTCTGCTATGGCTGGATGCATGCAGTAACCAATGATCCTGCCGGGACGGACGGAAAGCCGACCTGCTACACGCTGTCCAATGCCGGCAATCAGTTGCATTTGACGTTGTCGACGAACCAGCCGCCCTATTCCGGTCTCAACCTGCTATCGGGCGACCGGGCCAAAACCCGCATCCTTGGCATGCTCAACGTCTGGACATCGTTTGTCGGCAGGTTGCCCGAAGCCTATGAATATATGAGAACCTATTGTCCCAGGAAGACCATTAGGTGCGAAGCGAACACCCCCGCGCAGAGCCGTCCAAGCTCGCGACGCCGAACCGAAGGCTCACAGTCGGCCTATTAGAGCGTCTTGCGGGAAAATGGGAACCGGTCTTTCACAAAAAATGATGTGATAACAAACAAATAGATCGGGTGGTATGATTCAGATATCATGCTGCCCGCTCTAGGCAAACCGGCCCATAAAAGTTTTGCTGGTTCGGGCGCATCGGCACCACATTGTTGTCAACGGCCACCTTACAATGACAGGGCTTGTATAGAACCTTCAGGGTAATAAGTTGAAATATTTGTCTTTATGAATATGATATATATTTACCCCCACACTTTTGGGCACGCCTCGCGAGTACCGAAGGCAACCCTTCCCCTTTCCGTCACCCAGTCAACGGGCCGCTTGGCGTGAACCGCTCCTTCGGATTGAGGCCCAAGCAACCGACTACTATGGGGGGGGATCGTCGCGGAACGGTACAGGCAAAGAAAGGATTATTTTTCCCAGCCGGACCCCGAGGGGGGATTTGAATTCACGCAAGGGGTAGTGGACTTGGTGGTCGCTCACAGAATTTTGGCCAGATTTTATTGGCTGACTTTTTGCGAAATTTATTCCGATGGATACCGCCTCGCTCCTTATTCAAGTTGTATATCGCACTTCCCACTTGGCAATAATGGCCACCTATTGAACGACCATCTATGAATACCAACGCTAGGTGCGCTGCCGTTCCCACAAATCTCTTGTGAGTGGCTGCTTTCGGATAATCTCCTACACTGCCCCGATATCACATCCAGGGCAGTGTATTTTCGATAATGTACAGACTATTCTTAAGGACCTCATTGCTTTTTTAGTGCCGTAACTTCTCCGGAACTGCCAGTCACAGTCACGTCAAAATCAACCTTGTCACCCACGGCAATGCCGGTCAGCACCCCAGGCTTGGCGGAAAATTCCATCGTCATGGCGGACCAGCCAACAGCGGAGATCGCGCTATGCTCAAGCGTAATCGTCCCTGCCGCCGCATTGACGGCGATCACGGTGCCAGTGGCTTTGCCCATCTTTGCATCGGCAGGCATCGCCATGCTCGCCATGGCGTTGGCTTCCGCCTTGGGTGCCACGGCGGCAGGTGCTTCCGCCTTTTTGTGGCAGCCGGACAGGCCGACCGGCAGCGCAATCAGCGCAGCAATCATCAGGGTCTTCTTCATGTGGTTTCTCCTTGGTGTTGAACTTGGGTGCCCCGCCGCATCAGCAGATAGGCGGCGGGGATGATGAGCATCGAGAGCAGCGGTGCGGTGAGCATCCCGCCCACCATCGGCGCGGCGATCCGGCTCATCACTTCCGAACCCGCGCCGGTGCCGATGAGGATGGGGAACAGGCCCGCGAGGATCACCGCCACCGTCATTGCCTTTGGCCGCACGCGGAGCAGCGCGCCTGCACGAACGGCGGCTTCTACGTCGCTATTCTCCGCCAGCGCCGATTTCAGGTAGATCAGCATGACCACCCCGAACTCGGCCGACACGCCCGCCAGCGCGATGAACCCGACGCCGGTGGCGACAGACTGGTTGAACCCCAGCAGATAGAGCAGCCAGACCCCGCCGGTGAGCGCGAACGGCAGCGTCGCCATGATCAGCGCGGCTTCGTCCCAGCGCCGGAACGTCGCGTAGAGCAGCGCGAAGATGATCAGTAGGGTGGCCGGAACAACGATCTTCAATCGCTGCGTCGCGCGTTCGAGAAACTCGAACTGTCCCGTGTAAGCGACGCTGATTCCCGGCGGCAGCTTGACCTTTTGTGCAACGGCGCGTTGCAGATCGCCGACAATCTCGGTGAGCGCGCGCCCCCGCCCGTCGATATAGACCCATGTCGCGGGACGTCCGTTCTCGCTGCGGAGCATCGGCGGCCCATTGGAGATTCGGACATCGGCGACCGTGCCCAGCGTGATTTGCTGGCGCGAGGGTGTCAGCACCGGCAGATTGATGATGTCATCCACGCTGTCCCGGATTTCGCGGGGGTAGCGGACACTGATCGGATAGCGGGCCAGGCCTTCGACGGTTTGCCCCACCGCCTCGCCGCCGATCGCGCCCGACACCACCGCCTGCACATCGGCGACGTTGAGGCCGTAGCGCGCCGCCGCTGCCCGGTTGATAGCAACGTCGATATAGCGCCCGCCTGAAAGCCGTTCTGCCAGAGCCGAGCTGATCCCCGGCACCGTCTTGGCTACTGCCTCGATTTGCCGCGCGGTGCGGTCAATGTCGTCTAGGTTCGCGCCGGATACTTTGATGCCGATCGGGCTCTTGATGCCGGTTGCCAGCATATCGATCCGGTTGCGGATCGGCGGAATCCAGAAATTGGCGAGGCCGGGGACTTTGACGGTCTGATCCAGCTCGTCGATCAGCTTGGCCTGGGTCATGCCGCTGCGCCATGCACTCTTCGGCTTGAAGCGGATGGTGGTCTCGAACATTTCGAGCGGGGCAGGATCGGTGGCACTATCCGCGCGGCCTGCCTTGCCGAATACGCTTTCGACTTCCGGCACGGTCTTGATGAGGCGGTCGGTCTGTTGCAGCAGCATCGAGGCCTTGGCCGTCGAAATCCCCGGCAGGGCCGAGGGCATATAGAGCAAGTCACCCTCATTCATCTGCGGCATGAACTCGCCGCCGGTCTGGGTGATCGGCCACAGGCTGGAAGCGAACACCAGCACCGCGATCAGCAGGGCTGCTTTGGGCTTGGCCAGCACCCAATCGAGCGCGGGACGGTAGAGGCGCGTGAGGAAACGGTTGATCGGGTTGCTATCTTCCGCAGGTATCTTCCCCTGGATCAGCCAGCCCATCAGCACGGGAATGAGCGTGATAGACAGCAAGGCCGCGCCCGCCATCGCATAGGTTTTGGTGAAGGCCAGCGGCGCGAACAGCCGCCCTTCCTGGCCCTGCAACGAGAAGATCGGGATGAACGAGAAGGTGATGATCAGCAGGCTGAGGAACAGCGCCGGGCCAACTTCGGCGGCAGCGTTAGTGATGACGCGCCAGCGATCTTCGCCTTGCAACTCCTTGCCGGGATTGTCATGCGCCCAGCGTTCGAGATGCTTGTGCGCATTCTCGATCATCACGACCGCCGCATCGACCATCGCGCCGATGGCGATGGCGATCCCGCCCAATGAGAGGATATTGGCGTTCAATCCCTGCACCCGCATGACAATGAACGCGATCAGGATGCCCAAGGGCAGCGTCAGGATCGCCACCAATGCAGAGCGCGCGTGCCACAGGAACAACCCGCAGACGAGCGCGACGATCAGGAATTCCTCGAACAGCTTTCCGGTCAGATTCTCGACGGCACGGTCGATCAGCCCCGAGCGATCATAGGTGGTGACAATCTCAACACCGGGAGGCAGGCTGGCCTTCAATTCCGCGAGCTTGGTGCGGACGCCCTCGATCACTTCGCGGGCATTCTTGCTCTGACGCATGACGATTACCCCGCCCGCGACTTCGCCCTCGCCATTCAGTTCGGCAATCCCGCGCCGCATATCGGGACCGACCTGCACCGTGGCAACATCGCCCAGCGACACCGGCACGCCGCCCGCAGCGGTGCGGATCGGTACAGCGCGGAAATCATCGAGGGTTTTGAGATAGCCCGATGCGCGAACGATATATTCGGCCTCAGCCATTTCGACGACACCGCCACCGACCTCCTGATTGGCGCGCTTGAGTGCGTCGCTGACATCGTTCGCCGTCACTCCGTAGGAAGCGAGTTTCTGCGGATCGACCACGACCTGATATTGCCGGACCATCCCGCCAATGCTGGCAACTTCGGCCACACCGGGGACCGCCTTGAGCTCATAGCGCAGGAACCAGTCCTGGATGCTGCGGAGCTGCGCCAGATCATGACGACCGGTCTTGTCGACCAGCGCATATTCGTAAATCCAGCCCACCCCGGTGGCATCGGGGCCGAGCGAGGCCGTCGCTCCGGCTGGCAGTTTCCCCTGCACCTGACTGAGGTATTCCAACACGCGGCTGCGCGCCCAATAAAGATCGGTGCCGTCCTCGAACAGCACATAGACGAAGCTGTCGCCGACGAAGGAATAGCCGCGCACCACCCGTGCGCCGGGGACCGAGAGCATCGTTGTCGTAAGCGGGTAAGTGACCTGGTTCTCGACTATCTGCGGGGCTTGACCCGGATAGGTGGTGCGGATGATGACCTGCACATCGGACAGGTCAGGCAGCGCATCGACCGGTGTGGTTCGCACAGCCCCGATGCCGATCGCCGTCAGGAGGAGAGAAGCGATGACAACGAGCGTGCGGGCCTTGACCGAGGCGCGGATGATCCATTCGATCATTTCGCAGACCCCAGCTTGCGGGCTGGAATCCCGGTCAGGCTCGCTTCGGAATCGAGCAGGAACTGGCCCGACGCTACGACTTTTTCTCCGGCGGCCAAGCCCTCCAGTATCTCGGTCTGTCCGCCACCTTCGCGGCCCGTGCGGACTTCCGCTGGTTGATAGCGGCCATTGCCGGTTGCCAGCATGACAATCGTGCGCGTGCCTGTGCGGATCACCGCCTCGCTTGGCACAAGCAGCGCTGTCCCGCCTGTTCCGCCGAGTGCGACCTGCGCAAACATGCCGGGGCGCAGCCGCCCGCCACGGTTGGCGAGTTCGATCCGCACCGTGAGCGTCCGGCTGTCGGCTTGCGTGGTTGGCAGAACGGCAAGGATGCGCCCACCGAACGTCTCGCCTGGGAAGGCGGTAAGTGTGGCGCTGGCGCTCTGCCCTATGCGGACACTTCCCGCTTGTGCTTCGGGGACGGCAGCATTGAGCCAAACGGTTCCGAGGCCGGTCACTTGCGCCAGGGTCTGCCCCATTGCCAGCGTGACACCGGCGCGGGCATCCAGCGTCTGGATCACGCCGGAAATCGGCGACGTGATCGTGATCATCCCATTCGTGTGCCCACTGCGCTCCACGCCTGCGATCACGCCCTCCGACATGCCCAACAGACGCAATCGCTGGCGCGCCGCGGCGGTGAGATCGGGGCGTCCGAGTCGTCTGACGCTTAGAAACTCAGTCTGCGCGCCGCCCCATTCGGGCAATTGCACATCGGCAATCGGCGCGCCAGCACCGATGACGTCGCCGGGAGCGCGGGCATAGACTCGGCTTACAAAGCCGCCCGAGCGAGCCTGAATGATCGCCACATCGCGCTGATTGAAGTCAATACTGCCGGTCACGTTCAGCGTGGCGGCAAGGCTGCCCATTTGCGCTGCAACGACGCGGACGCCAAGATTCTGCATGGCGGCAGGATTGACCGTAATCCCCGGTGCTTCGCCGGGTGTGCCGCCTTCGTCAGCATATTTGGGCTGAGTCTTCATTCCCATCGAGGAGAGTGCGCCGGGATTGTCGTAATGCTCCAGCGGCACCATCGGATCATACCAGTAGAGGATATTGCGCTCTTTGGCTGTCGGAGTGGATGCCTCACCAGTTCCGAGATGCCCCAGCCAATATCCGCCGCCGCCTGCGACGATGAGGGTGCCAAGCAGCGCCGCACGCCAACGTGTCGCATATGTCGTTTCGGCTGTCATTGGCTGTCCTCCTTTTCAGTCATTGGCCCGTAAGTCATGTTGATGCGGATCGCGTCGCGCGCGACATCGGCCTCGCGGGCCAGGGCGTCGATTTCGGCTTCGGCCAGCGCTAGCGACGAGAGCAAGGCGCTGCCCAGATCGAGCTTGCCTGCCGCGTAACTCGCCATATCCAGTTCGGCGCGCCGCTTGGTGAGCGGAACCAGCGTGTTCCGGGCATTTTCCAGCCGCTGATGGCGCATCAGATGGTCTGCCAGATCGCCTTCGAGGCTAGCCAGCACTTCGCGCTCCGCCGCAATGCGGTCGAACCGCGTCCGTTCGGCTTCGCTGGCGGCGGCGGCGATCTTGGGGTCTTGCCGCCACCTTGAAAAGAACGGCAGATCAATCGAAACGCCGACTGATACCAGATCGCCATAATTGGGCGCGCGTCGACCGTAGGAGGCGCTGACCTTCCAGTCGGGGCGCTTGTCGGCCCGCGCGAGCTGGGTGTCCGCATCAGCGGCGACGCTCTGGGCATCCATCGCGCGCAATCTCGGCAGGGCGGCAACACCGGCCAAGAGCCTGATGCGATCTACCATCAGTTCAGGCGGCGTGCCTGCCACTTCCGGGTTAGGATCGCCGGTAAAGCGGGCCAGGTTGGCACGTCCCTTTGCCACAGCGGCGGAAAGTTCTGCCCGGCGGTCATTCACCAGCGCGCGGAGTTGGGCAGGCTCAAGCGCCTGCGAAGGCCGGGCGCTGCCCGAGGCAAGTCGCGCATTCACGGTCGATTGCAGATCGCCAAGGCTCGCGTCAAGCCGCTGCAATTGCTCAAGCCGCCTCTCCGCATAATAGAGATCGACCCACGCAAGCGCGGTCAGGAGGCGAACGGAGCGCCCCTCGACCAGAGCCCCAGCCTCGGCAATGCCAATGTCGGCCGACGCCCGCGCCGCGCGCGCATGGCGCTTGGCCGGGTTCACGAATTGCTGACTGATGCCGATCTTCTGCATCGTGAAATTATCGCGATTGAACCGCCCCGCATCGGGGCCAGTCACCGGAAAATCCTGAATGCCAATGTCCAGCGTCGGATCAGGCAGCCGGTCAGCCGCGATCGCAGCGGATTGCGCGGCGGTGACGCCGGCGGCGCTACCGCGCAATGACGGCGCGTCAGCCGCAGCGCGTTCGAGCGCGGCATTGAAGGTCAGAGGCTCAGCCCAGGCGAGTGTCGGCATGGCGCTCAGCAAAAGCGTGGAAATCAAATATCGCATGGTGACGCCCTGTTGAAACGAAGGGAACGCGCTTGATGCCTGCCAGCCAATCGGCGGAGCGCAGTCGCACCGCGCCGATCAGCGTGGTCAATTCAAGGCATTAGCCGTGGGAGGCGCTCGCATCCTTGTGCGGCATCGCCATGCAGTCAGCCGACATCGCAGTTTCGTGCATCATGGAGCAATCGCAACTGGCGACTTCCTTGGCGTCACTCACCCAAATCCGGGCTGGTGCGGTCAGGGGAGCGCGTGGGCCAACGGTCGGGCGCGTCTGCCATTCGTAATGGCCAGTGGCGCTGGTGGGCTGTGCGTCATGGGCAAAGGCCACTGACGCAGACGTAATAGCCGCAACGGCAGCGGCAATTGAAAGCAGAGTCTTCATGTTGAGTATCCTTGGTTGAATCAGATTCAAGCGCAGAGCGGCTGTCTAAGCCGCTAAACGCCAGTCGGTTCAGCCAAGGAGCGAAGGGGGATCGGGATCAGGCGCAATGCTTCTCCCGAGGAGGACTGGCGTTGCGGGCCATGCAGCAACGGCAGCCAAAGGCAGCGGTGAGGTCAAGACTGCCGGTGAGACGTCAATTGCGGCTAATGCCGCGCAGCCCGCCATAGCGAGGCAACCCAGACTCATATCTTTGCACGGGGTCGAGCCTTTATCGGTCTTGTGTTGACCCATCGCACAATCGCCCATTCCTGCCATCGGCTCAGCCTTCGCAGACGCCTGCTCCATTTGCATCACGGCACAGGGAGTAGCTGCAAACGCCACGCCCTGCCCGGCAAGGCCAAGAATGACCCCGAGCAACAGGAAATGGCGGAACAGAAATTTCATATCGGCGTCGAAATGCTCTTGAGGGAGCTGAATGTCAATTCGGTGCGAATGGCGAAGTTTGGGCGCGTTGCAGTCATGGCGAGCAGCCATACGGTACGGCAGCTTTCCGCCATTAGCGATCTGAAACCAGACTTTTCGGATTGTCCCCACCACCAAGCCATTCCAATGTGTGTGCTCGGTCGCCAGATTGTCCATTTCAAGGCATCCAAGAATCGCGAGCGAAGGGCCGAGAATGGGCCCGAAGCAGCCCTAGGATTGGGCAGATTGGACGAGGGGGATGCCGCCGGTTATTTTGGCTACGTCGCACTGCATCGCCCGGCAAAGCTTTACGAGCGCAATGATGGTCAGATTGTGTTCCCCGCGTTCGATGCGGCCAACCTAACCCCAAGCTACACCACGTCCGGGGACACCATCCTCGGACTGCTACTCTTCCCAGGACAAGTGGGGGGTAATGCGGGGTTGCCGGGCGTTCTGGCTGATGCGAACTCACCGAGGCCACGCGAAGAACCTGGCCAACGATTGCCGAAAGATGCGGTATTGTCCGCGCATTGGCTTGAGAAGGCTACTGAGCAAGGCTTGGCTGATGCTCAATTCAGCCTTGGCAATGCGTATAGGGATGGCCTAGGCGTCCCACTCAATCCGATTGAAGCCTAGGCCTTTATCGCAAGGCAGCGAAGCAAGGCCACTCAGGTGCCCAGAATACCTAGGTGTGGTGTATTCGACTGGGCAGGCTAGAGGCGAAGAGCAGCGGGCGCAGGCGGGCCTGCGCGGGAAGAGTAGCCTAGTGTTTCCGGGATTTCTACGGGTTTCGGCGTGCCAATACGGGAAGGCCGATGGTGGACAGGGCTGGATTCGAACCAGCGTACGCTTGCGCGGGCAGATTTACAGTCTGCTGCCTTTAACCACTCGGCCACCTGTCCACACCAGCATGCCGGTTGCGGCTTGCCCCGCAATCGCAGCTCTATCGAGCCCCGCGACGGGAAGGCGCGCTCAATGACGAAGCGAGCCTTGCCTGTCAATGGTCGGGCTGGCAGGGGCGTTGTAATCAAGAGATTGGGCCATGATGGCAATGGAACAGCGCAAATGAGCAGAGACAGCGACGGCAAACCTTCCCGGGCGCTGCGCGGACGCGCCGGGCGAATGCAGGGCGGGCGCGGCTCCGGGCGGGCCAGCACGGGCGCTGTGCGGCTGTGGGGGCATCACGCGGTCGAAGCAGCGCTGAACAATCCCGAGCGCAAGCACCGCAAACTGTGGGCAACGCGCGAAGGCATCGCTGCGCTGGATGGCGACCTGCCCCCGAATTTCCCGCTCGAATATGCGCAAGCTGCCGATCTCGCCCGGCTGGTCGCGCGCGATGCGCCGCATCAGGGGCTGGTGCTCGAATGCGATGCGCTGGAAGACGTCTATCTCGCCGATGTCCTCGATGGCGACCCGGCCCGGCCGGTCGTCGTGCTCGACCAGGTCACCGATCCCCACAATGCCGGGGCGATCCTGCGCTCGGCCGCCGCCTTCAATGCCGCAGCGCTGGTCACACAGGACCGCCATGCCCCGCCCGAATCGGGAACGGTGGCGAAATCGGCCTCCGGGGCGCTGGAAGTCGTCCCCTGGGTGCGGGTGGTCAATCTTGCCCGGGCGCTGGAGGAAATCGCCGAGGCCGGATATTGGCGCATCGGGCTCGACGGCAAGGCCGCGACAACGCTGGCCGAGGCGCTGCCAACCGGTCCGGTGGCGCTGGTCCTGGGCAGCGAGGGCGAAGGCTTGCGCCACAATATCGCCCAGCATTGCGATGCGCTTGCCCGGCTGCCAATGTCCGGAGCGATCGAAAGCCTGAATGTGTCCAACGCGGCAGCGATTGCGCTCTATGCAGCAGCAACGCGTTAACTGTCCCCCAAAAACGAAACGCCGCGCCTGCCCAGGGGCAAGCGCGGCGGATTTCGTCGAGGCGGCCGCGAGGCGATGCGGCCTGCTTCTGCGGATTAGTTGACCGCGTCCTTCAGGCCCTTGCCGGCCTTGAACTTGGGCTGGGTCGACGCCTTGATCGTCATCGGCTCGCCAGTGCGCGGGTTGCGCCCGGTTGAAGCCTTGCGCTTGGCCACCGAGAAGGTGCCAAAACCGACCAGGCGGACTTCGTCACCCTTCTTCAGAGCGCCGGTGACCGCGTCGAAAACGCCTTCGACCGCCTTGGTGGCGTCACTGCGCGTGAGGCCACTTGAATCTGCAACTGCGCCGATCAGATCGTTCTTATTCATTACGGGAACCCCCTTGGCTTGCTTGTGAAATCGAGATGCTTGGACTCGCCTCTAGATCGCGGCGGAATTGAGCGAGTTTTAGTGAAACTGTCAAAGCCAAAAGGCAAAAAAACCGGGCAATTTCCCCGGAAATTCAGCCAATTTCGACGAAGCGTGCGGTTGCGAGGCCTGGTCTGCGTAATTTGCCACTCCCGGCGGCCTGGAGTGGCCTCCGAGTCGCGGCAGTGCAGCATAGCTCAATGGGCGGTGAGAGATGCCGCCGGACCACCTTGCAGGGGCGCTGCCGCCTGGCTCGCCAGCTCGTCAGCCTCGGTCCATTCGACCGCTTCGAGCGGCTCCACCAGCGCCAGCGCCAGCACCTCGTCGACATGGGAGACCGGGATGATTTCCAGCTCCTGCTGGATATTGGCCGGGATCTCAGCGAGGTCTTTGCGGTTCTCTTCCGGGATCAGCACCGTCTTGATGCCGCCGCGCAGCGCCGCCAGCAGCTTCTCCTTCAGCCCGCCGATCGGCAGCACCCGCCCGCGCAGCGTAACCTCGCCGGTCATGGCGAGATCGGCGCGTACCGGGACGCCGGTCAGCGTCGAGACCATCGCTGTCACCATGCCGACGCCCGCGCTCGGCCCATCCTTGGGCACCGCCCCTTCGGGCAAATGGATGTGGAGGTCCTTGCGATTGAAGATCGACGGCTTGATGCCATAGGCAGGCGCACGGGCTTTGACGAAGCTGAAGGCCATCTGCACGCCCTCGCTCATCACTTCGCCGAGCTTGCCGGTGGTGCGCACCGTGCCCTTGCCAGGCACAGTGACACATTCGATCGTCAGGAGCTCGCCGCCAACTTCGGTCCAGGCGAGACCCGTCACCGCGCCAACCTGATTCTCCTCGTCGGACATGCCGTGACGGAACTTGCGCACCCCAGCATAGTCACCAAGGTTTTCCGGAGTGACGATGATGCTCTTGGTCTTGCCTTCGAGAATCTGGCGCAGAACCTTCCGCGCCAGCCGGGCGATCTCACGCTCCAGCGTGCGCACGCCTGCCTCGCGGGTATAATAGCGGATCAGATCGCGCAGGCCTTCGTTGGTGAGGGTGAACTCGCCCTTCTTCAGCCCATGCGCTTCCACCTGCTTGGCAATCAGATGGCGCTCGGCAATCTCGACCTTCTCGTCCTCGGTGTAGCCTTCGAGCCGGATAATCTCCATGCGGTCGAGCAGCGCCTGCGGCAGGTTGAGGCTGTTGGCGGTGCAGACGAACATGACGTCGGACAGGTCGAAGTCGAGTTCGAGGTAATGATCCTGAAACTTGTGGTTCTGTTCGGGGTCGAGCACCTCAAGCAGCGCCGAGGCCGGATCGCCGCGGAAATCCTGGCCCAGCTTGTCGATCTCATCGAGCAGGAACAGCGGGTTCGCGGCACCTGCCTTCTTGAGATTGGTGATGATCTTGCCGGGCAGCGAACCGATATAGGTGCGCCGGTGGCCGCGAATCTCGGCCTCATCACGCACCCCGCCCAGTGACTGGCGCACGAATTCGCGCCCCGTCGCCCGGGCAATCGACTTGCCCAGCGAAGTCTTGCCGACGCCCGGCGGCCCGACCAGGCACAGGATTGGCCCCTTGAGCTTGTTGGTCCGCGTCTGCACCGCGAGATATTCAATGATGCGCTCCTTGACCTTGTCGAGCGCATAGTGATCGTCATCGAGCACCTGCTGCGCTTCGGCGAGATCCTTCTTGAGCTTCGACTTCTTGCCCCAGGGCAGGCCGAGCAACACATCGAGATAATTGCGGATGACCGTCGCCTCGGCGCTCATCGGCTGCATCGACTTGAGCTTCTTGAGCTCGGAATTGGCCTTGGCGCGGGCTTCCTTGGAGAGCTTGAGCTTGTCGATCTTGCCTTGCAGCTCGACGAGCTCGTTGGTCTCTTCGCCATCGCCGCCGCCAAGCTCCGACTGGATCGCCTTCATCTGCTCGTTGAGATAATATTCGCGCTGGGTCTTCTCCATCTGGCGCTTGACCCGCCCGCGGATCTTGCGCTCGACCTGGAGCACGCCAAGCTCGCCCTCCATGAAGCTGAACACCATTTCCAGCCGCTTGAGCGGATCGGTCTCGGTCAGCAGTGTCTGCTTGTCGGCGACCTTGGTGGTGAGCTGCGCAGCGATGGCATCGGCAAGGCGCGAGGCATCGTCGATATCGGCCAGCTGGTCGCCGGCATCCTGCGACAGCTTCTTGTTGAGCTTGGCATATTCGCCAAATTGCTCGACCACACTGCGCATCATCGCCGAGACTTCGGTGCCCGAGGCAGCTTCGCCTTCCAGCTCCTCGACCTGGGCGACCAGCATATTGCCCTCTTCGCGCAGCGTTTCCAGCCGGCCGCGCTGCTGGCCTTCGACCAGCACCCGCACTGTGCCATCGGGCAGCTTGAGCAGCTGCAGCACCGTGGCGACGACGCCCATGTCATAGAGATCGTTCTCGCCGGGATCGTCGCAGCCGGGATCGAGCTGGGCGAGCAGAAAGATGTCCTTGTCACCAGTCATCGCCGCCTCAAGCGCGGCAACCGACATCTCGCGGCCGACAAACAGCGGCACGACCATGCCGGGGAACACGACAATATCGCGCAGGGGGAGGAGCGGGAGGAGTTTCAATTTATGGTCCATTCATAGGGGCGATTGCCCGGCGTTGGCGCGGGATATGGGGTGGCCTCGCGCGGGGTGCAATGGGCCAAGCTGGCGGGACTGTGGATGGTGGCGGGACTGTGGATGGTGACGTGACCCCCAACTATTAACCGGTTGCGATTAGAGCCTCGGCACCAGGCCCATGCACAGCTGGGCCTTAGCGACTTCGTTCCTGCGCCCCGTCACGCCGCCTTCAGCGAGGCAATGGGCAAGGCAATCGCCTCGAGCGTGCCAAGATCGAGCTTTTTCGATGCGCCATCGATGTCCAGCCCGACAACCACGCCATCCTTGTTGAAGTCGGCATTCAGACCTTCGGCGATTTCACGCGTCTCGGTTGCAACACCTTCGCGCAACTCGATATAAAGGCTGTCGGTTTCCGGGTAGTAATGCAGCTTCATTGTCAGTCCTCACGATAGCCGCGATCCAGAAATGCGTTGTGCAGCGTTTCGCCATCTTCCAGCGTCACGACACGCAAGATGCGCTCATCAGGCTCATTTGGCAAGATTACCTTGCCCCAATGGCGGATGCGGCCATCTTCCTGAACCTCCTGGCGCAGCGGCGCTTGCAGGACCTGTCGGCACATTTCGACCGTCAAATAGGCCCGCTTGCGCATGACCTGCTCGTCGAAATAGCGCGTCGTAGGCATCGTCAGTCTACCGCCCCCTCAAAACGGCAGCTTGAACCCCGGTGGCAGGCCCATGCCCTGCTGCACCTTGGCCATTTCCTCGCCGGTCACCTGATCGGCCTTGACCCGCGCGTCGTTGAAGGCGGCGGCGACGAGATCCTCGAGGATCGGCTTTTCCGAGAGAGTCAGCAGGCTGTCGTCGATGGCAACGCCGATCACCCGGCCTTTGGCCGAGCAGCGGATTTTGACGAGACCTCCGCCCGAGAGGCCCTCGACTTCGATCCCGTCGAGCTTGCCTTGCGTCTCGGTCATCTGCTTCTGGATGGTCTCGGCGGCGGCTTGTGCGGCCTTGATCATCTCTTCCATCGACTTCATGAATTACGGCCTTCCAAGACTCTTTCAATTCAGTCAAACTACCGTTCGTCCCGAGCGAAGTCGAGGGACCAGTTCGAGCGAAGCCGAGAACCTGCGCCGTTGAATGCCTCGGCTTCGCTCGGCTAAAGTCCCTCGACTTCGCTCGGGACGAACGGATTTGGGGAGGGGAAATAGTGCCTTACCGGCTCCAGTTGCGGTTGCCCCGTTCCAGCGGGACGACGTCTTCTTCCTTGATGATTTCCGCTCCGGGAAAAGCTGCGAATGCCGCTTCGACCAGCGGATCGCGGCGCAGCGCGGCTGCTTCGGCCTGCTGAATCGCTTCGGTCAGCTCACGCAGCGACGGCGCGCCCTCACTGGGAGAAAGCGCAACCTGCCAGCGCTCGCCGGTCGCCTTGAGCAGCCCGTCGCGGATTTCCGGTGAGGGATCGCCGGGATAGCCGGGCGCGAGGCTATAGCTCAACTCGCCATGCCCCAGCGCGACAACGCGCACCCAGTCGCGCATGATCTGCCCGACCCGGAGCTGACCGGCGCGGTCGACCGCTTCAACCAGCGCCTCCCACGGCGGCGCGGCGCTTGCAGCTGGGGCCGCGCCAGCCTCCGCGCCAACGGCAGGTGCAGGCCGCGCGGCCAGCTCTTCCAGTTTCTTCGCCAATGTGCCGGGATCGGGCATGTCGGCGGCATGCATCACCCGCAGCAGTGCCATCTGCGCCGCGACCAGCGGATCGGGCGCAGTGCGCACTTCGTCGAAGCCCTTGAGCAGCAATTGCCACAAGCGGTGGAGCTGCCCGGCGGACAGCCCCTTGGCCCAGCCTTCGATCGCCGCGCGCTCTTCCGCCGAAACGGCATCGCCCGCACCCTGACCCAGCTGGGCAACGGCAGTCCGGTGAGTCAGCTCCATGCAGCCGCGCAGCAGCGCCAGCGGCTCGACGCCAAGCGCGAATTGCTGCGCCACCAGTTCGAGCAGACCAGCACCGTCGCCCGCCAGCAGCGCGGCGAACAGGCGGCGCTGGGTGCTCTTGTCGGCGAGGCCGAGCATTTCCTGCACCTGCGCGGCCGTCACGCGACCGTCCGCCATGTCGGCATGTGCAATCGCCTGATCGAGGATCGACAGGCCATCGCGCGATGAACCTTCGGCGGCTGCCGCGATCATGGCAAGGGCCTCTGGTTCGGCCTCCACGCCTTCCGCCAGGCAGATATCAGTGAATTGCTGAATCAGCAGCGGGACAGTGAACCGGCGCAAGTCAAAGCGCTGGCAGCGCGACAGCACCGTGACCGGCAACTTGTCCGCCTCGGTGGTGGCGAAGAGGAATTTCACATGGCTCGGTGGTTCCTCAAGTGTCTTGAGCAAGGCATTGAATGCATTGCGCGACAGCATGTGAACTTCGTCGATGATATAGATCTTGTAGCGCGCCGAAACCGCCGCATAGCGCACTGCCTCGATGATCTCGCGGACATCGTCGACCCCGGTGTGGCTGGCGGCGTCCATCTCGATCACGTCGATATGCCGCCCTTCGGCAATCGCGACGCAAGGCTCACAGACACCGCAGGGATCGATGGTCGGCCCGCCCTGCCCGTCCGGCCCAATACAATTGAGCGCCTTGGCGATCAGCCGCGCGGTCGAAGTCTTGCCGACCCCGCGCACCCCGGTCATCAGAAAGGCATGCGCCAGCCGCTCGCGCCGAATCGCATTGGCCAGCGTCTGCACCATCGCATCCTGGCCGATCAGCTGGGAGAAGGTCTGCGGCCGGTATTTGCGGGCGAGGACGCGATAGGGCTGGGTCGGGGTGCTGACTGGCGCTTGAGGCGCTGGCGGGGCCGGATCGCCGCCGAACAGCGCCGACTGGCCGGCAGCCTCCAGCTCGGCTGCGCTGGGCGCAGCTTCGCCTTGCTCTGCTTCGTCGCCAAAAGTGTCGGGGGAATCGCCCATGCCGCTCTTGGTAGAGCCTCACCATAAAAAAGCCAAAGGGTGACTCGAGAAGGAGCCGGGCGACCCGCCGCAATCCGTTGTGGCTGCTTCCTTCCGGATCTGACCAGATTGGCGAACGCAAACGCCCGCCCGACTCCCGGCGGCGCATATGGCTGCACCCCCGGAAAATCACAAGGGGTTCATCGATAGTTCATTGCCGGTCAGCGACAAATTTGCCAGACCAGCCATCACTGGATTCACGGGGGCAATTGTTATGAACAAGACTGCACTTCATCTCCTCGCCACCGTTGCGCTGGTCACCGCAGCAGCGCCGGTCCCGGCATTTGCCGACAGCCCCCCCAATTTCGGCGATGATGCCAGCCGCTTTTCCAAGGATGGCGAATGCGACGACATGCGCTTCGAAGGGGCGGGGATGTCGGACACACTGCTGATCGACAGCGATATTTTTCACGACGCGACCGATTGCCGCGCCGCCTTCAATCAGGGTCGGCTGCGCTATCTTGGCGGCCACCGCCATGGCACTCCGAGCAATAGCGGCAACACCACGAGCCACATCCAGTGGGGCGACGATTCGAGCAAATATTCCAAGGACGGCGAATGCGACGACAAGCGCTTCGCCGGTGCCGGCATGACCACGACACCACTGCTCGATTCCGACATCCAGCACGACGCCACCGATTGCCGCGCTGCCTATAATGCGGGACGGCTGACGTTGCGGCCCTAACTCGATTTGCATTGAATCGGGATCACCCCAACTCCGTCTACCCTGAGCCTGTCGAAGGGCTGCACTTTTCTTCGGGCCGCACATCCAGCCGCAAGACGAAGGACAGCCCTTCGACAGGCTCAGGGTAAGCGGATTTTTTGGATCGGATGTTGCGTTCGCTGCTCTACCGAAAATTATCCGCGTAAGCTTGCAATTTCAACTTCTTAACCGGGCTCGCCTGCACTCTTGCCGCGATCCCATAGCGCGTCGCATAGGCCTGCGCCTCGGCGCTGCTGTCGAATTGCAGCACGACCTGCACCTGGGTGTCGCCCGAGCCGGCCCAGCCCATCAGCGGGTCGGCGCGGCGCGCTTCGGCGGGAGCGAACTCCAGAATCCATTGATCGGTAAGCGCCTTGCCGGATTGCATGGCATTCTTCGGGCGCTGATAGATGCGTGCAGTCATGGGCACCTTACTGCTTTGAAACGGGACCGGAATCAATCCCCCTCCCGCTTGCGGGAGGGGTTAGGGGAGGGCTTGTTACCTGACCTTGCCAAACAGGCCCTCCCCCGCCCCCTCCCGCAAGCGGGAGGGGAGTTACTTGCGTGATGCCTCGAACGCATTCTTGGTCTTCAAACTTGGGTCTTCTGTCCAGGGCTCGTCCGGCCAGCGGTGTTTGGGATAGCGTCCCTTCATGTCGCGCACGACATCGCGCCAGCTGCCGCGCCAGAAACCCGGCAAGTCGCGGGTCATCTGGATCGGTTTCCCGCCGGGCGAAGTCAGCTTGAGCAGCAAGAGCTGCGGGGGTTGGCCGAACGCCGGATGGATATCGAGCCCGAACAGGGCCTGCACGCGAAGTTCCACCGAAGGTCCGCCTTCGTCCTCATAATCGATGGCATGCTGTGTGCCCGCCGGGCTGGTGAAATGCGGCGGGGCGAGGCACTCGAGGCATTTGCGCTCGTCGTAGGTCAGCCGATTGAACAAGGCCTGGTGCAGCGCCTGAGCGCCTAGCGCATCAAGACGGCGGGTCAGCAAGGGCGCGAGCCAGTCGTCGAGACAGGCCAGCAGCACCGCCTCCGACAACGACTCGATCCCGGCGAAGCGGGCACGTTTGAGCAACGCCTGATTGCCATGCGAGAGGGGCAACAAGGCGAGGCCAGCCTCGCGCACCCGCTCGAGCAAAAAGGCCTTGATTGCGGTGACATCCGGTGCCGGATCGGGGCCGCGTGCGATCATCACCGCGCCCAGCCGCTGCTCGACCAGCGCCTCGACCCGGCGCTCATCCGCGATCCAGCGCAAGCTGCTGCACTTCTCGATCCGGTGCGACAACCAGCGTAGCACTTCGGCTTCGGTCAGAGCGATAGCCCCCGTAATCCGCGCGCCCTTGGCCTGCCCTTGCGCGTCGCCAACCGCGAGCCACTCAGCGCGCGCCAGCGGCGAGGCGGTATCGAGGACATACCCCCTGCCCCCTGCTGCAAGCCAGTTCTCGCCGCTGGCATCCCGGCGTTTGGCGAGATTGTCGGGGAAGGCTTCGGCGAGGAGGATCGCGAGGGGCACCTTAAGCCCCTCCCCTTCAGGGGAGGGGTTGGGGTGGGGCTTGTCGATTTGCTCAGCACGTGCCGGACAGGCCCCACCCCCAGCCCCTCCCCTGAAGGGGAGGGGGGATTGCGCAGCCCTTGCCCAACGCTCAGCCAATTTCCGCGACGCCTCAGCCCGCGCCGAGCGATCCGCGTTCCACCGGTCCAGCCGCTGCGCCAGATCCTCCCCGCGCCCGCCCAGCCCGCGTTCCTGCAACAGCAGCGCGAGCTTTGCTGCAATCTCCGCCGTGCTATGCTGCGCAGCATAAAGCAGCATATGCGCCAGCGGCGGGTCCATCGGCAGTGCAGCCATCGCCCGGCCATGCGCAGTAATCCGCAAACCCGGCTCATCCTGAGCTTGTCGAAGGACCACAGCGTCGAGCGCGGCGAGTTTTACCCGGGCCGCCGCCAATGCCGCAAGCGGCGGTGGATCGATCCACGCCATCGCCGCCGGATCGCCAGCCCCCCACTGCGCAAGGCTCAGCAGCAACGGGGAAAGATCGGAGGTCAGCATTTCCGGCGGATCAAACTGCGACCGCCCGGCATGCGCAGCTTCTTCCCACAACCGGTAAGCCACCCCTGGCCCCTGCCGCGCCGCGCGCCCGGCGCGCTGGGTGGCGGCGGCCTGGCTGGCGCGGTGGGTGACCAGCCTGGTGACCCCCGCCGCCTTGTCGAACTCCGCCCGGCGCGACAGCCCGGCATCGACCACCACCGAGACGCCGTCCAGCGTCAGCGAAGTTTCGGCGATGGCCGTGGCCAGAACGATACGACGGCGGCCTGCGGCATCGCGCAGAATCGCGGTGCGCTGGGCAGCGGGTTCGCATTGGCCATGGAGCGGCAGCACTACTGTCGATTCTGGCGCCTAAGGCAGCTTTTCGGCCAGCCGCTCGGCAGTGCGCTCGATTTCGCGCACGCCGGGAAGGAAGGCGAGGATATCGCCCTGCTCCTCTCGCCATGCAGCCAGAATCGCGCTAGCCATCGCCTCCTCCAGCCGCAGCTCGGGCCGCCCGCCCAGCCAGCGGATCGCCAGCGGAAAGGCCTTGCCCTCGCTTTCGATTACGGTAGCCTCTCCCATCAGGCTGGCAAAGCGCGCGCCGTCGATCGTCGCCGACATCACCAGCAGCCGCAGATCTTCGCGCAGGACCTGCTGGCACTCGATCGCCAGCGCCAGAGCGAGATCGCTATCGAGATGCCGCTCATGCGCCTCGTCGAACAACACAGCGCTGACACCGACAAGTTCAGGATCGGCAAGGATGGTGGCGACAAAGATCGCCTCGGTCATCACCAGCACCCGGGTCTGGCCCGAACGTTTGCTGTCGAGGCGGGTCAGATAGCCGATACTCGCTCCGGCCCGCTCGCCCAGCGCTTCCGCCATCCGCTCTGCCGCTGCCCGCGCCGCCACACGGCGTGGCGAGAGCAATATGACCATGCCGCTACACCAGGGCTCGCGCAGCAGAGCAGGTGCCACTGCCGTCGTTTTGCCAGCCCCGGGCGGCGCAATCAGTACGGCACTGGTCTGCCTCCGCAACGCCGCGAGCAGCTTCGGCAACGCGGCCGCAATCGGCAATTGCTGGGCTAGGGTTTCGGGTCCGGCGCTCACTCATCGGGCTTGGGTTGGCATCCACAAAGTTTCAAGAGTAATCTAGTGTTCCGGTACGGCACCGGATTGTGATAGGGTGGCGAAAGAAATCTACCGAGGGGGAACGGCAATGGTATCGGCGGGGAAGTTAGGCCTGTTTACTGGCGTTATCATGGCCGCAATGCTGGCTGGTGCATGTGACAAGTTCGGCGGCGATACCAAACAGTCTCCGCAGCAAAAAACGGCACTTTCGGGACCAATCTCCGGCGGCAGGAATGCCCCGGGAAGCCCCGTCGCGACGGCGGCGAGCGTCGATTTCGGTGACGATGCGAGCAAGTTCTCCAAGGATGGCGAGTGCGACGACAAGCGCTTTAGCGGCCCGGGCATGACCGATACGCCGTTGCTCGAATCGGACGTAAGCCACGATGCCACCGATTGCCGGACTGCCTATGACCAGCACAGACTGACTATGGCCACAGCCACTGCCACTTCGTCGAGCAGTGGCTATGCGGACAGCGGCGTCAACCATATCATGTGGGGCGACGACGCCAGCAAGTTCTCAAAGGACGGCGAATGCGACGACAAGCGCTTTTCCGGCGCAGGCATGACCGACACGCCGCTGCTTGATTCGGACATTAAACACGACGCCACTGATTGCCGCGCGGCGTTTACCCAGGGACGGCTGACGTTGGGCGGCGGTTAGACGCTTTATCTGAACCAGACCCGCTCATGCTGAGCGTGTCGAGCCGAAGGCGGGCGTAGCCCAACCACATGGTTGTTACGGAAAGGGTGCGGGCGCACGATGGTCCTTCGACAGGCTCAGGATGAGCGGGAATTTGAGGTATCATTGCAGATATTGCGCAGCCCGTCCTAATACCGCCTCGCTACCGAGAATTCGGCCGCCTCGGCCATCGCGCTCCTTGCCTCGCCCGCCGGGAAACAGGCAATCGCGTCAATCGCCCGGCTCGCATAGTGGCGCGCCCGCTCGCGGGTGGCGCTGACCGCATCGTGGCGATTGATCAGCGCGACGGCATGGGCCAGGTCTTCGTCATCGGTGCGAAATCCGGCAATCGCGTCCTGCCAGAACTGGCGCTCCTCGGCGCTGCCGCGCGCGTAGGCGAGGATGACCGGCAGGGTCATCTTGCCATCACGGAAATCGTCGCCCCGGCCCTTGCCCATTTCAGCGGCGTCGGAATCATAGTCGATGGCATCGTCGACCAGCTGGAAGGCAATGCCGAGGTTGCGGCCATAGTCCTCAAGCGCGCGCTCTTCCGCCTCTCCGCGTTCGGCAACAACGGCAGAAATCCGGCAGGCGGCAGCAAACAGCGCGGCGGTCTTGGCACCGATGATCGACAGATAACGCTCTTCGCTGGTCTCGATATGGCGCTGGGCGGTGAGCTGGTCGACCTCGCCCTCGGCAATCACGGCGGAAGCGTGGCTGAGGATTTTCAGCACCTTGAGGCTGCCATCCTCGACCATCAGCTCGAAAGCGCGGCTGAACAGGAAATCGCCGACCAGCACCGTCGCCGGATTGCCGAAGACGATATTGGCGGTTTCCTTGCCGCGCCGCAGGTCCGAACCATCGACAACATCGTCGTGCAGCAGGGTCGCGGTGTGGATGAACTCCACGGCGGCGGCGAGCCTGTGGTGCCGAGCGCCCTGATAATCGCACAGCGCTGCCCCGGCGATGGTCAGCATCGGCCGCAGCCGCTTGCCGCCGCCCGAGATGAGATGGCCGGCCAGCGAAGGGATCAGCGGAATTTCGCTCTGCATCCGCTCAAGGATCACGGCATTGACGCTGTTCATGCCCGACGCGGTCAGCGCCAGCATTGGATGCAGCGAGGCTTCGGCTGCACGCGGGCGAATGGAGAAAATTTCGGCGCTCATGGAATTTCGCATTGCCCGCCAAGGCGCGGAAGGCAAGTGCAAAGCGGGCAATGGCGTTGCACCAATGGTCAATACCGAATTGTCATGCTAGCGGATGGCCAATGAGTGACACTCCGCCCGCCTCCGATCCAACCCTCGCCGGCTACCGCGCCAGCATCGACAACATCGATGCCGCGCTGATCCATATGCTGGCCGAACGTTTCCGCATCACCAAGGCAGTCGGCGCCTACAAGGCCGCGCGCAACCTTCCCCCTTCCGACCTGGAACGCGAGGAAAGCCAGATCGCGCGGCTGCGGGCGCTGGCGGCAGATGCCCATCTCGATCCCGATTTCGGCGAGAAGTTTTTGCGGTTCATCATCGACGAAGTGATCCGGCACCACGAGCAGGCGCAGAACGGGAATTGATCCTCAACGAATGAGCCAGATTGGCCGCATCAAATAACGAGCGCGCTTCGTCGCGTGCCAGTCGCGCAGTCCAGCGCGGCATCGCCGCCTTCCACGCTGCCAGCCTGATGACAACATCGGCTGCCTTGCGGTCCATAGCCTGCTCGATAGCCAGCAATGCGAGATCGGCGCGGCGGATTGCCTGCCGGTCGCTCGCCAGGGCAGCGACATTGTAACGTTCATCGATCAGACCCAAAGTCGAGCGCGCGGACGACAGCAGCAGACGTGCCGCAGCTGCATCCCCGCTCCGCCACGCCCGGACCGACGCATCCACCGCCCTGACGGCGTCGCCGGTCATGGTAGCGAGGCGCACCGGCATGCGCCCCTTCGGGTCGCAGCCCGGCCGGCCGACCGCCCGAACATAGGCTCCCAGGCCCTGCAGGATCAGCACCGGCGGCTCGGCACCGTCGAATTCCTCGACAATCAATCCCCGGATGAAAGTTTCAAGTACCGGATTGGTGCGACTGCGCGACACTTTGCCCGGCAGTGCCAGATCGGGGATCGGCCGGGGATCGAACACACTATTGCCGCGATGCGAGCTCATCAGCGAGGACGTGACATCGGCGGTCCCCGGCTCTCCCGACAGGCCCGGAAACTGGAAGGCCTGGTTACGCCGGCCATTGCTGTGGCAGCTCGCGCAGCTGAGGCCCGAGCGCGCCGCCTGCCCGCCGAGCAGCAGCGGTGCCCGAAACGCCGCCCTGCCGATTTCGAACAGCCTGCGATCACCCGGAGTGCGCGGAATGGCCGCGCATTCAAGCGGCTGGCTGGTCAGCGCCTGCAAGCGTTGGGATTGATCGAGCCATTGTGCCGAGCGGATCGGCAAATTGGCAGCGGGCGGGGCGGCCCCGGCAAGAGCCGCAGCCGCCCCGAGCGTTACAATTGCGAGCCGTGTCCCGAGGCGATCCAATGCCTGAGCTCCTCGGCCTCATAACAGCCGAAGCTGCACATCGTATCGAGCGCCGCCAGCTGCTTGCGCGCACCGGCCAGATCGCCGCGCTCCACCATCAGCTCGCCGTAATATTCCGTTGCGCCGCGATGATGCGGGGCAATGGCCAATGCCTGGCGATAGTAGGTTTCGGCGAGGTCATAACGCCTGAGCTTGCGGTTGGCGAAGCCGAGGTAAGTGAGAATGTCGGGATGTGCGCCAAAGCTGAGCTGCGCCCGGTTGAGCGAGAGTATCGCATCCTCGTAGCGATGCTGGTTTATCAGCCCGACTGCTTCCAAATAGGCGTGATCGCCCTCAGTGGCGGAGGCGAAGACCAGGCTCGCGGCGGGGTCGATCAGCGCTTGGGGCGCTCCCGCAATGGCAGCTGAAATCGCGCCAATCGCGTCTTGCAGGTTGGCTGAATCGGGGCAAGCCGACGCGCATTGCGTGGCTTTGGCATTGAGCACGTCAAGTTCCAGCTGCGCCTTGTCGCGCTTGCCGGTCTTCGCATAGGCCACACCGAGCGCCTTGTGCGCGGCAATCATTGCCGGGTCGGCTTTGATGGCACGTTCGAAATAGCGGATCGAGCCCTTGTCATCGCCCAGCCCAGTGCGAGCCATTCCGGCAAGATAATTGGTATTGGCATCGCGCGGATTGACCGAGAGCACATGATCGAACCGCCGTTTCGCCTCAGCGAAATTCCTGGCCTGCATCGCCGCCTGGCCGGCGGTGAACTCAACTACCGGGTCATATTGCGGCGCGGACTGGCTTGGCATTTCGCCGCCACCACCTCCACCACCGCCAGCCGCCAGCAGCGGCGCAGTGAATGCCAGCAGGCATCCGGACAAAGCCAGTGACAAATTTCGAAGGATCGCAAAGGACTGCATTAGCCTTCTCCTGCAAAGGCGCTTTATGGCATCAACGGATAGCTTCGGCAATTGTTCGCGGAAACTCTAGCCGCCCAGCACTTCCACGAAATGCCTGACAGCAACAATCCTCGTCCTGCCATGCTGCTGCATGCTAAGCAGATCGGCCTTGTCTCCTGATACGAGATAATCTGCCTTGCCCTTTTGCGCCATGGCAAGAAGGTAGTTGTCGAACTGATCAATCGACACATCGAGCAGCGGCAAATTGCTGACCTCGGTTGCCACCTCACGCAGTTCGTTAATCAGGCGACCGACCTTGGCGGCTTGAAGGCGGGAAGCAAGACGGGGATAGCCCGAAACGCGCCTGACCTCTTCAATCTGCTCCACGCTGGACAGGAGGGTGAACTTGCGATGATACCAGGCGTCCAGGACCCTGCCTGGTAACGAGAATTCACCGAGAATTGCACTGATCAGGACATTTGTGTCCAGGACCACAAGCACCTAGCAATCGCCTTTGCGTGCCCAGGTCACGGCTTCATCGACGAGCTTTTCGATCTCCTCAGGCGACATGTCCTTGAAGCCCTCGCGCAGCTCGGCAACGCTCTGCATGAACAGGTCCCGATTGACTGCATCCACCACGAATTTGGACAAATCGCCCTTCTTCATTCCGCGCTCGGCAAGGCGTGTGCGCACCCTAATGTCGGTCTGCTTGTCGATAACAATGGTCCAGCGCGTGTTCTCATCGCCCATGCGTCATCTCCAACCATACGGATAAGCGTATATCAGTTTAAACACCCAACTTCAAGCACCCACCCTCGGCAGCTTCAGCTTCACCAGCAGCCCGCCCAGATCCTCGCTCTCATCCAGCTCGACCGTCCCGCCATAAATCTCGGCAACATCGCGGACAATCGCCAGTCCCAGCCCGGTGCCCGGCTTGCCGGTGTCGAGCCGTGCGCCGCGGTCGAATATCCGCTCGCGTTCTTCGACCGGGATGCCCATGCCGTCGTCCTCGATCCACACTTCACACCAGCCCGGCGCGCTGCCGTGATCTACCGTGACGAAGACACTGCCGCCACCGTATTTCGCGGCGTTTTCGATGAGGTTGCCGAGGATTTCGTCGAGGTCCTGCCGTTCGATTGCAACATTAACCTCGCGATTGCCGTCGAGATCGAAGCGCGTATTCTCGTAGAGCCGCGTCACTGCCCGCAGCACCGCCTCGACGCTCTCCCACACACTCGCCCGCGACAGACCGGCCGCCCGCCTGCCGACTGCGCGCGCCCGGGCGAGGTGGTGATCGACCTGGCGGCGCATCACCGCCGCCTCGCGGATCACCGTGTCCGATAAGTCTGGCGCATGCGCGGTGGCGGCATTCATCACTACGGTGAGCGGGGTTTTCAGCGCATGGGCGAGATTGCCCGCATGGGTACGCGCCTCCTCGGCCTGGCGCGCAGTATGGGCGAGCAGCGCGTTGAGTTCCTCGACCAGCGGCTGGACTTCGAGCGGCAATGGCTCGGTGACGCGGTTGGTGCCGGTTGTACGCATCAGCTTGATCGCCCTGCGAACGCGGCGCAGCGGGCCGAGCCCATACCAGGTCTGCAACCCTGCCATCAGAAACAGGCCCAGGCCAAGAATGATGAAACTATAGGCAAGGATCGAACGGGTCCGGCTGATCTGGGTATCGAGCGACTGGCGACTGGCAGCGACGGCAAATTGCCATTGCGTGTCGCTTCCCGGCAGGATGATCGAACGCTCCAAGATGCGCAGCGGCTCCTTGGGGCGTTGGACACTGTCATAGACATGCGGCTGACTGTCGAAATGGGTGGCCCGCACTTCGAGGTTGCCATCCCACAAGGAGCGCGAAGCGAAATCCTCGTGATCCTTGGCGCGGATCAGCCAGTAGAGGCCGCTGTTGGGCTCAAGAAAGCGCTGGTCGCCGAGTGGGCGGTTGAAAAACACCTCGCCGTCCGGGCCAATCTCGGCCGAGCCGACCATGCCGGTCAGCATATAGCCGAGCTGGTCGTCGAACTGGCGGGTGATGAGGCTGGTCAGGGTCCGGTCGAGCGCGAAGCCGCCGACGAACAGCAGCACGGTGATCCACCCCGCCGCGATCGCGATGATGCGGGTCGCCAGCGAGCCGGTGTGCGGCGCGCGATTTGGCTCGGAATCGGCTTTCTTAAGCCCCTCCTCTTCAGGGGAGGGGTTGGGGTGGGGCTTGTCGGATAACACAGCACCTGCCGGACAGGCCCCACCCCCATCCCCTCCCCTGAAGGGGAGGGGGGAATTGGCGCGGCTTGCGTCCAAGCTACCCCCGGCTGCCAGCGGCCGGGTCGTCGAGGCTGTAGCCGAGGCCACGGATGGTGGTGATGACATCGGCGCCCAGCTTCTTCCTGATGCGCGTGACGAAGACCTCTATCGTATTGGAATCACGGTCGAAATCCTGATCATAAATATGTTCGATCAGTTCGGTGCGGCTGACCACCTTGCCCTTGTGGTGGAGCAGATAGGACAGCAATTTGTATTCCTGCGCGGTCAGCTTGACCGGCTCGCCGTCCAGCGTCACCCGGCCCGAGCGCGTGTCCAGCCGGACATCGCCCGCAGTCAGCTCGGACGACGTATTGCCCGAAGCGCGGCGGATCAGCGCGCGCAGCCGGGCAATCAGTTCTTCGGTCTGGAACGGCTTGGCGAGATAGTCGTCGGCCCCGGCATCGAGCCCGGCCACTTTGTCCGACCAGCTGTCGCGCGCGGTCAGCACCAGCACCGGGAACTTGCGCCCCTCGCGCCGCCACATGCCAAGCACGGTCAGCCCGTCGATCTCCGGCAGGCCGAGATCGAGGATCACCGCGTCATATTCCTCGGTCGAACCGAGAAAATGGCCATCCTCGCCATCGACCGAAAGATCGACAGCATAGCCGTTCTGCTCCAGCGTGGATTTGAGCTGTTTGCCGAGGGTGGGTTCATCCTCGACGATCAGGATGCGCATCGCTTATCATTCCCTTTGCCGTAGCGATTCACATGGGGCGAAAGCAGCTTAGCGTCAAGCAAGTGACACCAGTCAGCGCTTCTGATCGAGCACCGTGCCCGAACGCGCGTCGACATCGACGAAGACAACGCGGCCGTCGCGGATGAATTTGAGCCGATAGGCCATGGCGGCGGGATCATATTCGGGGCCGAGATATTGCATGCCCGGCATCGTCGGCAGCACCCGCTCCTCGATCTCGCGCAGCGAGCGGACATTGCCCGCGCGCATCTCCTTGCGCACCTGCCCCTGCTCACCATTACCCTGGGCGAGCGATGTCAGCGCGGGAATGGCAAGGGCAACGGAAACTGAGATTACGGCAACGAGGTGTTTCATCATGGTTTGGTGCCTAAGCTTGGCGGCTTGAACAAGGGGTGAATGCCGTGCTCGGTGCTTGTCAACGCTGTGTCGGTGCCGCTAGGGCGCGCCCAACATGGCCGCTGCACCGATCCTCAGCTGGGAAGAGCTTGGCCTGATCCAGGGATCGGGCTGGCTGTTCCAGAACCTCGATCTTCACATCGGACCACGCGACCGGCTGGCACTGATCGGCCGCAACGGCGCAGGAAAAACGACGCTGCTACGGCTGATTGCCAATCAGATCGAGGCCGACCGGGGCAAGCGTTCGGTGCAGCCGGGCACCAAAGTGGTGGTGCTGGAGCAGGATCCGTTTTTCACCGGCTACGCCACGCTGATGGACTTTGCGCTGCACGGCAGGGACGCCCCGCCGCGCCACGAGGTCGAAGCGATTGCTGGCCAGCTCGGCATCGATCTCGCAAGGTCGGCGGAAAGCGCCAGTGGCGGCGAGCGGCGGCGGGCAGCACTGTGCCGGGCGCTGGCCTCCGAACCCGATCTGCTGCTGCTCGACGAGCCGACCAACCATCTCGACCTTGCCGCGATTGACTGGCTGGAGAGCTGGCTGTCGCGCTACAAGGGCGCCTTCATCGCCATCAGCCACGACCGCACTTTCCTGACCCGGCTCACCAAGGCAACACTGTGGCTCGACCGGGGATCGCTGCGCCGCAAGGAAGTGGGCTTTGGCGGTTATGAGGCCTGGGAAGAGCAAATCTATGCCGAACAGGCACGCGCGGGCGAAAAGCTCGACGCCAGGCTGAAGCTGGAGGCACACTGGCTGGAGCGCGGCGTCACTGCGCGGCGCAAGCGCAATCAGGGCCGGCTGGAAAAACTCTGGGAAATGCGCGCCCAGCGCGCGGCGATGCTCAATCCGACCGGGACAGCGAAGCTCAAGCTGGCGAGCAACGATACCAAGACCAAGGCGGTGATTGTTGCGGACAGGGTCACCAAGAGATTCGCCCTAAATACGTTCGTCCCGAGCGAAGTCGAGGGACCCCTGTTCGAGCGAAGCCGAGAACCTCCAGCGCCCAAGGCCTCGGCTTCGCTCGGCCAAAATCCCTCGACTTCGCTCGGGACGAACGGTGTTGGTGTGGGTTCTAGAACTATAATCAAGGACTTCACCCTGCGCATCCAGCGCGGCGACCGGATCGGTGTGGTCGGGGCGAATGGCTCAGGCAAGACCACGCTCCTCAAATTGCTCACCGGCGAACTGGAGCCCGACGAAGGCACGGTCACCCTCGCCAAAACGCTCGAAGGCGTGATGATCGACCAGCAGCGCAGCCTGATGACTCCGGAAAAGCGCGTGCGCGACATTCTCGCCGAGGGCGGCGACTGGGTCGATGTGCGCGGGGTGCGCAAGCACGTCCAGGGCTATCTCAAGGACTTCCTGTTCGACCCCGGCCTGGTCGATGCCAGGGTCGGCACCCTATCGGGCGGCGAGCGTTCCCGCCTGCTGCTGGCGCGGGAATTTGCCCGTAAATCGAACCTCTTGGTGCTCGACGAGCCGACCAACGATCTCGATCTCGAAACGCTCGACCTGCTGCAGGAAGTCATCGCCGATTACGACGGAACCGTCCTGATCGTCAGCCATGATCGCGATTTTCTGGATCGCACGGTGACGGTAACGCTGGGGCTGGATGGCTCGGGCAAGGTGGATATTGTCGCTGGGGGATACGCCGACTGGGAGAAGCAGCGGAAAAAGCCAGCAGATGTCAAAAAAACTCCCCTCCCGCTTGCGGGAGGGGTCGGGGGAGGGCCTGTTACGCCGGCATCAGACAACAAACCCTCCCCTAACCCCTCCCGCCAGCGGGAGGGGAAAAAGCTCACCTACAAGGACCAACGCGACTACGACCTGCTGCCTGCCCGGATCGTGGAGTTAGAAGCAGCCATCGCCCGCGACGAAGCGGCACTGCACGATCCCTCGCTCTACACCCGCGACCCGGCGAAATTCACCGCCTTGAGCGAGGCGGTGGCCAAGGCCCGTGCGGACAAGGACGCTGCGGAGGAGCGCTGGCTGGAATTGGCGGAGATGGTGGAGGGTTAAGAATCGGACGGATCTTGCGCGTGTGCTTCGACAAGCTCAGGCTGAGCGGGTCTTGGGAATGAGGTAATAATCAAACCCCGCTCAGCCTGAGCCTGTCGAAGGCCACGCGCAACGTAGCCTACCCCCCTCACCCCAACCGGTAAAACCCCGCCACCCTATCCAGCGCCAAACTCAAAACCAGCTTCCCGCTCCGCACCGGCCAGGCCATCGCCTTCTCGGCATCGGGCAGGGTCTCGCCCGCGCAGACCACCCGCCACAGCACATCAGCCAGCCCCGGCCCCGCCGCTGCCACCGCGCCGTCGAAGCGCGCCTTGGCGGCGATCTGACGCTCACCGGCGCACAGCCCGCGATCGCCGGTCGATTTCACCCGCACCGCATCCCAGCGCATGGTCACACCGGGTGCCAGCTGGGCGCGCTCCCAGTCAGCGCGCAGGCGCTCGCCGGCGTCGTATTGGCGGTTCGACAGATGCCCGCGCGAATGCAGCCAGCTTAGCGGCGATTCGGCGAGGTTGACGGTGACGCTGCGGCCGCCGCGCTGGGCCGGGCGGCGGCTGGGGCCTTCATTGGTGAGTTCGCGTTCGACTAGCTGGCGGTGCATGGCATTTCTCCCGGGTGCTGATCCATAGCAAGCCTAACTTCATAGCCCCTCCCCCTTGAGGGGGAGGCTGGGTGGGGGTGTACGACGCCAGCGTGGACGCTCGGCATTCGCCTCGCTCCCCCACCCCAACCCCTCCCCGCCGGGGAGGGGCTATCGGTTCGGCGAATCACTGCTTGCCAAATCGATGGGTTTGTAGGAAAGTAAAAACCGATTTGGTTATCGGAAGGCCTGCCATGATCAACCGCATCCGCGACATCCGCCGCCAGAAGGGCATGACCCTGGCCGACGTCGCCGCGCGCTGTTCGCCGCCGACCACCGCCCAGACCATCGGCCGGCTCGAGACAGGGATGCGCAATCTCTCGCTCGGCTGGATGAACAAGATCGCCGCCGCTCTGGAGGTCGAACCCGAGCTGCTGCTGCGCGGCGAAGAATCGCCGCAACCCCGCCTGATCGCGCAGCTGACCGGCGCGGGGGCAGAAGCGCTTGCCAAACCGCGCGACGCCATCCTGCCGATCGCGCTCGCCGGGGCCAAAGGATCTGGGGGGGGCCCGATCGTCGCCATGGCGGTCGAGGCGAGCGCCGGCGAATACCGCGCGGGCGATCAGCTATGGCTGCGCGAAACCCAGCCTGACGGCTTCGCCCGCCTGCTCAACCGCGATGTCCTCGCGCCCCGCCCCGGCGGCCGCTTCGCCTTCGGGCGGATGATCAACCGCGACGGGACTCGCGTTGCGCTGCTGCCACCCGGCGCGGGGAGCAAGCAGGTGATTGTCGAGAACCCGGCCTGGCTGGCAGTGGCGGAGATGCTGGTGCGCAAGCTCTAGTCCAGACAATGCGCATCCTGTCGATCAGCACGCTCTATCCGAGCGACGCACAGCCCAATTTCGGCATCTTCGTCGAGCGGCAGATGCAGGCGGTAGCGCGCCGGGGCGATGCGGAATTGCTGCTGATCAATCCGCTTGGCCTGCCGCCCTGGCCGCTTTCGCTCCATCCGCGTTACCGGGCATTGCGCCGCCTGCCCGCAGAGGAAGTTCGCGGCGGGGTCACTGTCTTGCGGCCCCGCTTCCGCCTGCTTCCCGGCATCGGCGGGTGCTTCAATCCGGGCGCGATTGCCCGCAGCCTGCTGCCCATGGTCCGCAAGCTG
>JAHFPT010000028.1 GCA_023266625.1 Novosphingobium sp. | reverse complement strand
CAGAACAAGATGACGGGCGCGGCCGAGCAGTACCAGTACATCCTGCGCGACGAATCGATGCACTGCAATTTCGGCATCGACCTGATCAACCAACTCAAGCTCGAAAATCCGCACCTGTGGACGGCCGAGTTCAAGACCAGCATCAAGGCCTTGTTCGAGCGCGCCGTCGAGCTCGAATACCGCTATGCCGAAGACACCATGCCGCGCGGCGTGCTCGGCATGAATGCCTCGATGTTCAAGGGCTACCTGCGCTACATCGCCAACCGGCGCGCGACGCAGATCGGCCTGGAGGCACTCTTCCCCAACGAGGAGAACCCGTTTCCCTGGATGAGCGAGATGATCGACTTGAAGAAGGAACGCAACTTCTTCGAGACCCGGGTCATCGATTACCAGACCGGCGGCGCGCTGGCGTGGGACTGAATGTGGGACCGACTCCCGCACTCGAGCCATGAGCACCAGCGAACTGCCCAAACGCCCGCCACGGCTGCGCATTGCGCTGCCCGGCGGGCGCATGTGAGCGATCAAGACATGGCGAATCACGGCGGGCCATTGAAGAGCCACCGCCCCGGCGCTCCGCAAGGGCCGGGAGCGCGAGCCGGATTCGCGACCCCATTCACTGCACCGGGGCTGCCAACCGTGGGCGCAAGCCCGCAGGCAGACCAGCGGGCAGTGAATCTCCGCGCGGCATCCAGCCAAGCGGAGTTTTTTGCAACTTGATCAAGGAGATCGTTATGGCAACTGCAAAGAAAGCAATGAAGAAGGCGCCCGCGAAGAAGGCTGCGGCCAAGAAGTCCGCTGCCAAGAAGGCGCCGGCCAAGAAGGCCGCGGCGAAGAAGGCACCGGCCAAGAAGGCGGCGGCCAAGAAGGCGCCGGCCAAGAAGGCCGCAGCCAAGAAGGCCCCTGCGAAGAAGGCCGCTGCGAAGAAGAAGGCGCCGGCCAAGAAGGCGGCCGCGAAGAAGTCGTCTGCGAAGCGGCCGGCTACCAAGAAGGCTGCCGCGAAGAAGGCAGCGAAGAAGCCCGCAGCTCCCGCTGCCCCGGCTGCGCCAGCCCCTGCGAAGACGACCCTGAATCCAGCGGCCGCATGGCCGTTCCCCACAGGGAACAAGCCGTAGCAGTACCTCCTCTGGGCGAATCGCTCGATGGTTCGTCTGAGGAGAGCACCCCGAGGCCCGGCGATGCCGGGCCTCATTTTTTCGTCGAGCGGTGCCTGCAACGAATGACAATTGCGCTCAGTCAAGCAACAGATCGAAGCGGTGCCATGTCCAAGCTTCTTGCCCGACTTGATGCCGGCATAGCTCAAGCCAATGACGACGTGTTGCGCGGCGAGTTGCTCGCTCGCAAGGCGGGTTATCTGGCGCGAATTGGGTCATTCGAACAGGCGCAAGACCTCATTTCGCAACTGCGCGCCTCGTTCGGCGACGGTCGTAGTCCGCGGGTCTCGATTTGGATCATGCTTGCCGAGGGGCTGTTCCGAACTTATAGGGACATGTCCGACGAGGGCGCCGACCGAATCATGCGAGCGCACGCGCTGGCCAATGCGACTCGTGATCGACCACTGATAGCTGCGATCTCAGCGTGGCGTGCACATACCCAGTCGGAGCGCTCTGAGTTCAAGGGAATGGCGCGTTCCTTGGATGACGCGCTTGCAAACGCTGAGACGAACGATCACGAGGTGCTTGCTCGCGTCTATATGGTCCTCGCGAATGCGCACATGTCAGTGGGTAGTCGTGAGCGCGCCCACGACAACTACATGTACAGCCGCCACCATGCCCTGGAGTGCGGCGATCAGGCAACTATCGATGCGCTGATCTACAACAAGGCGGCGTTTGGCCTGGCTTGGCTTCGAGCCAGGATGTGCTTCGAGGAATCGGATCCCGAGCACTTGGGGAAAATTCGGATCGAGCTTGCGTCTGCCAAAACCTATCAACAGATGGCTGGGCTCTCCGCACTTACCAACTTTGTATATCTCTGGGAGGCGCGCCTCCTATTGCTCTCTGGCGACTTCGACGCCGCCGTCGAGGCATTGCGGGCCGTTCAGTCCATGCAGCCCTTCGCCGCATATAACTACAACGTGGCATTGATCGAGCTAGAGATCGGATACTGCCTCATGCGACTCGGTCGGCTCCAGTCTGGGCAGGCTCCCCTTGACGCCGCGCTGTCGGCAGACTGCAGCGCGCTTCACACCGATGACCAGCTTGTTGCGGCATGGCTGCGCGTTCAGCTGTTCTCGAGTTTCTCGATGACCGCTGAGGCACAAGCTGCCTCCGCAGTGCTGGATGTGGTTCGGTCGGCCTTTGTTGCCAGCAGCCGCGACCTGCAAGAAGTACTGGGCGGCCTGCGCGAGCACTCCCATATCGTTCGTCCAGAAGTGATTCAATCAAGGGCGGCTCCGTGAGCGTGGACCAATCAACGAGGATTGCCCTCCTAATGGGATCCTCCTCCGACTGGGAAACCCTTCGCGCCGCCGCTGAGATCCTCGACGGGTTGGGTCTGGCTTACGAAGCGCGCGTCGTCTCCGCGCATCGCATGCCCGACGACATGTTCGCTTTCGCCGAGGCGGCCGAATCGCGTGGGCTGCGGGCGATCATTGCCGGGGCGGGTGGGGCGGCGCATCTGCCGGGGATGCTGGCGGCCAAGACCACGGTGCCGGTGCTCGGCGTGCCGGTGCCCAGCCGCCATCTGAATGGCGTCGACTCGCTTTACTCGATCGTGCAGATGCCCAAGGGCATTCCGGTGGCCACCTTCGCCATCGGCACGGCCGGCGCGGCCAATGCGGCGCTGTTTGCCGCGGCGATGCTCGCGCACGATGACGCGGCGTTGCGCCAGCGGCTGCACGAGTTCCGCGCCCGCCAGACTGAGGCGGCGCGTGCGATGACCCAAGACCTCACCCGTTGATGTCCACGCACACCCCGACCACCACCACTTCCCACACCGGCCAGACGACGCATCGCGCCCGCCTGGGCATGCTCGGTGGCGGGCAACTCGGGCGCATGTTCGTGCACGCGGCGCAGCGCCTCGGCCACATCGTCACCGTGCTCGACCCCGACTCGGCCAGCCCCGCCGCGGCCGCTG
>JAHFPT010000185.1 GCA_023266625.1 Novosphingobium sp. | reverse complement strand
AATCGACGGCTTAACTTCACTCCTGGTCATGGCGGGTCTCCTTGGTGACGTTGAACATCACCAGCCTGCCATGACCGCCTCGCTCCTCAAGCGATTTTGCAGAACCTCCCGCACACTACCGGGACTGATGCCGCGCTCTGGCCGATTGGAAACCGTCCAGGGTGCGATGTTCGTATGAAGGCCCCGCAGCACTCTGAATCGGCTCGGCAGGGCCAGAGCGGGATTGGCTGGGACGACAGACCCCGCCCCGGCCAATCCCGCACAGACCATTTCGCCGTCGCCTCCTTTCAGGGTGCGGTTTTTGCTGGCCCAATGCCGCTGGTCGCTGGGCGATCAGAGCGCGAGCAGGTTGCCGCAGGCGGCTGCGGCGCGCCTGGCGGCGGTGGAGCAAGCGGCTTGAACATTGCCATGCGCCGAGCGGCGGCGATCCGGGCTGCGCCCAGCGCCCCATTCGTTTATCTGCTCCATCAGCGTAAGCGAGAGCGCGGACGTCGCTGGCATTCACATTCGCTTCGATTTCAGTCGATCCGTGACTGCCTGGAGCATCCACGTTCGCGCTGGTCCGGGCTGGCAATCCTTGCGCCACAAGGCGTTGAACCCATAGGCCATGCCAGGCGCCTCGGGGATCGACAACTTAACCAGGCGACCAGCATCCAGATCGTCAGCTACTGCATGGCGCGGCATGTTGCCCCAGCCAATCCCCTCGAGCAGCAACGCGTGCTTTGCGCCAAGATCGGCGAGCCGCCAGGTCCGGGTGCTCAACACGGAAAAATCCCGGCCTGCAGTAAGCGGCGAACGATCGGTCAGGACAAGCTGGCGGTACTGCCGGCTGACGCCGGGGAGAATGGACGCCATCTGGGCAAGAGCATGCGATGGTGCCGCAACCGGCACGAGCTCGACCTCGCCGATCGCCATCCTTTCCAGTGCGGGATCTTCAACGATCACCGGCCCGCCAATTCCGAGATTGGCTCGCCCATCAAGGACCAGTGCCGCGATAGCCCCCAAGGCTTCGACATGCAGCCTCAGTTCGACCGTCGGGAACACTTGCTCGAAGTCGCGAAGGATGCCCGCGACGTCCGCAGTCGGATACATGACGTCGACCGCCAGGGTAAGTTCGGGCTCCAACCCCTGATTATAGCTGCGCACGCCGGCGACAAGGGCATCGACATCGTCGGTCACCGCCCGGGCATTGGCGAGCATCGCCTTGCCCGCTTCGGTCAGGATGGGCCGGCGGGAGCCTTCGCGATCAAACAGCGTGATCCCAAGTTGCGCTTCCATGATGGCGATCCCGTAGCTGACAACCGAGATCGCCCGTCCGAGCCTGCGGGCCGCGCCATTGAAGCTGCCTTCGTCCACCACCGCCAGGAACAGGCGGATCTGGTCAAGGGTTGGCTGCCCTACATCCATTGTTCAACTTTCTTGAACATCTTGGTAAGTTTTATCGGAATTTTCCGATCGAAAAGCAAGGTCTAGTTTCACCCCAATCCCAGGACAGATGGATTGGACAAACCATGATTGAACTTCGCCCTTTCGCCAGCCTCGGTGCAGCCCACCACGGCTGGCTCGACGCACGGCACCATTTCTCGTTTGCGGATTATCATGATCCCGACCGGACCAGCTGGGGCAGCCTCAGGGTCTGGAACGACGATACCATCGCAGCCCAGACCGGCTTTCCGCCGCATCCGCACCGTGACATGGAAATCATAACTTACGTGCGCAAGGGCGCGATTTCGCATCGCGACAACCTTGGCAACGCCGGTCGGACGGTGGCCGGGGATGTTCAGGTGATGTCTGCCGGCACCGGCATTCAGCACTCCGAATACAACCTTGAGGACGAGGAAACCCAGATCTTCCAGATCTGGATCATCCCCAACGCCCGCGGGCATGCGCCAAGCTGGGGCACCCGTCCCTTTCCCAAGGCCGACCGCGCGGGCAAGTTCGTGGCGCTCGCTTCTGGTTTCGCTGACGGTGGCGACGCCCTTCCGATCCACACCAACGCCCGCGTGCTGGGTGCGTCGGTCAGGGCAGGCGAGACTGTCCGATACGAACTGACGCGCGATCGGCATGCCTACCTCGTTCCGGCAACCGGTCGTGTCCGGATCGGCAACACAGAAGCTGATCGCGTCGAGGCCGATGCGCGCGACGGCGTGGCCATCACCGATGTCGAAAACATCGAAATTACGGCGTTGGAGGACAGCGAACTCGTCCTCGTCGATGCCGATTGACCGTCAACCAACTCACAAAGGAACTGAATCATGAACACTACCACAGCCAATGCCACTACTTCCGCCACGACCTCGGCCAATGGGACCGAGCTTCTCGCCATTGCCGGACGAATCATGCTGGCGACAATCTTCATCCTCAGCGGCGTCAGCAAGATCGCCGACCCTGCCTATACACTGGGCTACATCAACAGCGTGGGCTTGCCACTGCCCGAGCTGGCCCTGGCCGGCGCCATTGCCGTCGAAGTGCTGGGCGGACTGGCGCTGGTTGTCGGCTACCGCACCCGTTTGCTGGCCACCGCGCTTGCCCTGTTCAGCGTGGTTACCGCACTGGTGTTCCACTCTGCGCTGGGCGATCAGAACCAGTTCATCCACTTCTTCAAGAACATCGCCATGGCGGGCGGCCTGCTGCAAGTCGCCGCCTTCGGCCCCGGGCGCTTCGGCATCGACCGGGGCTGATCCCCCTCAACAACGCATCCAAGCAGGCGGGCAGCCCGTTGCTGCCCGCTTCACCCAGGACAGGAAATACCCATGGAAACCCGCAACGCCCACTCCCGAATCCTGCCCTTGTTCGCCGAGCGCTGGTCCCCTCGCGCCTTCGATGGTTCGGCGGTGCCCGAAGACGATCTCGACGTGATCCTGGAAGCCGCTGCACTTGCCCCATCGGCGTTCAACTACCAGCCTTGGCGCTTCCTCTATTCTCACCGCGACGATGCCAACTGGGAGCTGTTCCTTTCGCTGCTCGTTCCATTCAACGCGAGCTGGGGGAAGGAGGCCGGGGTTCTGCTGTTCATTGTTTCCGACAGTGTGATGCAGCAGGGCGAGGAGGCGAACCCATCACACAGTCACAGCTTCGATGCGGGCGCTGCCTGGGCACAAATGGCCCTGCAGGCAACAGCGCTCGGTTATCACGCCCACGGCATGACCGGCATCGACTTTGACCGAACCAGGACCCAGCTGTCCGTACCCGACAGCTTTCGGATCGAAGCCGCGGTCGCGATTGGTCGTCGCGCTTCTCCAGACATACTGCCCGAAGGCCTCCGCGCCCGCGAAGTGCCAAGTGGCCGCAAGCCGGTGTCCGCCTTGGCCTATGCAGGCTCGTTCGCATCGTTGCAGCGCGAGGTGTGATCCAGGCGGCGGCGTCGCCGGGATCAGAGCTCAAATCGCCCTTGGTCAACATGACCATTGGGCCAGCTTCTTTCTTACTGGCTTGTCGCCTCGGAGATGATCCTTCGGGCCAGAGCGTTGACCGATCTGATGATGTCATTGACGATCGGCGACAGGGTGCGCCTTTCAAGTCTGTAGAGCAGGATGATCGTCTCCACGCCGCGGAACATCGGCAACTCGACCAGCCTCCCTTCCCGGATTTCATCGACGGCGGACAGATAGGATGAAAGCCACACCGAGTCCGTGTCCTGCGTGACTCGAGACAGGAGGTGGAGGTCGCTGGCGATCAGGACCGGATCACCATCTACATGGGGCCCCAATAGCATGCGGGAATCGTGAGGGAGGGTGACATGCGCCGACATGATGAGCGGGAACCGGCGCTGCCCTTTGTCGCTTCCCGACACCAACGGGTGCTCGGCGCGAACGAGGAGTGACATGGGGAACCTGGCGATCCTCGTCCCGATGACGCGCGCAGGCGGGGCCAACTGTCCGGCCAGGCAGACGAAGAAATCGATCTCTTCGGCAAGAAGCAGCTGAAGCAGGGAATCGGCGTCGCGGACGGTCACGTCGAACCGCACATCGGGCCTCGAGTTGATGCTGCCGGAGATCAGTTCTGGAAGCAGCGATTTGGCGGGTATCGGTGCCATGCCAATCGAGACCTTGCCCTGTTCTCCGGTCGCAGCCTTCTGCAGGACAAAGGCGAGATCCGGACCTCGCCATGCAGCACCTTGTACCGATACTTCGGTGCCCAGACGATGTGGTAGCGGTGATGAAAAGTCGTGTGACAACCCTTGCTGTAGCCCATAGCCTGTAACCTCGGAAAAGTGAGACTTCACGCCCTTCAGGCAGTCTCACTTTTCCGAGGTTACAGGCTATTGAGCGAGTCGAAGGCTGAAGCCAGTATCTGACTGAAGTCGGAGGGGTTCCTCCCCGAATGGGACCCTCAAAGCTGTTCGGCTCGTTCCATCGCCGCGGATCTCGATTGACCGGCATCGCCCGGCGCAAGGATCGGCATGAGCATGCGCAGCGCATGGTCGATGCCGGCGTCCGTATTTCCACTCTGTTCGGACATGCCTCCGACCGCAACCATACGGGCGATCAGCAGAGCATCGCGGCTGGTCAGGTCTTTACGGACCAGCCCCGCCGCCTTTGCGCGCGCGAGCGGCGCGGCGATGGCGGCTCCGAACTCTCGCGCAGATTGCTCCCTTATGTCTGGCTTTTGGCGTAACGCCACCATTTCCTGCAGTCCGTGGCTCGCGATCGTCAGGACTGCGAGGGCTTTCAGGCAGAGGAAGAAACCGTCGTCGCGATCATCCCATTGGCGAAACTGGTTGGTGATGTCTTCTGTAACTTCCTGCATCACCGCAGCTGTCAGGGCGTCCCGGTCGGGAAAGAAGCGATAGAGCGTCGCGCGACCGACCAAGGCGCGATCAGCGATCTTTTCGAGAGCGACATTGTAGCCCTCGCTGAAATAGAACTCCACTGCCGCCTGAACGATCCGTTCGCGGCGAAGATGGGAGTCCCTCCGTTTGATTTTTTGCCGTTCCATCAGTTCGTCCGGACTTCCCATTTATGTCGCATTGCCCATTTATGTCGCATAGCGATGCCAGCCCCCCTTGTTCAAAACGGTTCGTCCATGAATCCGGCGCTTCCTGCCTGAGCCTGCTGCCACATCGAACTTTTTCGGTCAAATGCCTCAAAACACCCGGCGCTGGCGGCGTTTTGCCGGACCATCTCGCTCGCCTGGCTCCCAAATAGAGACATAAAAAGCCAGATAGACAATAATGTCCGACTGGGCTAAGAATGTCCAATCCTAAATTGTCGGCACCCTTTGACACCGGTGAAGAGGCCTGAACATGCAGTCGAAAATAGTCCGAATCGTCATGACGGGCCAAATCGTCATGATGGGATTGTCCTGGCGAGTCGGCGCACTGGTCCCTTTCGCCAGTCGTTCACGCCGATCCCGCTCCGCAATGCCAGATTGACCTGGTGCCCAGAGCGCGCCTGAAGCGGCCGCCTGGTAACAAAACAAGAATGGAGAGTTTATGCCATTGATGCTTTCACCCCTGACGCCCGCCTCCTGGCCCGAACGGCACCATGTCGATCTGCTCGCAATTCCCAAGGAGGAACGCGATGCGCTGCAACTCGCCGCCCTCAAACTTCGCTTTGCGCGATTCAGGGAGGCGATCCCGGCGCTCACGACGCTGGTGGAAAAGCAGGGTGTGGACAAGATCGAGCGGATCGAGGACGTCATGCCGATCTGTTTCGATCACCGCGTGTTGAAGAACTACCCGCTAACCATTCTGGAAAAACGTGATTTCAAGAAGCTGACAGCGTGGCTGAACAAGCTGACGACGCACGATCTGACGATAGTGGACTTGTCCGGCCTGACAACGGTCGACAGCTGGATCGACCGGCTGGAATCCTATGGCATGGTAATCGGTACTTCCAGCGGGACGACCGGCAAGCTCAGCTTCGTCGCGCGATCGATGGACGACATGCCGGGCTGGCGCCTCGCCTGGATGCAGGCAGCGATAGCGGGGACGGGCGTCAATCCGCACACTACCAAGCTGCCGACCTTCGTACCAGGCTATCGCAGCGGCCATCAGATGGCGATCAAGAACGGCAAGCAATTTGCCAACGAGATGTGCGGCGGTGAGGAGAACCGCCATTCGCTGTACGATATTCATATGTCGGCGGACCTCATGGTGCTCTCGGGCAAGATGCAGGCTGCGGAAGAGAAGGGAGAACTCGACAAGATCGGCATCGACCCGGTGCTGGTCGAGCAGCGGCGTGCCATTATCGAAATGGGCAAGAATCGCCCCCGAGACGTGCAGGTCTGGTTTGAGAAGATGATCCATGATTTTCGTGGACAGCAAGTCCGCATTGGCGGTCTCTTCGCGGACCTGTATCGCGCCGCCCAGGCCGGCATGGACAAGGGCATCAAGCCCGACTTCGCGCCCGGGACAATCGTCGTCGGCGGTGGCGGCATGAAGGGCTTCAAGGACGCACCCGACAACTGGCGCCAGATCATCGAGGAGTTTTTTGGTGTTGAGCGGCTATGCTCCAGCTACGGCTTCTCGGAGAATATGGGCAATGCGCAACAGTGCTCGCAGGGCTATTACCACTTCTTTCCGTACACCATCGTCATGCTCATGGGGCCGAACGGCGAGGCGCTCCCGCGCGAGGGCGTGCAGAAGGGCCGCTTGGCGGTCTACGATCTGCTCGCAGAAAGCGTGTGGGGCGGGGTCGTGAGCGGAGACGAGGTCACCGTGCATTTCGACGATGACTGCGCCTGTGGCTGGAAGGGGCCGCGCGTCGAGGACAACATCCGCCGCTACAGCGAAATGGAAGGCGGCGACGACAAGATCACCTGCTCCGGCTCGGCGAAAGCCTACGACGAGTTCATGGACTATGTGATGGGGCAGTGAACATGAGCAAGGTCTACACAGTTCCGATCTTGTCGCGCGGCCGCGTGATCTTGCCGACGGAGGATGACTTTTTAGAGTTCGGCGGCCGCACGGGCGCGCGATTCCGCACACCCGACCCACACAAGCATGTCCATGATCTCGTTCTCGGGGATGCCGGCAGGCTCATCGATCTGCACAATCTTCCGATGTCGGAGATACTGGATTTCCTGGCTGCCCTCGGCCCTCGCCTGAGACTCTCGGAAAATCCCTATCTCCAGGATGCCTACGACCTTGCGATCGAAGCCGGCGGACTGACCAAGCCGCTCATGTCGACGCTTTATGACAGGCTGCCGGACATGTTCGATCGCGCAACGCTCGAAGCGCGGGTTGATCGCGCGATTGGTTTGCCTTACCTCGACGGATGGGTGCCGCAGGCCGATAGCGGGCCAGGTGCCGAGGTTCGCGTCAGGGCGGTGGGTTGCCGTCATCTGCATATCATTGCCGGCAATGTGCCAATTACCGCGCCCGGCACCGTCCTCAGTTCGGCGCTCAGCAAGGGCGATTGCCTGATCAAGGCACCGTCCAACGATCCTCTGACCGCCAATGCTGTGGTGCGGACGATGATTGACCTCAACCCCGATCATCCGGTGACCAAGCATCTCGCGGTTGCCTATTGGAAGGGCGGAGATGCGTTCATGGACAGCGAGATCATCCGCACGAGCCGGATCGACAAGATCACCGCCTGGGGCGGGATGGCGTCCGTCCAGCACATCCAGAAATATCTGGTGCCCGGAATTGAACTGCTTTCGATGAACCCGAAATATTCCTTCTCCATCGTGGGCAAGGAAGTGTTCGAGAGCGATGCCGCAATGCGCGAGGCCGCAACCGGTGTGGCGATACAGGCCGGCAAGTTCAACCAGAGTGCCTGCGCCAGCACTCGCCTGGTCTATGTTGAAAGCGATACGGACGACGACTCCATCGAAAAGCTGATCGCATTTGGCGAACTGGTCTATGCTGCATTCCAGACGCTGCCCGACTATTTCTCGACGCCGGCGGACGCCCCAAACCCCTCTCTCGAAGCGGAAATGCGCGCCATAGAATCAGAAGACGATTTCTATTGGGTCAAAGGCGACACCATCGATGGCGGCGTGATCGTCTCCAAGTTCGAAGGGAAGGTGGATTTCTCCAACGAACTCAGCAATCGCGTGGTCAATATCGTGCCGGTCGAAAACTGGTCGGAGGTACTTGGCTCCGTCGACGACACGTCGCAGACAATCCCGATTTTCCCCGTGAGCTTGCGTGTTCGCTTGCGCGAAGAACTCGCTATTCGCGGCGCGCAACGCATGCTGCCATTGTCGACGAACTTGTTGGATCCCGTGGAGGCCGGTGCTGTCCCGGCGCTACCACATGACGGGAATGAATCCCTGCGCCGCCAGGTGCGCTGGATGATCGATCAGGGACCGCTGGCGTAGGATCGGCAATGGTTACAGGAGGATAAATATGCGGACGTATTTCATCACTGGTGCTTCCAGCGGCTTCGGAGCCGCGCTTGCCAAGGCCGTTCTGGAGAGGGGAGACCGAGCCGTCCTGACCGCCCGCCGGGCCGACAGGCTTGACGCATTGGCTGCGGCCTATCCTGACCGGGCATTGGCCATTCCGCTCGACGTGATGGACCCGGCAGCGCGTGAGACGGCGGTTGCGCGCGCCATCGAACATTTCGGCAGGATCGACGTTCTTGCGAATGTAGCCGGGCGCGGCTCGCTTGGCGCGGCCGAAGAATTTTCCGCCGACGAGTTGCAGGCGCAGATGGACCTGAACTTCCACGCGCCCGTCGAACTGACCCGCCTCGTGCTCCCGCATATGCGGCGGCAGGGCCGCGGCCATATCTTGCAGGTAACGAGTGTCGGCGGATTTGCGGCTGTCGGCGGCTGCGCGGTATATTCGGCCTCGAAGTTCGCGCTGGAGGGCTGGAGCGAGGGCTTGAGCCACGAAATCGCACCGCTCGGCATTCGCTTGACCATCGTCGAGCCGGGCTCGTTCCGAACGGAGTTTGCGGGAGCCAGCACGATGATCCGCCCTGCGACTACGATTGGCGACTACCGACCGGTCATCCAGCAGATGGCCGACTATCTTATCGGCCATGCCGGGACGGAAACGGGTGATCCGGACAAAGCCGCCAATGTCATGATCGCGGCAGTAGAAAGCGACAGCCCGCCGCTGCGGTTGATCCTGAGCGATGGTGCGATGATGTTCTGGGGCATGAAACGGGATGCGGTCGACCGTGATGTCGAGGCCTGGCGGGAACTGAGTGCGGCCACCGCATTCCCTGAGGCGGTCGGCGGGCAGCACTGACCAAATTCATCGGCAGCTAAATTGAAGGGGTCATCCCTGCACCCCATTGGTTGAATTCGCCAAGTGGTTGATGATTGCCGACAGGAGAGGATATGTCGAGATTCAGCATCGAATTGGCCAGCGTTTTCGGAATGCCGCCTGTTGATCACGCGAAGCTCTCTGCGGAACTGGGCTGCTCATACATCACGACGGGACTGAACAGTCCGCCGCGTAATCCCGATAACTATCCCCTGTGGTCGCTACGTCACGACGCGACGCTTCGGCGGGAGTTAAAGGCAGCGCTCCGCGATCTTGGCATCGCCATCGCGATTGGCGAAGGCGCGACTGTGCTGGCCAATGTCGAGGTCGATGACTATGCCGCCGACCTCGATCTCTATGCGGAACTGGGAGCCCAGCGCATCGGCACGCGCTGCCTCGATCCCGATCCGGAGCGCAGCCTCGACCAGCTCTCGCGCCTTGCCGAAATGACCGCCGAGTGCGGATTTCGCGCTCTGACCCTGGAATACGCACCCTATCATCCGCTCAACCACCTCGACCAGGCGACAGCGATGATCGCGCGGGTTGGCAAACCGAATTTTCGCCTGCTGATCGATGTCATGCACTTGTTCCGTTCCGGCAGCACGCCCCGGGATGTCGCCCTGCTCCCGCCCGACATCATAGAATATGTCCAGCTCTGCGACATCAGGATGGAGCCGACGGGAGGCGACTATCTGGCGGAAGCCACGCGCGAGCGACTGGTGCCGGGCACCGGCGAGATCCCCTTGCGGGAACTGCTGGCGGTCATCCCCGTGCACGTGCCGCTGGGCATCGAAGTGCCGATGCTGAGCATGGCGCAGGCCGGCGTTCC
>JAHFPT010000033.1 GCA_023266625.1 Novosphingobium sp. | reverse complement strand
TTGGCGACGGCGATCTCGGGCAGCACGGTGAAGTTCGAGAAGGTCGAGCAGCCCATGTAGTGGAAGATGGTCTGCCCCTTGTAGGAAAAGCGGCTGGTGCCGTCGGGCATCAGCCCCTGGCCCTGGGTGGCGCGGATCGCGGTGCACAGGTTGGTCTTGCCCGAGAGGCAGGCTTTGCACTGGCGGCATTCGGGGGTGTAGAGCGGGATGACGTGATTGCCCGGCTTCACCGAGGTCACGCCCGCGCCCACCTCGCGCACTACGCCTGCGCCCTCGTGGCCAAGAATGCTCGGGAACAGCCCCTCGCTGTCGAGCCCGTCGAGCGTATAGGCGTCGGTGTGGCAGATGCCGGTCGCCATGATCTCGACCAGCACTTCGCCTGGCCGGGGCCCTTCGAGGTCCAGCTCGACGATCTCCAAAGGCTGTTTGGCGGCAAAGGCAACAGCGGCGCGGGTCTTCATGACATCTCCTTCCAGGTTGAACCGGGGCAATAGATCCCAGCTCGAATTGCGATAAGGCGCGCTATCGAGACATGACTGTAGCGTGGCACGGGCAATGGCGGACGGTTTGCATCACAGATATCCATAGCGGAATGCGTCGCCGTCCCGGAAAACCCGGCCTGCGGTGGCACCGGCAAAATGAGCGGGGAAAAACACGGCGCTGGTGTCTGCGTAGGTTTCCATCAATCGCTTGCGCACCGCTACCGCGTCGGCACTCGATGCATCGGCGAAAAACGGCAGGTCTGGGCGGATCAGCTGGATAGGGTGGTGGAAACAGTCACCTGAAAAAATGGCGTGGCCGCGACCCCGTTCTGCATGGATGCACAGATTGCCGGGCGAATGGCCTGCCGCACTCTCCAGCCACAGGCCGTCGCCAATTTCCCGGTGTACAATGGCGTCGTTTTCGATCAACTCGGCGCGTCCAGCCTCGATTACCGGAAGCACACTGTCTTGATAGGCTTCGCGGTGGAATTCCTCGTGCGTCTGCTGGCTGAAGAATTCGTAGTCCACTCGGCCAAAGAGATAGCGGGCATTAGGAAAGGTGGGCACCCATCTCCCGTTGTCGAGCCTTGTGTTCCAGCCAACATGGTCGGCGTGCAGATGTGTGCACATGACGATGTCGATATCATTCACATGGCAGCCGGCTCGTGCCAGCCTGGCCAGATAATCAGTCTCCAGCATGTGCACGAAGGCAAGTGACCGCTGCTTGTGATTACCATTGCAGCTGTCAATCAAAATGGTCAGTCCGTCGATACGCAGGACGAAGCTATGTATGCTCAGCAGCAGGCCTGCTTCGACCGGATCGTCGCGCAGGAACGGATCCCGATACCAGCGCTGAAGCCGGATCAGATCCTGTCTGGTCACGCCGTTCAATGCCATCGACAGCGGAAGCGGGTTCTCCCCCTCCTGAACCCGACTGATCTGTAGTGCACCCAGTTGCAGATCCTTCATAGCCTAGTCCTCATTCCGGCCAGGCCGCGCATGGATCGCCAGAGCGCAACCCAGCAGACATGCTGCAATGGTCACTGCCAGGCCCATTCCGGACCCGGTTTCGATCAGGCCGGCTATCCAGGATGCGACAGTCCCGGCGGCGAAGGTAAAGGCGCCAAACAGGGCCGAGGTCGCGCCGGAGCGGGTCGGATCGACCGCCAGAGCCCCCGCCAGCGTATTCGCCTGCACGATTGCCGCACTCGATATGACAACGAAGAGGAGCAATGCCAACGACCACAAGCCGCCAAAGCCGGTCCCTGCGAATAGCCCGAAAAGAATGGCAAGGACGATCGCATTGCGCGCCGATCCTCGCAATATCCGGTCCGGGCTGCGCGACTTGAGCATCACACGATTAAGCTGGCTCGCGGCAATCAGGCCAATCGCGTTGACCGCGAAGAGCAGACCGAAATGTGTGCGGCTGACGCCGTAGCCCTGCATCAGCACCGCAGGGGAATTGGCGATATAGGCAAACATGCAGGCGCTGTTGCATGCTGCTGCCGCAAGATTGCCCAATATCGTGCGATTGCCGAGCAGCAACCGGTAGGCGCGTAACGGCATTTCCGCGCGCGCCTGATCTGCTGTTTCGGCTGACCGTGTCTCTGGCAGCGAAAACAGCGTGCCGCAAAGCAGCGCCACTCCTGCTATGGCCATGGCCAGGAATATGGCCCGCCATTGCCCAAACCCGATAATGAGATTGCCGATGCTGGGTGCAAGGATGGGCGCCATGCCGCCGATCAGCGCCAGCAGCGAAAACAGGCGTGCGGATTCAGCATGGTCCAACTTGTCGCGAACGATCGCCCGTCCGGCGACAGTCACGGCACAGGCGCCCAGCGCCTGGGTGAGACGCGCCGCCAGCAGCATTGTGAAATCAGATGTGACTATGGCTGCCACGCATCCCGCGAGGTAGAGCATCAGGCCGCCGAGGATCAGCGGCTTGCGGCCCAACCTGTCCGACATGGGGCCAGCGACGAGCTGGCCAATCGCGACGCCCGCGAAAAACACCGATACACTCTGTCCGGCCTGTTGCGCGGTGACGGCAAGATCGCCCGCCAGCTGCGGCATGGCGGGCAGGTACATGTCGATCGACAGCGGAGCGATGGCACCAAAGCCGGCAAGCAGCGCAATCTGCGTGCGGGTCAGCATCGGCGCAGCCTTCCGGTCTGGCGGTGCGGAGATTTCAGGCGCAATCAAGGGCAAAGAACCTCCGGGCGTTCCCACCAAAACAGGGCTCCACAGCGGCGGGCCAATGCTCGGCTAGCAGTGCCCGGGTCCAGTCGAGCGCATTGGCATAGCCTTCCCGCGCTGCCACCGGCGGAAAGTCGCTGCCCCACATCAGTCGCCCGGCACCGAAGGCCGCCAGCAGCGCTGCAAGCAGCGGCTGGACGCCCGTCAGGTCGAGCGGCGGCACGTCGGTGTCGAGATTCGGTGCGCGCGGCGCGATCTGGCCAAGACCTGTGAGCTTCAGCGATATGCCGGGATGGGCGGCAAGCGCGCAGAGCAGGGGGAGGGCGGCAGTCCTGTCGCCCGCGTCGGGGCGTGCCAGTCCTCCAAGATGTTCCAGCACGATATGCAGGGTTGGACAAGCCTGAGCGATTTCCGCAAGGCTGCCATCGGTGAAGCTCGCCGCCGTCCCGGCCATGGAAACACGCAAGCCCGATTTTTCGACCAATCGCCAGATTGCGAGCGGATCATCGCCATCGCTGCGCCAATTGGCACGCATGCGCAGGCCGCACGAGTCCGCCGCTGCGGTTGCTTCGATGGTACGAAAACAATGCGGAGAAGCAGGGTCGATCGCGCCAATGTAGACAAAGCGGTCAGGATGTGTGTTCCTGGCTGCGATCATGTCACTGCTGTCATTGCTGCCCAGCAGCTGCACCAGCACGGCCTTGCCGACACCGCACCGGTCCATATTGAATAACAGCGTATCGACCGGCTCGTACCATCGGGACGAGGCATGGCAATGAGTATCGACAATCACCTTGCGACCGTCACTCAGGCAGCGGTCGATATTGCAGGATGCAGCTCTTCAGGCAGCGGCATCACGTCCTTCCAGCTTTGCTCCTTCATCGAAAAGACAAAGGTTTCAGCAGTTACCTTGTGCCAGTCGATCATGGCCTGATCCGCCTGCGGCAGGCTTCCGGTCGCAGCCAGATCGCGCGCCGCCTTCAGCATCAGCCGCCGCCATGCGACGACGGCCATGTCACTGCGCCCGAGATGCTCCTTTGTGCGATCGGCGATCTTGCCCATGGTCTCGCTGACCGCGTGGTCCTGCGCGGCGATGCCGGTAATGCCCGACATGTTGGTCGTCCGCATCATCTCGCGGTCCTGATTGTACCACTGCTTGTTCCCGACGAGCTTGAAAAAGTTCGCGTCATGATGCGTGCCTGCTTCATCGAGCCGGTGCGCGCGGTCAATCGGATGAGTCTCATCGTAGAAGAACTGGATGTGCCAGGTGCTTTCGTCATCGCGCGGCACGAAGGCATTGATCAGAATGCGATTGCGCCGGAATGCGGGCGAATTTCCGCCGTCGGGCGGGATAAAGGTCCAGAACGGCAGCGGCACCTGGGTGATGCGGGCGTGGCCCTGGTCACCGTCTTTGCGGACCGCACAATAGCGCAGGCCGTAATTTGTGTACTCGAACTCCAGCTTCGGCTGAAGATCGCGCTCATGCGGATATTTGGCTTCCTGGCCCCAGGGGCTTTCGCGGTGGAGAACCCCGGCATGGGCGGAGTCGATGGCGCCTTCGATCGCTTGCGCATAATTGCATTCGTAGATGACCTTGAATGCCTCGCAATGTCCGGGCGGCATATCGAACCAGGGGAAATGGGGGAAGGGCGGCTCGGCCTCTCTTGGGCCCATGTAAGTCCATATCATGCCGCCAGCAACTCTGGTCGGATAGGCCTTCACGCGCATCGCCTTGGCCAGCGTTGCGCCCTCGGGTTCTGCAGGTGTGTCGGTGCACTGGCCGGTGACATCGAATTTCCAGCCATGGAACAGGCAACGCAGGCCGCAATTGGCGTTGACCCCCAGTGCGAGCGAGGAACCGCGATGCGGGCAGTGTTCATCGAGCAGGCCGATCTGGCCCTGGCTGTCACGGAAGGCGACCAGTTCTTCGCCTAGCAGCCTTATCCGCACCGGCGTGCCGTCATTCTCCGCAAGCTCGCTTTCCAGCAGCGCCGGCATCCAGAACCGGCGCATGACGTTGCCCATGGCTGTGCCCTGACCGATGCGAACCAGCGTTTCATTATCTTCGTGGGAAAGCACGGTCGCGCGCTCCTTTGCTAGGCAATTATGTATTCTATATCAGAACTGCTGACCCTTGTCACCAGGCGAATCTCCGAAAGGGCTGGCAGCGGCATTCGCAGGTGAGGGGCAAGCTATCCGGGCCTGCACCCGGTCCCGAGTTGGAAAAATGCGCGCTCAGCCGGCGCGCACCATGCCGCCATCGACATGCAGATTCTGGCCAGTGATGAATTCCGCACCGTCGGTGCACAGGAACAGGATCGTTCCGGCGAGATGTTTTGGTTCCATGACCTTGGGGATCGGCTGCATCTGTGCGATGAACTGGAACATATCCTCGCTGATTGCGCCGTCGGCACCTGGCGTACGCACGGGATTGGGGGCGACCGAATTGACTGTGATGTCATATTTGCCGAATTCGGTTGCCGCCGCTCGGGTCAGGCCAACGACGCCCGCTTTGCTGGCCACATAGGGCGCGCCATTGGGCGGCGCGACATTCACCGATGACGACGAGATGTTGATGATCCGGCCCCAGCCATTGGCCTTGAGTTGGGGCAGGAACGCCTGAATTGTCAGGAACATCGCGTCGAGATTGACTGCTACAGTCCGCTTCCAATATTCGAAGGTTAGATCCTCGAACGGCATTGGATTGGGATGTAGCCCGGCATTGTTGACCAGGATGTGGGCAGGCCCGAAGGCTTGGTTGCTGCGCTCGGCAATCTCGGCGACGGCCTCGGGCGAGCTGATGTCGCCAACGACGCCCAGTGCGCGACCGCCTTGGGATTCAATGTTCGCGACCGTATCGGTGCAGTCCAGGATGTCCGTAGCGACCACAGCCGCGCCTTCCGCAGCCAGCGCGCGTGCCAGTTCCGCGCCAATCCCTCGTGCCGCTCCGGTGACGACCGCAACCTTGCCCTGGAGAAATTTCATATCCTGCCCACTCCGCATTTGTCGCGATTGAAGCTCGCGCCTGATAGGGTTGATTAGCATTGTCACTAGAAATATGTCTACAAAAAAGTATTATATGGCTAGGTGGTGGCAATGCCCTCTTCGACGGATTTTTCTGCGTATGCGGCTCTGCCGACTGTCACCATATATCTATATATATGGACTTTTATGAGATAATTCTGAGCGGGAATGCCAAATTTCTAGGTTGATGATTTCCCGTCATTGACGCTATAGACGCCTGGTATAATATATGATTTAGTATAGCAAATATGGATCGGAGCGGCGGGTGATGCAGGGGTATGTCTGGATTGGTCGTAGAGGAGACGTCCGGCGGACGCTGATTCGAAGGGTTGTGACGTGAACCCGTTGAAATGGGGTGCGGCGGTCCTGTGTCTGACGCTGCTCCCGGCAGCGCATGGCAGCTTGCTGGCAGGTGCCGGTGCCAGTCCTGTTCGGCAATCCGCCAATCATCAGCCAGCCGATCATCAGGCGCAAACCCGGCAGACCCGTGCGCTGGCGATGGCCTTTCTTACCCGCATGTTCGTCAATGGCGACATGGGCGGCGCCTATGAGCATTTTGCTGCCCCCGATTTTGTGCAGCACAATCCGGAGATCGGCGACGGCGTCGCCGCGCATCGGACCTTCTTCGACCGCAAAGCGCGTCGCGGTTCTGTGCTTTCCCGCTGGGCCAATGTCGACAATATTCTGCTGGTTGATGGCGATCTGTTTGCACTGCACCATCAACTGTTCGTCGGACCTAACGATCCCGGGCGCGTATTTGTCGATATCTGGCGCGTGGCCAATGGCAGAATCGTTGAGCACTGGGATGTGATTCAGCCGCGCCCTCAGGCTATGGCGCATAACAATGGCATGGGCTGCGGCAAGGGTGAAGACTATGCAAGCGCCCGTGCGGCTGGCAGCACTATAGCCGCGCCTGCGTGCGGGCTGCCTGACAGGACAGCGGACCGGCTTGCCTCGCTCAGGGTCGTCTCCGACTATGCACTGGCCTTGCGCGGAGGCGATGTCGCTGCGGCAATTTCGCGCTGGCTTACACCGGACTACCGTCAGCACAGCCCCGAGATCGGCGATGGTCCGGCTGGCGCGCTGGCCTATCTGGGCAGGGAGTTCGGCAAGGGACGCACGACAATGCCGCTAATGGGACCGATGCGGACGATTGCCGAGGGCGACTATGTCCTTCAGCACCGGCTGACCTACTATCCGGCCAAAGGCCTTCGCACCGCCAACGTTGACATATTCCGCGTCAGAGATGGCCGGATTTCCGAACATTGGGATCTCCGCCAGCCAGTTCCCCGCGAGACAGCCAATCGCCACGAAATGTGGTGAGGCGGCAACTGCTGCGCGGCAAGACTTGCTGGAAATCAAGGGATCGGAATATGAAATCGTCTGAGGATACGAGTGGCTCGGTCAATTATCTCCCACTGACGCTGGTCGTCGGCGGCGTTCAGATGATGATGACTGTCGATCTGGTCGCGATGGGGGTGTTGCTGCCCTCGATCGGGCAGGATTTTGCAGTCAGTGCCATCACACTCAGCCGGCTTGTCAGCTTTCCTGCCCTGGTTATCGCCAGCATGATGCTGATCGGCGGACGTCTTGCCGACATATTCGGGCGGCGGACGAGTGTCTCCGTGGGCCTTGCCATTGCCGCATCGGGCTCATTGATTGCCGGATTTGCGCCAAGCTTTGCTGTTCTGTTGCTGGGCCGACTGATCTTCGGGCTTGGTGCGGCGATCATGATCCCGGCAAACTTTTCGATCATTACCACCGCCATTCCCGATGGGCCACCGCGCCATCGTGCTTTCGGGGTTTTCGGTATGGTGCAAGGGCTTTCCCTGCTGGTCGGGCCGGGTCTAGAAGGCTGGCTGGCAACCCATCTGGGGTGGCGCTCGGCCTTTTTGCTCACAGCCTTGCTCATGGCCACGTTGCTTCTCTTTGTCCGGCTGATCTTTCCGGGCGGGCGACCGGCTGTCGGGCAGCGATTCGATTTTGCCGGAGCCGCGCTTGTTGTTGCGGCACTTGTTGCACTCGTCACAGCGATTTCCGGCGGATCGGGACTGGTGGAGGGCGCGGTGCCGCGTCTGATTCTCGGCGGGACCGGTCTCGTATTGGCGATGCTCTTCATCCGCTCCCAGCGGCGGGCAAATTCACCCCTGTTGCCGCTTGATGCTTTTTCTTATTCGGGGGTCAAGCCAGCCATTATCGCCATGATGGCGGCGATGGCAGCCTCTTCTGCACTGTTCATCCTGCCGGGGATGGTCATGCAGCGCGGCATGCACTGGTCGGCTGCGCAAGCGGGGCTGGGGATGTTGCCGCACGCGCTTTCGGCAACCGTTATGGGTCAACTGACGGGCTGGTTCATGGGCCGCTTCGCGCTGTCGCGCAATGTGCAGATCGGATTGGCTTTGCTGATCGGCGGACTTTTCGCCAATGGCTTCATGAGTGCCGGTCATGGTTATCCGGGTAATGTCATGCTTCCGATGCTTCTGGGAGCGGCGGGCAGCATTTTCACCGTGATGATGCTCACGGCGGTCATCGTTGGGCCGCAGCCGTCGCATCAGCAGGGTGCGGTCTCGGCTCTGGCATTCACTTGCCAGCAACTCGGCATTGCCTTGGGATCGGTGATGGTTCTGGCGATCGGTGGGAGCGGCGGTGATCCCTTCGTATCGCTCAACCGGGCATTTTGGGCTGCCGCAGGAATTGCCCTTTGCGGGTTGCTGGCGGTTCTCTGGCCATTTGTACCTGACGGCGATTCGCCGATGCAATCGAGCAAATAGCTGCATGCTGCAAGCGAACCACGGGTGCCGGTGTCGATACGGCTGATTGCGCATCGGATGTTTCGGCAGATTTCATACTGATTCCGCACAGACTCATGAACGCAGGTGCCGCCGTCCCGGCGGCGCGACATGCCTGGATGCTCTGGATTTTCAGACATCTACCAGCCGCCTAGCGATTTAGCATAAAATATCAGTAGACATATATGCATATTCTATTTATCGGGCAGGGCAAGGTGAAGTCTGATCGGACTGAAAACTAGGGAGGCAAAATTGAGCTTTATAAATCGAGCCCGCTCGACCGGCCCGGCGTCCTTTGCGGCGGCTGATGACAATGTGACGGAAATAAATTGCGGTCACGCAGCAATGCCCATCCGCAAGCGGTCGGTCCGTATCGGTGCATCGTTGCCGATCCTTGCTCTGGCGCTCGGCTTTTCCGCTGCGCCGACTTGGGCTCAGGGAACAGGCGGTGAAGCCGCTTCCTCAAGCGGAAGCGATACTGGGCTTTCGGACATCATCGTAACAGCGTCGCGGCGCTCCGAGAATCTTCAGAAAGAATCGCGCGCCATTGCGGCGGTCGGTGCAGAAGAACTGGCGCGTCAGGGCGTTTCTGACGCGGCGGCATTGCAGAAGCTGGTGCCGGGGTTGACCATTTCGCGCAACGGTCCGCAGTTGCAAGTCTCGATCAGGGGCGTCGGTGATCGCACGATCAACGCGGCAACCGATCCGGCTATCGCGATCAATGTCGATGGCATTTATTATCCAAAATCCTATCAGGCCAGCGGCTCGTTCTACGATCTCGAGCGGATCGAGGTGCTGAAGGGCCCGCAGGGAACCCTGTATGGGCGCAATGCCTCGTCGGGTGCAATCAACCTGATCGCCGCGAAACCGAAGTTCGAGACCGGCGGTTTCGCGGAGTTCGAGGCCGGGGACTATAAGGCGCTGCGCGGCACCGCGGCACTCAATCTCGCTGCCAGCGACAAGGTGGCTTTCCGCCTGTCAGGACAGGTGGTTGATCGCGACGGCTATCTCACCGATGGCTATAACGATGAAAAGACTTGGGGTGTCCGGGCGCAGGTGCTGATCGCTCCAAGCACCGACACCTCGCTGCTGGTTTCAGGTTTCTATTCGCATTTGGGTGGAATCGGTACCGCAGCAGTGATCGCCAGGCGATTCGACGGCTCAACCACGACATCACCGGTTGCGCCGCCATCCAATCCCTGGGCTGGTCCGACCGACCCGGCGATGGTTGCACGGGTCACTGCAACCAATCCGACTGCAGGCCCGCTGCTCAAGCGTGACGCATTCCAGGATATCAATGTCTATGGTCTTTCTGCGACGTTTGAGCACAAGATGGGTTGGGCAACGCTTACCTTGTTGCCGAGTTATGTTGAATCGGACGCGACTTCCCTGAACCGCGCCGCACTGGTTGTGGCCAGCTTCCAGCGGACCAAGAGCAGCCAGCTGTCGATGGAGGCGCGCCTGTCGTCGCCCGATGCATCCGCATTCAAGTGGGTGGTCGGTGCCTTCGGATCGCGCGAAAATGTGAACGATGAAGCGCAGAGTCGCATCCCGATTCCACCAGGTTCTTTCGTCAATGCCAGCGTCAGCCCGCGGCGCGATGACCGAACCTGGGCGATCTTCGGCGAAGCCAATTACAGCCTAAATGAACAGCTTCGCCTGATTGGCGGCGTTCGCTATACTTGGGAAAAGAAGATCGTTGTCGGTTATACCGGGAGTGTGTTCGGCCCGATACCGCAGTTCCCGGTCTATCGAACTGACGCTGTCTTTCCCGTTACCGGTGTAACGATTTCGGGAGATAGAGTTGACCATGCCACCAATTTCCGGGTTGGCCTGGAATATGACGTCGCGCCGCAATCGATGCTTTATGCAACCGTAGCCAGCGGTTTCAAGGCAGGCGGTTTCTATGCCAATGTCGCCCCGGGCAACAGCTATAAGCCGGAACGGCTGGTGGCCTACCAGATCGGTTCCAAAAACCGTTTCCTGGACAATCGCCTGCAAGTGAACGTCGAAGCGTTTTATTGGGACTACAAGGACAAGCAGGAAACCTTCCTGGCGCTGTTGCCGATCGGCAATGTGCTGGTCACGCAAAATGCCGGCAAGGTGACGATGTATGGCATGGACGCGAGCATAGTGGGCCAGCTTTCTCCCAACGATACGCTGTCTGCAGAGGCTGAATATCTTCACTCCAAATATGACAGCTACGTTTACAGCTATACCGGCGCTGCCGATCCCACGATCAATTGCGGTACGGCCGTTTCAGGCACGACAACAACACGCGATTGCAGCGGCTACCCGCTGGTGCGGGCACCGATGTGGTCGGGAAGAATCGCATACGAGCATGTGCAGTCGCTTAGCGGTTCCGGGAGCCTCGCCTTCAATGCGGACATGACGTTCTCGTCGAGCTATTTCCTGTCTAACAACTTCACTGCCTTGTCGCGCGCCAAGTCATACCAGCTGTTCAATGCCTCGCTCACCTGGACGTCGGAAAACAGCCGCTTCCTGGTCAGCGCATTTATCAGGAATATCGGCAATACGCCGGTCTATACCGGCGGCGTCCAATCGGCTGCGCTGAGTGATGCAGTCGTCGGGCAAATCGCTCCGCCACGGACATTCGGCGCGCGGGTTCGTGTGAAGTTCTGACCGATCTAGCTAGGAAGGCGCTTCTCTTGGACCGGGGAAGCGCCTGTCTGCTTGCCGGTTCTACCAGTTTTCGCCCTGGCAAGTGGTGGTGGGCGGTTGAATTGCGTGTAGACGCAGTACGATTTATCTAACTCAGGTAGAGGCCGAGAAGCCATGTCGAATGTTGTGCGGCACTGGATCGCATTGTTTCTCGCATCGGCTGGACTGGCGGCCTCGTTGCCATTGCAAGCGAAGCAAGCCGAACCGGCGGACGGCTCCATCTTGCCGCGCCCACCGGTGCCCTTTGCCGGAAAGATCGGCAGGACCGCCGCACAATCTGTTCCCGCCGCAGTGGCACCCGTCAAGGCACCTGCCGGAGCGCCGAATGTGCTGCTGGTGATGACCGACGATGTCGGCTTCGGGGCATCGTCTGCTTTTGGCGGGCCGATCCCGACTCCCAACCTTGATCGTCTCGCGCGCATGGGGGTGCGCTACAATCGCTTCCAGACGGCAGCGATGTGCTCTCCTACCAGGGCGGCTTTGCTGACCGGCCGCAATCCCCACAGAGTGGGAACCGGCTCGATTGTCGATCTCGCCAGCGATTATCCGGGCTATTCGGCCAGGATCCCCAGGAGCGCCGCCTCGATTGCCGAAGTGCTGAAGGACAATGGCTACAATACGGCATTCTTTGGCAAGCATCACAATGTGCCGCGCAAGGAGACGTCAGCTGCCGGGCCATTCGACCTCTGGCCAAATGCCCTGGGTTTTGAGTATTTTTACGGTTTCATCGGCGGGGCCATCAACCAGTTCGAGCCGCGCCTCTATCGCAATACCATACCAGTAGACATGTCGCGCCGGTCGGCAAGTTATATCCTCGACCGCGATCTTGCCGATGACGCTATTGACTGGCTTCACAATCAGGACGCAGCCGCTCCGGAGAAACCATTCTTTGTCTATTTTGCGCCCGGAACGGCGCATTCTCCGCATCAGGCTCCTGCCGACTGGATTGCGCGATTCAAGGGACGGTTCGACGGGGGCTGGGATGCGCTGCGGGAAGAGACATTTCGCCGCCAGAAGGAAATGGGGATCATTCCCCAGAATGCTGTCCTGACTCCCCGGCCGACGCTGCTGCCTGCCTGGTCGACGCTCAGCGATGACAAGCGCCGCGTCGATGCCCGCATGATGGAGGTCTATGCAGCCATGCTGGCATTCCAGGACGCCCAATTCGGGCGGATGCTCGATGAGCTGGAGCGCATGGGCAAGCTCGACAACACACTGGTGATCTTCATCGAGGGTGACAATGGCGCAACCGCCGAAGGCGGGCTGGTTGGCAAGCTCAATGAAGCGGGGGAAATGGCGAACGGCGTTCGCGAAACCACGGCTGAACAGGCCGCGCGGATCGCTGAGATCGGCGGACCCAATACGATGGAGCTGTTCCCGGCAAGTTGGGGCTGGGCGCTCAACACTCCCTTTCAATGGACCAAGCAGATTGCCTCACATCTCGGTGGTACGCGCAACGGGCTGGTCATTTCATGGCGGGGACATGTCCCGGCTGGCGGTGCGATCCGCCCGCAATATGGCTATGTCACCGACATCATGCCGACGATCCTTGAAGCAGCCGGTATCCGCCAGCCAGATGTCGTGAACGGGGCAAGGCAGCTAAGCACGGATGGTATCAGCCTGGCCTATAGCTTTGCCGACGCTGCCGCACCTGATCGGCGCAAGACGCAGGTTTATGAACTGTTTGCGAACCGGGCGATCTATCGCGATGGCTGGCTGGCCAACACGACGCCGCGCCGTGCCCCCTGGGATTTCAGCGCCAAGCTCGATTCGCCCGATACCGGCTATAGCTGGGAGCTGTACGATCTCTCGCACGATTTCACCCAGTCGCGCGATCTGGCGGCATCGGAACCGGGGCGCCTCAGGCAGCTTCAGCAATTGTGGTGGCGTGAGGCCGAGAAGAACCAGATACTGCCGCTGGACGACAGTTTTGGCGCGCGCAACGATTCATCGGCTGCCAACCACCCGGCTACCCGCACAAGCTTTACCTACTGGGGGCCGAATGTCAGTGTAACCAAGACGGCTGCCCCGCAGCTTTTCGGTAAGTCCTTCTCGGTCGAAGCCGACATCGTGGTTGGTGCTGGCGCGTCCGATGGCGTAATCGCCGCCGTGGGCAGCCGTTTCGGCGGATGGAGCTTCTATCTCAAGGATGGCCGCCCGGTGGTATTCTCGGCACGATCCGAAGCGGCAGTTGACCAGGTGCGTATTGTTGGCGAGCACGCTGTGCCGCCTGGCAAGGCCAGAATTCGCTTCGCGTTCTCCGCCGATGGTGCCACTCCGGGCGGCGGCGGTACCATGCGCATTTTTGTTGACGGAAATCAGGTGGGACAAGGGCATATCGAGCGGACTGTTACGATCCCAGTCGGCTTTGGTGAATCGTTTGATACCGGGCGCGACACGGGTGCGCCGGTCTCTCCCGATTATACCGGTGAAGGCGCGTTCGCCGGTCGGATCGAACGGGTCGAAGTGAAACTCGAAAAGCCGACGGCTATATCACGCCGTGGGACACCATCTCAGGCGTTTAGGAGACCCTAACTGCAGGGCGGAATCATCGCGGCAATACGCATCATCTGAACAGAGCGCAGTTCCAGCAGGCCGGCTTCAACAAAGGGATCGCTGGCCGCAATCCGTTCTGCCTCTGCCTTGTCGGCAGCAGCAAGAATGATGACGCTGCCCTCCGGAGTTCCGTCATCGTCGAGCAAAGGTCCGGCCAGCGCCAGCGCATTGCCCAGCGCCTTGCGGAATGCGATATGCATGCCGCGCTTCTCCTCGCGCAACTCGGCATTGCCGGTCTGGTCGTACTGGATCAGAAAATATTGGCGCATCGATTGTTCACCTGCCGTTGGGGTCGCGCTTCAGGACTTCGGGAAATCATTTTTCGCGCGTCTGAAGCTGGTGGTAGTTGTGTTGCTGGCGCGCCTCGTCCAGCCGCATGCCGCCCCGGACGGCGCTTCGTATGTGTTCTTCGGCGGTGTGGATTTGCTCCGCCGAAGCCAGCACCGCGTCTTCATGTTCGCGTGGAATCACCAGCACACCGTCCGGGTCGCCCACCAATATGTCGCCGGGCGCGACGCGCGCTCCGCCAATGTTTACGACGCCGCCGATTTCTTCGACCTGAACCCGGTCCTTGCCGGTGCGCATCCAGTGATCCTTGGCGAATACCGGATAGCCGAGCGACCGGCAAAGATGCACGTCACGGCTGATGCCGTCGATGACTGTCCCCGCCAGCTTCCGGCGGTGCGCGATCTCGGTCAGAATATCGCCCCAGATGGTGGCGTCGGTGCGGCCGCCGTTGTCGATGACGATCACACTGCCATCCGGAACATCGTCGATATAATCGCCGACGGTGCCGGGCGGAGTCGAATTCGGGCCGCAGCGGATGGTGAAGGCGCGCCCGGCCAGACGAAAGCCGGGATCGCGGCCCTTGATCTGGTAGCACTGTCCGGCAATCCCAAGCCGGTCGAGCGCATCGCTGATCGTGGCAGTTTCCATCTTTGCTGCGCGGGCGACATTCTTGTCGCCAGCCATCTTGTCGTCAGCCATGGTCATCTGCTCTCCAGCATATGCTCGTAATTGCCACCCATGACGTCGCCGATGGCGATGCCGGAGCGGATTGCCTCGGCCATCGCCGCCTCGCGCGCCACGATTTCCTCGGCGGCGGCGAGGACGCGCTCGATGTTGTCCGGCGCGATGAAAACACAGGCGCTGCTGTCGGCAACGACATAGTCACCCGGATTGACGGCAAGATCGCCAATCGTGATGGGGCCGTTTGTCTCCTTTTCGACCACCCGGCCGCGCGCGGTGAAGCTGGTGGTCTGGTTGGTGAAAATCGGAAAATCATAGGCGCGCGCTTCGTCGATATCGCGCACCGGTCCGTCGGCAATGACGCCCGCGACCTTGCGTGTCAGGGCACCCAGGGTCAGCAGCCCGCCCCAGCAACCTGCCTCAACGCCGGTTTTCTGTTCCACAACGATGACATTGTCCGGCCCCGATAGTTCGATCGCACTCGTGCCGAGGTGTCGTGGCGGGCCTGGCGGCGGCGCACCGGTGCCCAGGCGGACGGTCACCGCGTGGCCTGCGATCCGGCCATGCCCGGATTGCTGGGGCAGCCCGGTAACCTGACCGTTAAGCCCAAGCCGGTCCAAAGCGTCCGAAACGGCGCAGCAGTCCAGCTTCCGCAAACGGGCGACCAAGGCCGCCGGTGTATCAGGCATTGGTAATCCCTTTCACTGCCAAACAACAAAGCCCATGGCGTTGCCCGTGCCAGCCTCGCTGCGATAGCAAGGCACATAGTCGATGATTTGATGGCCGAGGCCAAGCTCGGCCATCATTCCTGCCAGCGGGATCCAGTTCTTCAGTTCCGAAGTGCCGTCCTGGAACACGGCTTCGCCCAGATCGGCGAGCCGGGCAATGCCGCGCTCTTCGATCGCCTTGAAGAACAGCTGGTCGATGGTTTCGTCGATGACGAAATGGGTCAGCCCTCCCGATGCGAGGACAGCCACGCGCGCATCACTCTTCCAGTTTTCGATTCCCCGCAGTACCGATTTTCCGAAGTTGTAGCAGCGCTTCACGCTCGGCTGGTTCGGCGGATAGAATGTGTTGATCAGCAACGGCACGCTGGGCACGGGCCTGTCCCGCATGATCCTGCGATAGACAAAGCCGAAGGCATGGGGCGTTTCCGGCTTGGGCAGTTCTTTCATCGCAGCCACATCGAATTCATCTGCCATGGCCTGATCAATGATGCTGCGCGCCAGTTCGGGATGCCCGGCATATTCGGCCCCGCCCAGGGGGATGTATCCCGGAAGCGATACGCCGACGCCTGGTGGAAGTTTGGCCATGCGTTCGGGCGTGAATTCATAATTGGTGATGGTCTCGCCGAAAAATACGCCGAATGCCGGGATCAGGCGCTCGTCAAAGATTTCCATCTGATCGTTGCCGAAGATGACGGCGACGTCGATTTTTGCTTCCTCGAAAATCTCGGCAAGCCGGTCGAGCGCATGCGTACAACGCTGCGAATGGGCGATCATTGCATCGGAGGTGATCCGGGCCGCAAAGTTCTGGTCCGCACGCTCGGTAACAAGCTGGTCATAGCTCCATGACCCGCCGCGCCAGGCGTGCCGGACGCTCTGGTCAAAGGCCAGGCGTCCTGCCCACTGGCTGGTGTCGGTGACCAGCATCGGGCCATGGCTGGTGCCGATGCCCAGGACGATCTCTGCCATCAGCCGGTGCCTTCCAGCTTGAAGACGCGGATCGCATTGCCCGACAGGATCTTGGCCTTCTCGGCATCGCTCAGCCAGTCGAAGCTCTGGATGAAGGGAGCGATGTGATCCAACGTATGGCCGGTTTCCGGATCGACCGCCGAACCGACACCGGGGCATTCCGCCCCGAACAAGCAATTGTCGACCCCTACGGTCTTGATCAGCAGCCGCAGCGATTCCTCGTTGTAGAGGACGGTGTCGAAATAGAGCTGGCGCAACTGATCGTAAAAATTCTCGCCGCGGCGCAGTGCGGAGGCGTGGAAGCGTCCTGCATGATAGGGAATCGCGCCGCCGCCGTGGCTGACGACGATTTTCAGCGCCGGAAAATCCTTGAACACGTCACTATGCAGCAACCCGTAGACCGCAGTCGTTTCATCGAGCAGGAAATTGAGTGTGTAGGGGACGCGTTCGGAATGCGAACTCGCGCTATGGATATGGGCAGGCACATCCAGTTCGCACAGCTTCTCGTACAGCGGATACCAGTAACGGTCACCCATCGCTGGCGGTTCGGTGCCGGGCCGGTTCTCGAACGGGTCAGGGTTGAGCAGGCAGCCCTTGAAGCCCAGAGTCTTGATCGCCCGCTCCAGTTCGGGCAGCGCATCCGTAATCGGGTCGCCCGCCACTTGCGGCAGTCCGGCGACGCCAAAGAATCGCTCCGGCAACAGTTTCACTGTCCGGGCAATGATATTGTTTGTTTCCTCGGTGAACCAGTGGACCAGCTTGCCGGGCTTCTCCGAATGCATCTGCTGGAAGGGACGCGGCGACAGCAGCTGCATATGCGTTCCGGCCCGGTCGAGCATGTCGAGGTGGCCGCAGGGAGCCATCTCCTTCTTGTTGGCGGCATACAGGATTTCGTCGTCGGAAACCTCCGGGAAGCGCCGACCGTGTTCCCCCCGGTGAGACAATAGAAGGGACTTGTAGACCCACAGCGCATCGGGCGCACTGACATGGCCATGGCAGTCGATGATGAGGATGCGGCCACCATCATTCAAAGCTCCGCTTGCAGCCACGTCTTGATTCCCTCCGCCAAATAGAATACGGAACCGTATAACAATCCTGTTATTCAGGTCAACGGATGAGTCGGCGTGGTGACGGGCAATGCGCGAACTGCCTGTGGTTTCGCTGCTGTAGAGGATAGATTGCAATGCTGGCGCTACTCTCTTGCAATGGCGGTGTTACCACGACCGGGACCGGTCCGGCGAAGCGCTTGCTGGTCGCCACGCTTCACGGCGTGCAAATATTTGAACGTGAGGAAGGCGAGCAATGGTCCCGCACCGGGCAGCATCTGGTCGATTATCATATCAGTGCCTTGCTCCACGAACCTGAGTCAGGCCTGATCTTTGCCGGCGGGCACTATGATGCCGGACTGTGGGTCAGCCGGGATCTGGGAGCGAGCTGGGAAGCCGGCGGCTCAGGCCTGCAAAGCCGTCACATCTATTGCCTGGAAGCGCAACGGCACGAGCAAGGCGTGCGGCTGTGGCTCGGGACCGAGCCGCCGATGCTCTATCGTTCTGACGACTTGGGTCAGAACTGGATTGCCTGTCCGCAGATGCTGAAGGTGAGCGGGACCGACAAATGGACCTTCCCGCCGCCGCCGCATGTCGCGCATGTCAAGAACATCGCCTTTCACCCTGCGCGTCCAGATCATATCTATCTCTGCATCGAGCAGGGTGCGCTGCTCAAATCGGAAGATGCCGGGCAGAGCTGGATGGAAGTGTCGGGATATGAGTCTGACGAGGATTTCTTCTACAATGACAATCACCGGGTGGCGTTCAAGCCATCCGATCCCGACGATTTTGTCATGGACGGCGGCGAGGGACTCTATCGCTGCAACCATGGAAAGTGGAGCCATCTGACCACGCGCGAAGACCGGATCGGCTATCCTGACGCGATGTTCCGCGATCCGCGCAATGACAGCGGCCTGATTATCGGCGGCCCCAGAAACCCGCCGCGTCTGTGGCGCGATCAGGATGTTCCAATGGCGGACCCGACTGTGCTGTATAGCGGGGATGACGGCATGAACTGGCGTTCACTGGCCAATGGTTTGCCCAAGATCGTCGGAAATATCGAGGCGATGGGCATGCATGTCCGCCAGGGCGGGCAATTCAGCCTCTATGCCGGCACTGCCACTGGCGAGGTGTTTCACAGCGACGATTGCGGGGAAAACTGGTCCCTGCTTGCCGACAGGCTGCCTCCCATCTCCAAGGGCGGGCATTATCGATGGTTCCTGACTGACGAGCGCCGGGCGGAAATCGAGGAAGAACTTCGCAAGACCAAGGTCGCTGCGACCAATTGACGGAAGGGACTGACCATGGCGACCCAAGCAAAGTCTGTTGAAGACCGGCCCGTGATTGCTGATAGCGCCCAAGCGCTTCAGCGGGTCCGGGCATTGCTGCCAGCGATTGCCGGACGCGCAAGTGCGGTCGATAGTGACCGCCGTGTGCCGCAGCAGACGATTGATGAAATCAAATCGACCGGCCTGTTCAACATTGTCACACCCTTGGCGCTAGGTGGAAGCGAACTGGGCTTTGCCGATCTGGTGCGGGTGACAGCCGAATTCGCTGCGGTCTGCGGTTCGACGGGCTGGGTCTATGGTGTGCTGGCCGGACATAGCTGGCTGCTCAATCTGTTCCCGGCCGCTGCGCAGCAGGAAGTGTTTGCTGATCGCGATGCGCTGATCGCCACCGTGTTCCGGCTGGGCGGCAAGACCGAAACAGTCGATGGCGGATACCGGCTGACCGAGGGGCAAGGGGCGTTCTGTTCGGGAATCGATTTCGCCGACTGGGTGATAGTCGGCAATGGTATCACCTTGAGCGACGGCAGTTTCGAGCCCCGTTTCTTCGTCATTCCCAAGGCCGATATTGAAGTGGTCGATGACTGGTTCACAGTTGGTATGCGCGGCACCGGCAGCCGGACTATCAGGATCGACAATGCCTTTATCCCGCAGCATCGCTCGGTATCGCTGGCGGAAATGCTCGGCGGCAATTCGCCCGGTGCCCAGGCTCACAATCGAGCGATCTATCGCATGCCGTTTGCCGACATCGCACCGTTTTCGATCATCGGGGCGCCGATCGGCATGGCCCGGGGAGCGGTCAAGGCATTCGCCGATCAATTGGGCCGGAAACTTGCAGATGCGAGCGATGCGGAGATAGGCGCACAGTCAGCCACTTATGCGCGCATCGCCGAAGCCTCGGCCGATGTCGATGCGGCGCTGGCACTGGTTGTGCGCGATGCCGAAATGATCGACAATGCGAAGGAGCCGTCGGACATCAGTGCATTGGAGCGGGCGCAGATTCCGCGTGATTGGGCTTGGGCGGCGCAAAGGGCACGCTATGCCACGACCCGCATATTCGAGGCATCGGGTGGAACCGGAATCTACGATGGCAATGTCATCCAGCGTGTGTGGCGCGACGCGAACAGCTCTGCACAGCATTTTGCCTTCACTTGGGACAGTGCGATGTCGCAATATGGGCGCGCTGCTGCCGGGCTCAAACCCTCGGAATTTGCACTGCGTGGGAAGAAATAACGAGCCGAGCGATTTCTGTGCGTGCCCTCGCCGCGCCATAGGGTAATGCTGCTTGTATTCGGGCCATCTGCATTGCACATACGATTTTATTACAGATCGGGTGCGGTGCCGGGTCAGGGCCGCTGTGCAGGGGAAAGAGTTTGGGCATGAATGCGAAGCCAGGCGCGACAGACGCAGTTCCTTCGATGATCGCTGCGAAGCTGCGTACGCTCATCGCTTGCGGCAACTTTGCTCCGGGGATGCGACTGGGTCAGACCGAGCTGGCGGACCAGTTCGAGGCCAGCCGTGTTCCGGTGCGTGAGGCGCTCAAACTGCTCTCTGCGGAAGGTATTGTCGAACACGATCCCAATCGCGGCTTCTTCGTCGCCCGCTTTTCGGCAGATGAGGCCAGACAATATTTTCGCCTGCGTGACATCGTTGAGGATGAGTTGCTTCCGTCCATCCGCTGGCCGAGCAAAGACGAATTGGCCGATTTGAGGCGGCGGGCTGAAGAGCTGGAACAGTTGCTGAACGACGGGAACCGTGCAGTCTGGTGGGACAAGCATCAGCAGTTTCACTTGAAGATTTTTGATCTTTCGCCGCAGAAAATCATGGTTCGGGAAGCGATGCGCTATTGGGGGCTGACTGATCGCTATCGGTCGCTGGTTCCACTCCCCAGGCGCGAATCGCCGGAACGGAATATTGTCAACAAGGCCGATCTGATCGAGGCGCTGGCGGCTCACCGCATGCGCGATTTGCTCAACGTCCGCGCTAACCGGCGCAAGGCTTTCGAGGATGCGGTGATCGAAGTCCTGCGCGACAGAGGATTGTAGACGAAAACCGCTTGCGTTCGCTTTTTGGGGCCACGGGATGACTTGCGCGCCGTACACATAATATGCAAAATCATCTAAGCATGACGCCTGGTGATTAGGAGCGGGTGGATGATTCGGTATGACGTTTTTCATGCCCGGCTGATCTTTTGGGTCCGCATTCTGCTGGGCGTCCAATATCTGCTCGGCGGCATCAACTGGTGGTTCAAGATTCTGCCGTTCCCCAATTTCTTCGATGTTCCGGCCGGCCCGGGCAAACATGCCGTGCTGGATGCGATGATCGCAACCGGATGGATGTTCACCAGTGCCAAGCTGATCGAACTGCTGACCGGATTCGCGCTACTGTTTAACCGTTATGTACCACTGATGCTGGTTGTGGCCTTTCCGGTTGCGGTAGCGACGTTTGTGCTCGATGCGATGATTCTGGGTGATTTTGCCGCCTGGGTTGGCGGCGACGTTTCAGGCGCATTCATGTGGTCCAAAGTTTTGGACATGGTCTTCTTCGGCGGCGATGTGCTGGTCATGCAGGCCTATCTCATGTTTGCCTATTTCGATCACTATCGCCCCATGCTGGCGGCTGAGGCGAAGGCGAAGCCGCTATGAGGGGAAGACCAACGCGATATGCCTTCACCTTGCTGGGGGTCACTGCACTCATCCTCGGCATCATCTCGACCGGCTGGCTCGTTTTGATGGTGCGCCAATGGGCCATGCCCTGGAGCAGCCTGTCGGTCCTCGCGCCACCTGGCGCTCCGCTCTATGCGCCCAAGCCGCCAGCGAAATAGTATTCGTCAGGATCAGATTCCGTAAATCCGCACGGCATTGTCGTGGAGGAGCATTGCCCTTGTGTCGGTATCAAACCCGGCGACCGCCCTGCGGGCTAAGTCTGCCATATTGGCGTATGTTCCCGCCGACTGGGTAATATCCGACCCCCACAGCAAGCGATCCGCGCCGAATAATGCGATATACCGCGCCAGCACCGCAGCTGCGTCAATGCCTTGCTCGGCCAGACTGTTCAGCGGGATAGCGGTGAATTTGAGCGCCACATTCGCATTGTCAGCCAGCCGCTTGAGCGCATCGTCTATGCCGACTTCGCTCTCGCTGGTAATCGGGCCGTTAGCCAGATGGTCGATCACCAGGTGATGAACCGGATATTTCGCAAGCAGTTCCGCCAGCCGGGCCAGTCCCTCGTCACGATTGCTCGGAAACAGATGAACGCATATCACCGCGCCTTCGTCGGCCAGCCAGCGCCAGAACGGCTGACAATCGGGGCCGTCGAGCCAGTCAAATCCGATTTCATCCGGTCGGCCCATCAAGCGATATCCGGCAGCGCCCTCTGCCTGGCAAATGCGTGCCTGTTCAAGATTGCCTGGGTCGCGTCCGTTGATGTTGCAAACCGCTAGAAACCGTCCGCAGCTGGCCTGTGCGGCCGTGCAGACATAGCTGTTGTCAAAGCCATAAATTTGTCCGCGCTGGACGACCAGAGCGCGATCAACACCCTGATCATCCATTGCGCCAATCAGCCGTTCTGAATCGAAGGCATTGTCAATGAGCTGGTCGATCTTGTCGTTGCCAAGGTGGGCAGGAGGAAATTTTTCGCGATCGCCCGATATGATATGGGCATGGCAATCGAGCATGAGACCGTTCATTCTGCACCCCTTCATATCCGGACAATATTGAATACATTTAGGTTAGGCAAGAGAGGATGCGGATCGGGGGGGACGATAGTGGTTGCGCACCATGGGCGCGCGTACCGGAACCGTACGGGCCTTTTTATCGAGGTGAACCGGATTGATTGACATTCTGCTGCGGAAGGTTCGGTGCTTGGGTGTCGAGCGCGGAGCGGTAGCGGCTCAGGGCCGGGCGGCTCCGTCGAATACCCGCACCGTTACCTTCCTGATCTCGCCGTCAAAGACGCTGGACTGCACATAATCGGGGGACACCGAGTCCGCACGATCGCGTCCCAGATCGAAGGTCTCGCCATCGGGCAGCGGAGCGTTGATGGTGCGCTCCACACGACCGTGCGCGGCCTCTTTGCCATCGACAGATATCCGCATCGTTCCGCCCCGAAACGGCCCGCCACCGTCATAGGCGAAGTCGAACGAGACCGAATGGGAACCCGGGGTCAGCGGATCTGGCGCGCTGATTTTGAACTGATCGCCCGGCTTGTTGGAGTAGGCTTCATAAGCGGTCGGCTTGCCGTCCTTAAGGTAGAAGCTCCAGCCGGCGAAATGGCCTCCAACGGACGCGAGCACGCCGGTCATGTGTTCCTCGGTCATTTCGATGTCGGCTGCGAGCGAGAACGAGCGGCCGAACATCTTCGGCCACGCATTGCGTTGCGCGCTCACATCCTTGCCCCAGAAGACATATTGGCTTGGCGGCGTCTCCGGTGAACTCCGGCCCATCCAGCGATTATCGAGAGGAAGGGCATTGTTGCGTCTGGCCTCGCGCCACCAACGATCCTGCAACGACCTCAACCGCTCGGGATAGGTCGCCGCGAGGTCGCGAGCCTGCGAAAAATCCTCGGCAAGATTATACAGTTCCCATTTGTAGCCGAGAACCGGATTCGGCTTGCGATCGACCTGCCAGGGTGGGTCGATCGGGGTTGTATTCGCAAGCCAGCCGTCATGGTAGATGCCGCGATTGCCTATCAGTTCATAATATTGCGTCTTGTGCCGCGAGGACGCCTCCGGACGGGCGAAGGAATAGGCGAAGCTCACACCATTCATCGGCTGCTGCTTTACACCATTTACAGTATCGGGCCGGGGAATTCCCGCTGCATCGAGGATGGTCGGCATTACGTCGGTAACATGCGTATATTGGGATCGCACCAGTCCGGTGCCGACCAGGTGGTCCGGCCAGGAGACGACCATGCCGGCGCGCGTCCCGCCAAGATGCGATGCTATCCGCTTGCCCCATTGGAAAGGAGTGTTCATCGTCCAGGCCCAGCCGGCGGGATAGAGCGGCAGCGAATCAGGGCCACCGAGGGAGTCGAGCGACTGCTCCGCCCACTCGGTGCTGTCCGTCAGCCCGTTAAGGGCATGACCATAGTCAATGACCTTGCCGTCAGGGCCGCCCTCCATCGATGCGCCGTTATCGCCTTCGATGAAAATGACGAGGGTATTGCCGAGTTGCTTTGTCCGCCTCAACTCGTCCAGGACGCGCCCGATCTGCGCGTCCTGGAAGCCGAGTTGGGCGGCATAAACTTCCATGAACCGTGCGAACACCCGCCGCTCGCGACTGGTCAAGGAGGACCAGGCGGGGATCTCCATCGGGCGCGGTGTCAGTACAGTCGAAGCGGGAATGATTTCGAGCCGCTTCTGGTTGTCGAATATCCGCTGGCGAATGACGTCCCATCCCGCATCGAACTGGCCGCGGAACTTCGCAATCCACTCTCGAGGCGCCTGCTGCGGCGCATGCGTGCTGCCCGGCGCATAATAGAGAAAGAACGGCTTCTGGGGCGCAGCGGCCGCCTGATTGTCTATCCAACGGATCGCCTTGTCGGCAAGATCACGGTCGAGGATGTAATCATCGGATTTGTGCGAAAGATCGACTGGGTTCGTTCCCTCGTACAGGTTCGGCGCAAACTGATCGGCCTCGCCATAGAGAAAGCCGTAGTAATATTCGAACCCCAGGCCGCTCGGCCAATCCCCGAACATTCCACTTGGGGACGGATTGTGCAGATTGGCGTTGTGATGTTTGCCGATCATGGCCGTCGCATAGCCATTGTCTTTGAGCACCTCGGCTATCGTGGCCGCGCTCGCGGGGAAGCGCGTATCGTAGCCGGGATATTCGGCGGCCATTTCGGTGACGACACCCATTCCGACGGCATGATGGTTCCGACCGGTCAGCAGCGCAGCCCGCGTCGGAGAGCACATTGCGGTAACATGGAACCGGTTGAACCGCAGCCCAGCGCTGGCGAGCCGGTCGAGATTCGGGGTCGGTATCAAGCCGCCAAACGTACTCGCCGCGCCAAATCCGACATCGTCGGTCAGGACCAGCAGCACATTGGGTGCGCCGACCGGCGCCCGCACTTGAAAGCGGTTGCCTGGCTTGGCGGTATCATAGCTTGGCGCAATCCGACCGGCGAAGGGCGGGGGCGATTGCGGGAGACGTTCCCTGCCGCCAGTGGACCGCGCCCAACCCTGCACGGGTATGGCCAGCAGGAGTGCGCCTATCGAGACCGTCGCCAGCGCGTTGCGAATCTTGCGCTTAGGGAGCTTCACCGCACGTATCATGCAAATCCTTTCAGCCGATGCGGAATTGTCCGCGATACCGCCAGCTGGAGCGCCTGTGATCAGGCGGGGGATTTTCCATCGCTCACCCCCTTCCTCCCAGGTAATATTAAATACAATCAGGTTAGGCAAGAGAGGATGCGGATCGGGGGGGTGAACGATAGTGGTTGCGCAATGTGTGGGTGTGTGCTGAAACTCAAATGTGTAGATTGTTTTGTTAGTCCATGATGAGATGAGGCATATGGATCGAGACGGACTGGTTGTGCTTGGAACTGCGCCGCTTGGCCTTTCGACAGGCAGGCGCAATCTGATGATCGGCGGCTGCGTGCTTGCCAATATGGTCGATGGCTTCGATGTTCTGGCAACTGCTTTTACCGGGTCTGCGATCATGGCAGACTGGAGGCTGGACCCGCAAACCCTGGGTGTTATTTTCAGTGCCGGACTGGCCGGAATGGTGCTTGGCTCGCTGTTCATTTCTCCCTTGGCAGATCGCTTCGGTCGACGCCCAGTAAGCTTGGCCTGCATGTTTGGCATGACTGTCGGCATGTTTGCGGCGGCGAACTCAGGCGATCCAATGCAACTGATCCTGGCCCGGCTGGTGACAGGCCTGGGCATTGGCGGTGTGCTGGCTACGCTTAGCACGACGGTAGCTGAAGTTGCGCCGCCCGAATGGCGCAACAGGACCATGGCGCTGTTCGCCGCTGGCTATCCGCTGGGATCGATTTTGGGCGGCCTGCTCGCCGTCGGGCTAGTGCGCCAGCATGGCTGGCACACCATTTTCCTGATTGGCGGGTTGCTGACTGGACTGGTCTTCATAGTGAACTTCTTCAGCCTTACCGAATCTTCAGTGAAGAGTCAGCGCTTGGAGATGTTCGGTCGGGAATTCCCGGGCCGGTTGTTCGGCGGCGAAAAGTGGCGAACGACGCTTGCATTCTGCGCGGCGTTCTTATTGCACATGATTGCATTCTTCTTCGTGCTGAGCTGGACACCTAAACTGACGGAAGCGCTCGGATTTTCGCCAGATACAGGCAATCTGGTGACAATCATGATCAATGCGGGCAGCCTGATCGGCCCGTTGATATTCGGATTTTTTGCTGATCGCTTCGGGCTTTTGCGCATGGCGGGTGGCTATTTTGCCGCGTTTGCCATCCTGACTGCGGCATTCGCCATACAGGCACACAATCTCACTACCCTGTATGGCCTTGCACTTTTCATCGGGCTTGCCATGGGTGGCGCGATGACCAGCCTCTATACCATGGCACCCGCCATCTTCGGCCCGGAGGTGCGATCCGCAGGGACCGGACTTGCCATCGGCGTGGGGCGCGTCGGCGGTACGCTGGGACCATTGCTGGCCGGCTGGGCGTTGGCGGCAGGCATGGGCAGGTCCACTCTCTACTTCTTGTTCGCGCTGCCTTTGCTGATGGTTTTCCTGATCTTGCGGAGCGGCCTGATCGCCTTGCCACAGCCCGCAACGGAGAGGCGTGCTTGAGATGACCCGGATGGTTCGCGCTGCGGTAAAGATCGACATTGAAAAGACCGAGATACGGGAGTTCGCGCGACCCTGCATTGGCGACGACGACGGTCTCCTCAAAGTCGAATGCTCCGGGGTCGGTGGCAGCGATCCCGAAATGTATCGCAAGCCGGGCACGGCACCTTGCATCATGGGGCATGAAAATGTCGGCACAGTCGATGAAATCGGCGCTGCGGCGGCAAAACGATGGGGTCTCAAGATCGGAGACCGCATCGCGCTGCACGAATATCTGCCGTGCTGGAACTGCCACTGGTGCCGGCAAGGCGATCAGCGGCTATGTATGGAGGCCGATTTCTTCAATGTGAAGGACAAGTTCAACACGTTGCGATACGGTACCTGCAATGCTGGAATCGCGCCGCATTTATGGGGCGGTTTTGCTGAATACATGTATCTTGCTCCCAATGCGGTGATCCACAAGCTGCCCCCGCAAATGGACGCGCGCCATGCGACGCTAGCGGTGCCGCTGGGCAATGGCGTGCAATGGGCGGTTCTCGATGGCGGGGCAGGCCTTGGCAAGACCGTGCTGGTCTATGGGCCGGGCCAGCAGGGGCTTGGTTGCGCGCTGGCGGCGAAGGCAGCAGGGGCATCGAAGGTCATTATCTGCGGTTTGACGCGCGACCGCTCACGGCTCGATCTCGCCACCCGGCTGGGCACAGATATTTCCGTCGACGCCGCTCAGGAGGATCTGGAAAAGATCGTCATGCGGGAAACCGGAGGCCTGGGAGTCGATGTTGTCGTCGATACCACGGGGGATCCCACCGGAGAAATTGCCCGGCAAGCCGTCGCATTGTCCGCGAAAGGCGCTTGGCTGAGCCTCAATGGCCTGTCGCAATCAGTGCCGATCGGGGAAATCAAGAAGCGCTATCTGACCGTTCGGGCACCGCGCGGGCATAGCTACAGATCGGTCGAGATCGCGCTGCAACTCATCGCCAGCGGTCGCTGGCCGCTGGACCTGCTGTGCAGTCACGATTTCGCCCTGGACCAGGTACACGAGGCAATTCTGGCGACTGCCGGTCGCGGCATCCCGGATGCCGTTCATGTCACTGTCAGCCCGTGGAGGGTGGCCGAAGCCTAGCCTTGGCGGAAATGAGCCTTGCGACTGAGCGATAACCGACTTGCTGCAAGAGCTATTCCTGCGGGGATCAGCAGCCCTTGTGGGGATGCTACAAATCCATCGGCCAGTACGATTGCACCCAGCATCGCTCCCAAACTCTGCCCGATCAGACGCACCGTCGAGATCAGGCCACCAACCGCTGCTGCGCGGTCTTGCGGAGAACTGGCGAGCAGCAGGCGCATGTTCGATGTCGTGTAGCATGCAAAACCTGCACCGCAGATCGCCAGGCGCCATTGAACGTCGATAGGGTCTGGCCGGACATCCAGCGTAAGCAGCAGAAGCAATGCCGTGACAGCAAACCACAGTCCGGTTGCGCCGACTATCCAGGCAGGCAGGCGGTCGCTGAGAAACCCGACTGCAGGGGCAACGACAAGCGTGGCTAGCGGCCATGCCGAAATCATCACGCCGATTTCCGCTGCAGTGAAACCGTACATCTGTCCAAGGCGGAATGGCATCAGCACCAGAATGGCCATGCTTGCGGTGAACGACAGTAGTGCACCGAGGGCCGACAAGGCGATCAGGGGCCGCGCCATGAGATCGACCGGTATGATCGGGCGAAGTTTCCCCCGTTCGCGGTGGAGCAATGCCCGCCCGATCAAGGCTGCGGCGAGAAGGCAGCTTCCCCGTCCAAGGACCGGAAGTCCCATTCCCGCGTCAAGCGCCAGAAAGAGTAAGGCCATCACCACAACATAGCGGGCAGCGGATGACCAGTCGAAGGGGTCACTGCGGCGAATGACGGGCGGCAGCGCCGGCGATAGGCAGAGTGCAATGAATGCCATGGGAGATGCTAAGGCAAATACCCAGTTCCAGTGCATCCATGACAGAATGTAGCCTCCTGCCACCGGGGCAAGAGCGGTGAACGTTGAAACGGTCATGCTGTTGATCGCCAGCCCGCTGCCGAGAATTCTGACCGGATAGGTCTGCCGGAGCAGAGCTGAGGAAACGCTGAGTACCAATGCCGCGCCTACGCCCTGCATCACGCGCAACACGAGCAGCATCGCGATATCCGAAACCCATAGGCAAGTCAGCGTTCCTGCCAGAAATATGGTCAGGCCCAGCCGGTAAATGTGGCGATAGCCAAACCGGTCGCCCAGCGCCGACATCGGGATCAGGCTGATGACCAGAATGAACTGGTAGATTGTTACCACCAGCACCGAGCTGGCATTGCCGATGCCGAGATCGCGAGCGATGGTGGGCAGGGCAATCGAAGCGACCGAACCGTCAAGCACAACAGCTGCCGTCGAGAAAAGCAGCGAGGCAATCGCCCAATAGCGAGCCGGTGCGGCCAGCCCGTCCGCTCCCTCTTGCGCTACCTTGCTCTCGGTCTGATGCGTCAAAACGCCCCGTGGATATTGGGACTGTTGGCCGGAACCAGCTGAAGCACGTCCCAATGCTCGACGATCTTGCCGCCTCTCACTCGAAAAATGTCCACTGCGGCAATCGAAGGTGCGCCAGGCTTCAGGATGATTTCATGATGGACGACACCCAGATCACCATCGACGATGATACGATGGATCTTCCGTTTAGGCCCTTCGCCCGACCAGCCGCGCTTTTCCAGATAATCGATAACGGACTGCCGGTCGCCTTTGACATTGGGGTCATGCTCGGTGCCGTCCTCGGCAAAATAGCGACGCAAGGCACCAGCTGGGTCGCGCCCGTCAATTCCCATTTTCTCGAATGCCAAAATAACGTCTCTTGTGCCCATTGTCGCTTGTCCGGGAACCGCATCATAATGTTGCTTGCTGCGCGGGCCCTTGTCGGATGCCGACCAGAGAGTGATGGCTACTGGCGCTGCAATGCCAAGTACGATGCATAGCGCTTGGGTACCAAATCGCATTCCTGTTCTCCCCTCAATCCGCTTTGCCCTGAAACAGTCGCCTCAAACCTAGCTCGCTGGGATCGCCCTGATTCATTCTTAGCATCGGCAGGTATTTGTCGAGATGGCCTAACGCCATAACCGAGATGAGGGTCATGATGACCACGGCGGTTACCGTGCCGAACAGGTCGGGATTGGCGATAAGATCCAGATATGCGATCGAGATGGCAACCGGGAAGGCCAGCACGATTGCCAGCGGCACGAAGCGGTTGGCGAGCAGCATGATGCCCGTCAGCACCTCCAGTCCCTTGACGACGGTAAACAGGCCTGAATCGATCAAGGCGCTGATCAACTCGTGCGAAATGGGGGAGGAGCCGGGCGGCTGCGTAAAGAAATGCATCCAGTGGTTCAGGCCGTGGACCAGGAACCAGCCGCCAAAGAAGAATTGCGCGGCATAGACCAGCCATTTCAAAGCGGCATTGGGTTGAGTATCCACTTCCGCACCTTCCGCTTTGTCCATGTTCGCCATGTCATGCTCTCCCCGCTTATCGAGCCGCGCAAAACGTTTCAGCCAGCGTGGTCCATGCCATCGACGGGCGGTCGCCCCGATCGGTAACGAACATCGCCCTTGGCCTCCAAGTCAGTGCGGGTGCGGATATCGCCAGCCCATCAAAATGTCTACAATAAAATATTCTATCTAGCGTTGTGCGGAATTTTGCGAGGGGCCGTCGCAGTGCCGGGCGAATGTGACGACACAGGATGCAGGGCGGAGCTATTCGGCTGCCAATCCTTCGCTGTCCCGGCCATCCTCCAACTCAGTGGCTTCCTCGGCTATCAGCTTGGCGAGCAATCGGCGGGCGGAAACGGGGGCGGCATCGGTCGGCAGCAAGATCGGGTTCAGATCATTGATATCGCTTATACTCCCCATGCGCCGTTGGACTTTTTCGATCATCGGCTCGTCCTGTCGGCCAAACGCCAGATCAAAAAAATCGAGTAGCGCTTTGTCCACTTCTTCGTCTCCCAGTCGGCGGTTACGGCCGTTGACGAAAAAGTAGTGCGAGGTGAACTCGGTTTCCGGGGTGATGAAATGCAATTGTGGAATATGCGCGCCGCTTTCCCGGGATTTGCCCATTTCCCAGCTGCCAGCGGCAAAGTCGAGCATGGCGGGAGGATACCATGTCATGGTTGAATCGGAGTGAACCGGTGTAACGGCATCGAACCCGAACAGGGCCTGACTTGCGGCAGGCGCGGGCAGACCGCTGCGCATCCGGTGGTTGATGATCGAGCGTTCGCGCCGTTCCAGCTTCTGGGTCGTCGCTGCGAGCAGCTCTTCCGTACTATACTGTGAACCCATGAATTGCGGGTGGATATAGGCCGCATGGCTGAGGTCGAGCAGGTTGTCGACGACCAGCTCATAGTGCCCCCGGACGTGGAGCATACCTTTGACCACACCATATTCGTCGGGATTTTCCAGAAATTCTATCCGCGGCAACGCCGCCTCGTAGGCTCTGGCAGGATCGCCCGGCCAGAACCAGATGATGCCATATTTCTCGAGAACCGGCCAAGAATCGACCCGGGCCGCCTTCAGCGGGCCGCCGCCCTTCATGTGCGGATTGTGCGAGCATTGGCCCGCCTCGTCAAACCGCAAGCCGTGGTAAGGACACTGGATGGTGTCGCCAATGACCGAGCCTTCGGACAGCGGTGCAAACCGGTGTGGGCAGCGGTCCTCAAGGACGGTCGACGCTCCCGATCCGGTGCGGAAGATCACCAGGTCGCGGTTGAGCAGTTTGCGGGCCAGGGGTTTTCCGGCGACCTCATCGCTGTAGGCTGCCGCGTACCATGCATTCTTCAGGATCTTTAACATCGCATCAACCTGTGCCAAATGGTTAGGCAATCGTGATATACGAATTGCGAGCAGATTTCCAGAGCAGTGTGCAGTTCTTCATGAGCTTAATTGATTCTGGCACATAAGAGGAGTTCATCAATGAGCGGTATCGTTGTTCAGGACATCGCCCGGGCCGCGCCGGGGACTATCGATGCAATCGCCGCCTGCGGCGTCGCCACCATACATGAGGCGCAGGGCCGAACCGGCTTGCTGGCAAGTTATATGCGACCGATCTATCCGGGTGTCCGCATCGCCGGCTCGGCTGTCACGGTCAGCGTCCCACCCGGCGACAACTGGATGGTCCATGTGGCCATCGAGCAGCTAAAAAAGGGCGACATCCTTGTAATTGCGCCGACCAGCTCGTGCGAAGACGGTTACTTTGGCGATCTCCTCGCCACTTCGGCGCTGGCTCGCGGCTGCCTGGGCCTGATCATCGACGCAGGGATACGGGACGTACGTGACCTCGCCGAGATGAAATTCCCGGTATGGTCAAAGGCCGTTTACGCCCAGGGAACCATCAAGGCTTCCCTCGGGTCGGTCAATGTACCGGTGGTTTGTGCCGGCGCGCCGATTGAAGCCGGCGACGTCATCGTTGCCGATGATGATGGGGTTTGCGTTGTCAGGCGCGATAAGGCGGAAGAAGTGCTGGAGGCGGCAAGAGCGCGCGAGGCCGCCGAAAGCGAAAAACGCTCCCGCCTCGCTCTGGGTGAGCTCAGCCTCGATCTTTACAAGATGCGGGAAAAACTGTCCCAACTGGGCCTGAAATATGTCTGATGGCGACCCCAATCAGTCGCGGAGCGTCGTCGTTGTGCTCTTCAACGTTGCTCTTGAGGGCGAAAGGCGGCCATCATTACGCCAGATAAACGGACGGCATCTTCCAGGCTCGATCGTGTGAGCTTTGATTGTCCAAGATCAGCGCGCGAAGCGGTCATGCCAAATCGAAAACCCGCAGGTAAGCACCCCGATTCATCTCGGTTAGAAGCGCCCTGGGCACTGGCCCACTTGGTCTGAGACTTACACAAAGTCTTTCACACTTTTTGCTTGCGGGAAAAATTGTAAATTAGTATCAATAGGATACAGTTGTCTCGTCCCACTCAAAATCGTTTGTTGCAAGACGTGCCCGTTCGAGTCGGGCCAGGGGCACCAGGCTGGGTTTAGCAGCAGATTTGCAGCTCCCATCATACACAGCTCGGCACAGATGTGCGGGCGTGGTGGAATTGGTGGCTGCGCAGGATTCAAAATCCGGTTCCGCAAGCAGTGCGGGTTCGATTCCCACCGCCGCACCACCCTTATTCAGCAGGCTCCGATAAGGCTGGCTGCGCGGTGGCTGGAGCCTGCATTGGTGGATTGCATGGGGCCGAAGTCCGGACGTCCAATGATCAGCGGCGGCATCCGCTCCCATGCAACGTCACTCAGTCCCGCTCGATCCATCATGCCCAAGACTGGCTCCCAAATGCAGCCTTGAACCACGCTTCAAGCAAAAAGGGAATCCCAAGAGTCCACACAACCTAAGGGGGGCTAACGCATAGTTAACCGATCATTGGCACAAGCGTACGTAGTTGGGGGGATTGCGTACATGGATGATCTGCTGGATGAGTTCGTGGCTGAATCGCGCGAGATGCTTGAGGCATTGGGCGGCGAGATCGTCGCTTGGGAATCCAACCCTGGCGACAGGTCGCGGCTCGATGCGATTTTCCGCTTCGTCCACACCGTCAAGGGCAATTGCGGATTCTTCGATCTACCGCGGCTCGAGGCGCTCAGCCATGCCGCCGAAGACGCACTCGCCGATGTCCGTGCGGGCCGCCGTCATGCCGATGCGGCGCTGGTCAACGCGGTGCTCGCAGTGATCGACCGGATCGGCGACATGGTCACTGCCATCGAGGCCGGCACCGATTTCCCCGAGGGCGGTGACACCGCGCTCATCGCCGCGCTCGATCCCGATGCCGATTCACTCGATGCCGATTGTGTGCCCCTGCCGCTGGCCGGCGACAAGTCCATCTCCGGTACGACTGCACAGCGATCGATCCGCTTGTCGGTCGATTTGCTCGACCGGGTGATGAGCGGCGTTTCGGACCTTGTCCTGGCGCGCAATGATCTGGCGCGCTGCCTGCGCGAAGTGCCTGGCCAGGCAGCCATCGACGGCCCCTTCCAGCGCCTCTCGTCGGTGCTTGCCGAGGTGCGCGATGCCATGACGCGCACACGTATGCAGCGGATTGAAAGCTTGTTCGCCCTACTGCCGCGCCTGGCGCGCGACCTTTCGGTCGATCTGGGCAAGCAGGTGATGATCGACATCGACGGGGGCGACGTCGAGCTTGACCGCGAGATGATCGAGATGATCCGCGATCCGCTGACGCACATCATCCGCAATGCCATCGATCACGGCATCGAACCCCCGGCCAAACGCATGGAAGCCGGCAAGCGCGAAATTGGCCTGCTCAGTGTCTCTGCCCGCCAGTCGGGCAACCAGATCCTGATCGAGATCGTCGATGATGGGCGGGGGATCAACGACCGCAAGCTGGTTGAAAAAGCGATTGCAGCCGGGATCGTCACCGAGGCCGAAGCCGCGCAGATGACCCCGTGCGAGCGCTATGGTCTGATTTGCGAGCCAGGCCTATCGACCGCCGAGGCTGTTTCCGCCGTTTCCGGGCGCGGGGTCGGGATGGATGTGGTGCGCGCCAATGTCGAACGTCTGGGCGGCAGTATCGAGCTCGACAGCACGACCGGGATCGGAACCCGGATAACATTGCGCGTGCCGCTGACGCTGACCATCACGCCAGCGCTCACCGTCGCCGTGTCAGGACTGAAGTTTGCCATTCCGCGCTCCTATATAGAAGAGATCGTCCGTTCGGACGGGGAAGCCATCGAAATCTCGCGTGTCGGCGAAGCGCTGCTGGCAAAGGTCCGCGACCAGCGCCTGCCGCTCGTCGTACTGGCCGAGGTTCTGGGCCTTCCCGTCACTACGCCGGTGGAACGCCAGACCTATGTCGTGCTGCGCCTAGCCGGTTGCGGCCTGTTTGCGCTCGCGATCGAGCAGCTTCACGATCACGAGGAACTGGTGGTCAAGCCGCTCGCGCCTGAAGTGATGGCTTCCGGCATTTATGCTGGCACGACGCTATCCGATGACGGCAGCCCGGTCCTGCTGCTCGACGTGTCCGGGGTCGCCATAGCCGGGGGGCTCAACCTCGATGTCCAGGATCGGGCCGCGCGGGCAATCGAGGCCGATCACCGCGATTTACGGGCTCCAGGACCGCCGGTGCTGCTGTTCCGGGGATTCGATGGCCGCCGCAAGGCCATGCGAATGGCAATTGTCGACCGGATTGAGGAAGTCGGCCCCGAAGCGATCTCAGCCGGGGATGACAGGATGCGGGTTGTACTGGGCGAAAGCATCCTGCCGCTCGCAGGGCTCGAAGCGGGGTGTGCTCCCGAATCTGCGTTCAAGCTGTTCCGCCTGTGCGATGGTGCCAGCGAGATTGCCTATGCCTTCAGCGAGGTCATCGACCTTGCCTCGATCGATGCCGATATCATCGTCTCGGAAGTGCCGGGCGAAATCGAAGGCATCACGCTGATAGATGGCGAAGCGGTCTCGATTATCGATCCGCATTGGCTCTTCGCCCACCAGTCGTGGCGGCCTGCCGGGCAGCGCCAGTCTGTATGCAGCATGCCGCTGGGCGATCCCTGGATGACCAACTTCCTCAAACCCATCGTCGAAGGTGCCGGCTACCGGATTGTCGATTCGGCGGACGAGGTCGCGATCGAAATCGATCTGGCCATTGCTCCGATCGAAGACGAAACCCAAGTGGGCTTGCCGCCTGCCATGGCGGCGCATGTCATCAGGTTGCGCGCGCATCCCGACGAAACCCCGGGATCGCCCGAAACAATCTATCGCTATGACCGGGAAGGGCTGCTCATGGCTCTGAGTGCGGCAAGCGAAGGGCGATTGGCCAGTGGAGGAAATGGGCGATGAACGAACTCCTGCTTGTCGCGACCATTGCGGGCCAGGAAGTGGCGCTACGCTCCTCCGATGTCGATTCGGTGGTCGAAATCGAATCTCTGGTGGCTGCTCCGCGGACCCCGGCGCACATCGTCGGGCTTTCGGCGCTGCGCAGCCGGGTCCTTACAGTTATCGATTGCCGGTGCTCTCTGGGCCTCGCCATGTGCGAAGCGGACGAAGCGGACGAAGCGGATGGAGCGGATGGAGCGGGCGAGCCAGTTGCAGCATGCCGCCAGGCTGTCGTCGTCGAGCGATCCGGGCACTATTACGCTCTGCTGGTCGATCGGGTCGAAGATGTCATTGAATCGCGATCCGAGCTGCTGCCGACCCAATCCCGACAGGGCGAAGGATGGCGGCGCGTGTCGCTCGGCATGATCGAGACGTCCAGGGGCATCCTCAACGTGGTTGATTCGAAAGCGTTTATTGCAGGGCCGGAAACAGTGCGCTCGGCTTAAGCACTTCGTTACTTGCTTGGGTTAACGAGAGTTCTCGGGGAAGCTAGGGAGAACACCTATGACAAGCTGTCTGATAGTCGATGATTCAAGGGTGATCCGCAAAGTATCCCGCCACATCCTTGAGGCGATGGGCTTTGCCGTCGACGAGGCCGGTAACGGCCTCGAGGCGATTGATTTCTGCCAGCAGGCCATGCCTGACCTGATCCTGCTCGACTGGAACATGCCGGTGATGAGCGGAATCGAATTCATCAAGCTGCTTCGCAGCACCGACAAGGGCGACCGGCCAAAGGTAGTTTTCTGCACGACCGAAAACGATGCCGCCCACATCCGGGCAGCGATCCAGGCCGGTGCCAACGAATATGTCATGAAACCCTTTGATCGAGAAACGTTGCAAATAAAGCTCCAGCTGATTGGCATCGCTTGAAAGCCGGGCCCATGGAGCGTTCACACTCCAGAGTGCAGCGTCAGCCGCGCAGCGAACCCGTTGTGCACAGACCCGTGCATGTCCTGATCGTCGATGATTCGATCACATCGCGGGCGATGCTTGCGCGCATTGTCGAGCGTGCCGGTGACCTTGAGGTGGTTGGCCGGGCGAATTCGGCGGAAGCGGCGCTGGAATGGCTGCAATCGCGTAGCGCCGACGTTATCCTGCTCGACCTTGAAATGCCGGGCCAGGGTGGGCTCGGCGCGCTTCCTTCGCTGATTGCAGCAGGGCGCGGTGCGCGCGTGATGGTGGTCTCCTCGCTGACGGTGGACGGTGCCGAGCAGACGCTGGCGGCGCTGTCGCTTGGCGCAACCGATACGCTCGCCAAGCCTCTGGCAGGCCAGTTTGATGCCAGCTACGCCGAAGTCCTCGCCGACAAGGTGCGGGCCATGGGGATCAGGACACCTGCGCAGCCGGCGGGTCAATCGGCAAAACGGCCGAAGCCGCCGCGACTGGTGCGGCGCAAATCCGATGCCAATGCCGATCTGCTGGCAATCGGTGCATCGACCGGCGGCATTCACGCCTTCGGCCTCCTCCTCAAGGCGCTGCCAAGCAGGATGGGGATTCCCATTCTTGTCACCCAGCATCTTCCGGAAACCTTCATGCCGGTCTTTGCCCGCCAGCTGACACTGGCATCGGGATACGAGGCGCTGGTTGCCGAAGACGATATGCCGGTCTTGCCGGACCGGATCCTGATCGCGCCCGGCGATGCCCACCTTACCGTGCACAAGGCGTCGGGAAAGCTGGTTGTCCGGCTTTGCAACGAGCCCGTGGCAAGCGGCTGCATGCCATCGGTCGATCCGATGTTCGCCTCGCTGGCCGACGAGCTCGGCAGCCGGGCGCTCGGCGTGGTGCTGTCGGGAATGGGCCGCGACGGTGCCGAGGGTGCGGCACGTATCGTCGAGGCGGGCGGCACGATCTTTGCCCAGGACGAAGCAAGCTGCGCCGTATGGGGGATGCCTCGGGCGGTCGTGGAAGCCGGGCTGGCTTCGGCCATCCTCCCGCCTGACCAGATTGCCAGTCGGGTCATCGCTGCCCTTGGTGCGGAACTGCGCAAATGAACGACGCTTCGAACCGCATCCTTGCCGAACTGCTGGAAGCGCGCACCGGCCAGCAATTGCCGCCGAGCCGCCGATGGCGGATCGGGACAGCGCTTTCGGGCCTGTATCGCGAATTAGGCATCACCCACCTCGATCAGCTGATCGCGATGATGGCGCAGTCGCGCGACAGCGTGCTGGCGCAGCGGGTGGTCGAGGCGCTGCTCAACAACGAAACCTATTTCTTCCGCGACCGCGCCGTATTCGACCAGCTCGCGCAAGCAACCCTGCCCGAGCTTGCCAAACGCCGCGCCGACAGGCGGCATCTGTCAATCTGGTCGGCGGGCTGTTCGACCGGCCAGGAAGCGCTCTCACTTGCCATGCTGTTTTGTGAGCAGGAGAGCCGCTGGGCGGGTTGGACCATTGACATCATTGGCACCGATGTTTCCCGCAGCGTGATCGAAGTAGCACGCAAGGGCTGCTATTCGCCGTTTGAAATCCAGCGCGGTCTTGGAATGGTGCAGATGCTGCAATGGTTCGAGGAATCACCGGACGGCTGGTGCGCCAGCGACAGACTGAAGCGCATGGTCAGGTTCCAGACCCACAGCATCCTCGAACCGCTGCCGGCCACCAGCCCGTTCGACCTGATCCTCTGTCGCAACCTGCTGCTCTATTTTGCCGGAGAAAATCGCGCGCGTGTCTATAACAGGCTGGCAGCAGCACTGGCGCCGGATGGATTTCTCATGCTTGGCGCCGGAGAGACCGTGATCGGCCATACCGAGCAATTTCTTCCTGAAACAGGCATGGTCGGCATCTACAGCCAGACAAGAGCGGGGATCGCACGGCGCAGTGAAATGCGCCGCTGCGACACCGCAGCCTGAATTGGCCAGGGAATTGAACGCTGCTGCGTTGTGGAAATGCCCGATTTTCCGGCAGGACCCCTCATATTGACACGCGCAAGCAGTACCACAGAGCACATTCAACTGATATATAATAATAAATTATTCTTAAAACTGGCTTAAGTATTTGACCTTATAGCGTAGGGAGTTGCCAAAAAGAGACATCCACCGGGGGGGGCGAAGAGTGCATCTAAAGTTCCTTGAGAACGGGTATTCGCCGAAAGCATCGGTATTTACTCCACTGGTGGTGTTGACGCTGATCTTTGGTGTCCTGCTGGTGCTTATCGTCTCCAGAGACGGCCCCCAGATTTTACCGCCACCATGGCTGATCGGGGGAGGGGCGTTGATCTATTGCGCCGCCGTTCTGCTCCTGATCCGCTTCGGTCTCGCCAATATCGGGCAGCTCGAACTGCTTGGCCTGACCGACAGCCTCAGCCAACTGCCGAACCGGCGGGCGCTACATATCGATGCACATCGGCGTGACACTGACGGGCAGGAAATCGGGCTCGCACTGATCGATCTCGACGGCTTCAAACTGGTCAACGATCACTACGGCCACTTTGTCGGCGACCGGCTGATAAAGGACTGCGCTGCGCTGTTTCACGAGGTCTGCGGCGAAGACGCGCGGGTGTATCGCCTTGGTGGAGACGAATTCGCGATTCTGGTTAAGGGGCCGATCGCAGGCAATATCCTCGAGGGCGTCTGCCGCAAGCTGCTCATCTTGCTGACCAAGCCATTCTACATCGACAAGCGCGCGATCGTGGTCGGCGCCAGCATCGGCCTTACCCGCAGCAACGGCACCGACGGTCACAGTTCCTCGGAACTGCTGCGGCAGACCGACGTTGCGATGTATGCCTCCAAGCGTGCCGGCAAGATGCGCTGCACCTGGTTCAGCGAGGAATTCGACCGCAACCGCGACGAGCTCCGCGAGCTCGACAACGAAATCCGCATCGGGCTGGAAAAAGGGGAATTTTGCCTGCATTACCAGCCGCTGGTCGACGCCCATACGCTGGAAGTTGTCGCGGTCGAGGCGCTGATGCGCTGGGAGCGGCCGGACGGCAAGAAGATCGGCCCAAATGTTTTCATCCCGATTGCCGAGGAATCGGGGCTGATCAATGCGATCGGCCTGTGGGTGCTGCGTCAGGCTTGCAGCGATGCGCTGGACTGGAACGAAATCAAGCTCTCGGTCAACGTATCGGCGGCGCAATTGCGCAATCCCGAATTCCCGATCGAGCTTGGCATTATCCTTGAGGAAAGCGGCTTTCCGGCCTCGCGGCTCGAGATTGAAGTGACCGAGACCCACCTGGTGCTCGATTCGGTGGTCGCCAAC
>JAHFPT010000382.1 GCA_023266625.1 Novosphingobium sp. | reverse complement strand
TTCGGAGTAAGGCATGCCGTGCGCCGGGGTGACCGAGAACTTCAGCATCGGCGCATAGCGATAGTACTTGCCGAAAGCCGGATGTTCGGTGGGCACTGTGTAGCCCACGCCCAGCGCCAGTGGATCGCGGTAGATGAATGCGAAGTGTGACATCTCGTCGGCGGTGACGCAGCCGACACCCGCGGCGACCATGCGTGTTTCCCAATCCTTCGCGGTGCGTTTCTGAAGCGTCTCTTCAAGAATCGCCTGCAGTTCCGCATCGTTCTCGCGCCGCGCCGCGCGGGTGGCGAAACGCGCATCGGTTAGGAGGTCGCCGCGGCCTGCGACCGAGCAGAAGCGGGCAAACTCGTCGTCGCGTTCAGCCGCCAGGAACACCCAGAGCGGGTTCTGGTTGGAGTAAGACGCCAGCGCCGACTTGTCGGAGACCGGCGCACATTGGTAGAGCCGGTAGGTTGCGCCGATGCCACGCTGGCCCTTGTCCATCGGACGGCGGGGTGGTTTGCCCTCGTAGTAGAGCGCATCTTCGTAGTTGTGCAGCAGGTTCGAGATGATCATCGCCGATTCAACGTACTGGCCCTGGCCGGTGCGGTGCTGGGCATAGATGCCCAGCATCATGGCGGCGGCACAGCCCGCCGCAGCGATCGGATCGGCGCCGGTTTCGGACAGCGGATTGTTGCCTTCGCCCGCCTGGAATATTGTCGTGCCGGTGAACGCGGTGATGACCGGGTCGATCGCCGGCAGGCGGTTGAATGGACCGGTGCTGCCGTATGAAGCGCCATACTGATAGACCAGTTTCGGATTGAGCTTGCGCAGCGTGGCTTCGTCCATGCCCAGGCTTTCGGGCACGCCCAGGCGGAAGTTATGGATGAAGACGTCGGCGCCCTCGACCAGCTTGTGTAGTATCTCGCGGCCACGCTCGTCCTTCAGGTTGAGCGCGATGCTCTGCTTGCCCGACATGGCGCGGACCATGTTGTTCTGACCGAGGTTGAGTACTGGATCGCCGGTGCCCGCACGGCCGAGCAAGCGATAGGGATCGGAACGCAACGGCTCAATCTTGATAACGCGCGCGCCCAACTCGCCCAGCAGCGCGGTGGCGAAAGGTGTCGCGTAATAATAGGCCGCCTCGACGATGGTCACGCCTTCGAGCGGGCTCGACAGCTTCACGCCGGTCGGCACCGGCACCGGGGCCGGCGTCAGAGGACTACCAAGTACCGCCTCGGTATCCTGCCCGGGGCGCGGCGCCGAGCTGTGCACTTCCGCCGGAGCGCTGGGAATCCTGGCTAGCGGGCCGAATTCGATGACCGTGCCGACCTTGGGATCCTCCACCGTCGCGAGCAGGCCCGATTCGATGACTTGCGGATGCCGCAATGCTTCCTGCGTGGTCTGCACGAAGTTGCCGCAGACGTTGCCGTTGGCGACATAGGCCGCCATCCATTCGGTCGCGGTCTTCTCCTTGAACCGCGCCTGGATAAGCCCGATCAGTTCTTGCTTGGCCGCCTCATCGGGGAAAGTGTGCGGCGCCTTCTTGAAGCGCTCGTCGTCCCAGATCCAGTTGAACCCGATTGCGTCGATCCAGGCGGGAAAAAAGTGCGGTTCGGTGTGCGAATGCACCACCCACTTGCCGTCCTTGCATTGCATGCGTGCGCCGGTGAGATTGATCTTACGCGAATCCATGTGGTGCGGCAGGACGTGCTTTTCGCTCTGCACTTCGGTCTTGCCGGTTGAACTGGCCTCCGAGGGCAGTTCCTCGCCTTCGCGCAGCAGCCAGCGCACGGTCGGGTTCTGGCGGCAGGCCAGCGCCTGAATGAAGGTGGTCTCGACCTGTTGCCCCTCGCCGGTGATGACGCGTGCGCGCAGCGCGGCCAGCGCGCCTTGGACAGTGAGCATCGCCGAGAAGAACGTCGCATCGCGCCCCGCGCGAAAGACTGGCCGTTCGCCGAAGTGCCAGCCGCCCTGGTTACGGATCTGACCGATCTTGGCCATCGCCAATCCGTCGTCGGCCATCAGCCTGGCGAAAGGCCCGGTGCGGCCGAAGCCGGTAATGCCGCAATAGACGACGCCGGGATTGATCGCCTGGACCGATTTGGAATCGAGCCCGGCCGCTTCGGCATGCCCGGGGGCCAGCATTTCGATGACAAGGTCGACCGACGCTGCAATGCGCAGCGCGTCACGCCGGCCGGTATCGGACTCGAGGTCGAGAACGACGCTCTTCTTGCCGCGATTGAGGAAGATATAAGTGGGTTCGTCCCAGTCGGGGCCGTCGGCGCTCTGCTCAACGCGAATAACTTCCGCGCCGAAGTCCGCGAAGACCATGCCGGCCAAGGCCCCGGCGTGACCGGCGCTAAGTTCGAGGACGCGGATACCAGAACAAGCACCAGTCATAGTAAGTCTCCTGGGCCGTGCTGACAAAGGACTTCAGCCATAAGCGTGCTGCGGCGAGGTTGAGGAAGCTCTCGAACAACAGGGCGGTATGTCATAGCGGGTGGCGATGCGGCGCTGTTGCTTGAGCTTGCCGCGGCTGACCGTTTTTCCGTTGCAACATTGACCTACGATTAGTGGAAATATCCTGCCCCAGTATCCACCAAGCCTGCAGCAGGCCGATGATGTGTCATTCCCGAGAAAAAGGTTTGCCCCATTGGCATTAAATGAGTCAGTGTCATGACACCTGATTCGCACGGGAATCGCAAGAGTTCTTTGAGCGTTTTCCTATCATTCCGGGTCGGGCATGGCCCCGACCCAGCCTGACCCCGAGCGGGAGGTCAGTTTCAAAGTAAGGAAGAAAACCATGACAAATGTAGTGATCGGCGCCGCCTCGGGAATGGGCGCGGCAACAGCGCGAAAGCTCGCTTCGCGTGCGCCGCTGTTCGTTGCCGACTACAATCTGGAAGGCGCGCAACAGATCGCGGCCGAAATCGGCGGCGACGTTCGGGCGTTCCAGTGCGACATCACCGATCAGGAGCAGGTCGATGCGCTGATGGCGGCGGTCGACAGTCTTGACGCGCTCGTCATTACCGCCGGTGTTTCGGCTGCTCAGGCGCCCGGACCGCGCATTCTTGCGGTCAACATCGCCGGTGTGGCACGTGTTTTCCGCGCTGCCGAGCCG
>JAHFPT010000184.1 GCA_023266625.1 Novosphingobium sp. | reverse complement strand
TAGGCGTCGGAGTTGGCGTCGGCGTCCCACTACTCACCGGCGGCGGCGTGCTCGCCGTGCCGCCGCTTTCGCCACAGCCTGCAACCAGCGCCAGGCCGATCGCCGCAGCGCTTAGCCGCAGGCGGATGCGCATCGTTTTGGCCACTTCCACGCCCATCGCGAATTCCCTCTCAAAGGCGAGCGCGGCACCCGTACCGCAAACCTCTGGCGAAATGCTGAATTCGAAGTAGCGATTCTTGATTAATGCATGCTTACTGCGGGTGGATCCCCGCTTGTCCTCACCGCCCGTAGTCGATAGGCGCAACCGCCATTACCGTCCGCCCTTGGAGCCTACCACATGTCCAGCCTAGAAACCCAGATCGAAGCCGCCTGGGAAGCCCGCGACAGCGTGACGCCTGCCAGCAGCGATGTCCGCGAGGTCGTAGAACAAGCGCTGGCGCTGCTCGATTCCGGCCAGGCGCGGGTTGCCGAGCCCGATGGCAGTGGCGGCTGGAAGGTCAACCAGTGGCTGAAGAAGGCGGTGCTGCTGTCGTTCCGGCTCAATGACAATTTGCCAATGGCCAATGGCGCCGCTGGCGCGCCGGCGTTCGACAAGGTTCCGCTGAAGTTCGAAGGCTGGGGCGAGAACCGCTTTCGCGACGCCGGTTTCCGGGTCGTGCCGGGCGCGGTCGTGCGTCGGGGGTCGCATATCTCCAAGGGCGTGGTGCTGATGCCGAGCTTCGTCAATATCGGCGCCTATGTCGGCGAAGGCACGATGGTCGACACCTGGGCCACTGTCGGCAGTTGCGCCCAGATCGGCAAGAATGTGCATATTTCGGGCGGCGCGGGGATCGGCGGGGTGCTTGAACCACTACAAGCGAACCCGGTAGTGATCGAGGACGGGGCCTTCATTGGCGCGCGTTCGGAAGTTGCTGAGGGCGTCATTGTCGGCGAGGGCGCGGTGCTGTCGATGGGCGTGTTCATCGGTGCTTCGACCAAGATCGTCGACCGCGCGACTGGCGAGGTGTATATCGGCAAGGTGCCGCCGTTCTCGGTCGTGGTGCCGGGCGCGCTCCCCGGCAAACCGCTGCCCGATGGCACCCCCGGTCCATCGCTCTATTGCGCGGTGATCGTCAAGACGGTGGACGCCCAGACCCGCTCCAAGACCGGGATCAACGAGCTGCTGCGGGATTAGGGAATCGCGCCAAATCCCTTTCCCCAAACCCGCTCATGCTGAGCTTGTCGAAGCACTGTCCTTTTCTTCGTGCCTCCCGTGCAACCGCTTGAAGTAAAAACGATCCTTCGACAAGCTCAGGATGAGCGGGTTTGGGGTGGGGAGTGAATTTGATTTCAGCGACTTTGCCGGGCACTACCCCTCCGGATCAATATGCAGCCCGCGCCGCCCACGCTCGGGTGTATCGCTCGGCGCGTGGGGTTCCTCCGCATCGGGGTCGTGCAGCAATTGCAGCATTCCCTCCGACTTGGTGATCACCGAAGTCGCCACGGCATTGCCGACGATATTGGTCGCCGAGCGCCCCATATCTAGAAAAGTATCAATGCCGAGTAGCAGTGCAATGCCTTCCACCGGCAGGTGAAACTGGGTCAGGGTCGCGGCAATAACCACCAGACTGGCGCGCGGCACCCCGGCGATGCCCTTGGAACTGACCATCAGCGTCAGCAGCATCAGCACCTGCTGGCCGAACGGGATGTGGATGCCATAGGCCTGTGCCACGAAGATCGTCGCAAAACTCATATACATCATCGAGCCATCGAGATTGAAGCTGTAGCCCAGCGGCAGGATGAAGCCCGAGATGCGCCGCGGCACGCCGAAGCGGTCGAGCTGTTCAAACAGCTTGGGCAGGCCCGCTTCCGACGAGGCGGTCGAGAAGGTGAGCAGCACCGGCTCGCGGATATAGCGGATCAGGGTGAAGATACGGCGGCCGAGGAACAGCCCACCGATGGACAGCAGGATGATCCAGAGAAGCAGCAGCCCGAAATAGAACTCGCTCACCAGCACGCCATAGGCGATGACAATACCGAATCCCTTGAGCGCCACCACGCTTGCCAATGCGCCAAACACCGCGAAGGGTGCGAAGCGCATGACATAATTGGTTATTTGCAGCATCAGCTCGGTGAGCGCTTCCGTCGCCCTCACCAGCACCGCACCGCGTGGACCGAGTGCAGAGAGCGCTACGCCGGCGAACAGCGAAAACACCAGAATTTGCAGAATGTTGTTCTGTGCCATCGCATCGAAATTGCTGGTCGGGAAAATTTCGAGAATGAAATGACGGAACGAGAGATCCTTGATCGCGAGATCGCCGACTTCCGCAGCGGCGTGGAGTTGCAGCGATTCACCCGGCCTGAACAGATTAACCAGCAGCATGCCCAGCGCCAGCGAGATCAGGCTGGCGCTGATGAACCAGCCCAGCGCCTTGCCGCCGATCCGCCCCAGCGCCGCACTGTCGCCCATACCGGCAATGCCGGTGACGATCGTCGCGAAAACCAGCGGGGCGATGATCATCTTGATCAGCTTGAGGAAGACGTCGGGCAGCAGCTTGAGGTAATCGGCGATGCTGGCAAGCACAGGGTCGCCAGCCGGATAGCTGCTGTTGAGAACGAAGCCGACGATCAGGCCGAGTGCCATGCCGAACAGGATGTAGAGTGTCAGCCGCTTTGCCATGATCCAATTCCCCTCGTTTTGGAGAGCGTATCAGGGGGGCGTGCGGGGGGCAATGTTGCGCGTGTGGTTGACCTACGGTCGCCTTCGGCTCGACAAGCTCAGCATGAGCGGGGTTGGGACAATAGCAAAACGTCCGCTCATCCTGAGCTTGTCGAAGGACGCAGCGCCGCCTCCGCCACCCGCCGGTAAATCCGCGCCAGCACCTCAAGGTCGGCAATCGCTACCGCCTCGTCGCGCTTGTGCATGGTGGCGTTGCTGAGGCCGAATTCGATTACCGGGCAGAGGTGGCGCAGGAAGCGGGCATCCGACGTGCCGCCGGTAGTCGAGGCCTCAGGGGCGATCCCTGTCTCCGCCTCGACCGCTGCCCGCACCAGATCGGAGAACGGGCCTGGAAGGGTCAGAAAGGCCTCGCCCGACACGACCGCGCGCGCCGTTCCGTCATGCCGCCTGGCCACGTCTGCAACCAGTTTTTCGAGGCTCTCCCCACTATGCAAATCGTTGAACCGGATCGAAACCCGCGCCGAAGCCCGGGGCGGGATGACATTGGTCGCGGGATTGCCGACCGCAATATCGGTGATCTCGAGGTTGGAGGGCGGGAACCATTCGGTGCCCTCATCCAGCACCAGCGCGTCGAGCTCGGCCAGCAGCGCGACCAGCTTCGGCACTGGATTATCTGCCAGATGCGGATAGGCGACATGGCCTTCGCTACCAGCCACTTCCAGCCAGATATTGGTCGAACCGCGCCTGCCGATCTTCATTGTATCGCCCAGCCGGCCCGCCGAGGTCGGCTCGCCGACCAGGCAAAGATCGGGGATCGCGCCCAGCTCCCGCATATGATCGATCAGCGCCAGCGAGCCATATTTGGCCGGGCCTTCCTCATCGCCGGTGATGATGAAGCTCAGCGTGCCAGCTTCGGCCGGGATGCCGCGCACCGCAGCAACCATCGCCGCGATCGATCCCTTCATATCGACCGCCCCGCGCCCATACAGCAGATCGCCGCGCCGCTGCGGCAGGAAGGGACCCGATGTCCAGCCCTCACCCGGCGGCACGACATCGACATGACCCGCGTAGCCGAAATGGCGGCTGCCTTCCGGACCCCGGCGGATGGCGAAGAGGTTTTCGACCGGGCCGTCGGGAGCCTCGCCGGAGATCGCCCGATGCACGGCAAAGCCCAGCGGCTTCAGCTGCGCCTCCAGGCAATCGAACACCAGCCCGGCGGCCGGGGTGACGCTCGGGCAGGCAATCAGCGCTTCGGTGAGCTCGAGGGCGGAGAGGGGTTTGGTCATGGCTGCCGCTTCGCATATGGATTAAGCTGGCCCGACACAAGCAGGAGCGCAGCAATGCCCAAGCTCAATCTTGATCCAATCCCGCAGAATAATGCCACAGGATATCCCAAGCCCTTCGATGCCGAAGTCCAGGGTCGCTGGAAGCGGCGGCTTGGACCGGTTACCGGTCTCACCGATTTTGGTGCCAGCCATGTTGTGCTGAAACCGGGAGCATGGTCCTCACAGCGTCATTGGCATGATGGCGAGGACGAGTTCCTCGTCATGCTGACCGGCGAGGCGGTTCTGGTCGAGGACGACGGGCGGCACATCATGAGCCCCGGTGACATCGCAGCCTGGCCCAAGGGTCCGGCCAACGGCCATCATCTGTGCAACGAAAGCGACGAGGACTGTTCATTCATCGTGCTGAGCGGCGGCGTCTGCACCGGCGGCGGCTATTCCGATATCGATATGATGTTTACCGCCGACAATCGCTACATCCACAAGGATGGGCAGGCATATGGGGCGAGCCGCGTTTAGAGCATCGTGCGAAAAAGTGGGAACCGGTTTTTCGCGAATAACGATGCGACAACAAATACCTAGAGCGGGTTGCGTGATTCAGAATCACGCAACCCGCTCTAGGCTCTCACCGGCTTTTCGGCCTGCTCGATCACCCAATCCTCGGCCTCGGCAGCTTCGACCCAGTTTTGCAGCCACTCATGTTCCCACACCGCCTGCATGTAAGCGACGGCGAAACCCGGGACCGGTATGCCATAGGTGATGAAGCGGCTGACCACCGGCGCATAGATGATGTCCGCAGCGCAGAAGCTGCCAAACAGAAACGGCCCGCCCTTGCCGAACCGCGCCCGTGCCTCGGCCCACAGTGTCAGGATGCGGACAATGTCGGCTCTGCCATCCTCGCCGATCTGGGCATTTTCGACCCGGCGGCGGATGTTCATCGGGCATTGCAGGCGTAGCGGCAGATAGGAGGAGTGCATTTCCGCGACCATCGAGCGCGCCATGGCGCGGGCATCGTCTTCCCTGGGCCAGAAGCGGTCGCGACCGACCTTGTCCGAAAGATATTCGATAATCGCGAGACTGTCCCAAACCACCGCATCGCCGTCCCACAGGATTGGCACCTTGCCCGAGGAGGGAGCGATATCGTCGATCTGCTTCTTGCGCTCATCCCAGTCATCGCCGGCCAGCGGCACGAGGATTTCCTCGAAATGCAGCCCCGATTGCTTGCACGCCAGCCAGCCGCGCAGCGACCAGCTCGAATAGTTCTTGTTGCCGATGATCAGTTTCATATGCGCCGCCAATGGTATGTGTCTGGCCCTAGCTATTCAGCCATGGCATGTCGAGAATGAACGGAACGGCGAGCGCACGGCTTGCAGCGCTGCGCCAAGCCGTTTAACCAGACGATTAATGGTGAACCAATCCACCACTTTCCGTTCGTCCCGAGCGAAGTCGAGGGACGAACGGAAAGTGGTGTGAATAAGAGTCAGCGGAGCAGGAAGGGCGGGCATGTCGATCCTCTATGATGAAGGCCAGCAGGCGATTGCCCGCGAAGCGAGGCGTGTGCTCGATGCGCGGGTGGACAAGGCGCGGCTGCTAAGTCTGCTGGAGCGGACCGGGGAGTTCGATCAGAGCTTCTGGAAAACCGCTATCGAACAGGGCTGGACGGCGCTGGCCCTGCCTGAGGCACATGGCGGGCTTGGGCTGGGGCTAGTTGAGCTGGGCATCGTCGCGCAGGCCACCGGAGCGGCGACGGCTGGTGCGCCGTTCCTGACCACCAATTACGGTGCCAGTGAAGCCTTGCTGATGACGGAAGACGCAGCAACTGAGGCGCATTGGCTGCCGATGCTGGCAGCGGGAGAGGCGATTGGCACGATTGCCATTAGCGAGGGCAATGAACCCTTGCCCCATTCCATCGCAGTAAAATACGCCGATGGAGCGCTGATCGGGACCAAGCCAGCGGTGACAGCAGGGCTCCAGGCCGACTTCGCCGTTGTCCTGGCGGCGGATGGCAGCAAGCCGATCCTGGCACTGGCAGAACTGCGCAATGTAACGCGCACCCCTATCGACAGTTTCGATAACAGCCGGAACTATGCCGATCTGACCTTCGCTGCGACGCCAGCCACCCTGCTCGCCGAGGGCAATGCCGCTTTGTGCATTGCCCGCGAGGCCTTGACGCGCATGGCAGTGGTCGCCGCGCATGAACAGCTCGGCGGGGCCGAGGCGCTGATGTTCCTGGCGCGGGACTATGCCAATGAGCGCAAGGCCTTTGGCCAGCCCATTGGCGCTTTCCAGTCGGTCAAGCACCGGATTACCGAGCTTTACGGCCTCGTCGAAATCGCCCGCGCCAATTGCATCCATGCTGCGGCAAAGCTGGGGCACGACGATTTCCTCATCGCCGCCGCCGCCGCGCGGCTCTCCGCCACCGAGGCCTATGACACCGCCGCGCGCGATTGCATCCAGATCCACGGCGGTGCCGGCGTCACCTGGGATTCGGGCCTCCACCTCCACATGCGCCGCGCCCGCAGTCTCGCCATCGAATGCGGCAACATGTTCGGCTGGGAAGATGTTCTGGCAGTGGAATTGATTGGAGCGGCGGCATGAGCGATCTCGACGCATACCGCCTCAAGGCGCGCGCCTGGCTCGAATCGATGAAACCCACATTCGGCAAGCACGCCTGCCACGGGTTGCCCGAGGACGAGCACCTCGCCATGGGCCGCCGCTATCAGAGCGCCAAGTTCGACGCGGGCTACGCCGGCATCACCTGGGACCCGGCGGTCGGCGGTCAGGGCCTCTCGCCGCTGCACAAAATGGTGTTCGAGGAAGAGGAAATGCCCTTCGCCATGCCGAGTGGCTATTTCGGCGTGTCGCTTGGCATATCGGTGCCGGTGGTGATGCGCTTTGCCGAGGATCGGACCTGGGCGCGCGAGCGCGGCATTGCGGCGCTGAGGGGCGAGGAAATCTGGTGCCAGCTGTTTTCCGAACCTTCGGGCGGCTCCGACCTCGCGGGCCTTCGCACCAAGGCCGAGCCGGATGGTAACGGATGGAAATTGAACGGCCAGAAGCTGTGGACTACATATGCGCAGCATTCCGACTATGGCGTGATCATCGCCCGCAACGATCCGACCGTGGCCAAGCACAAGGGGCTGACCTTCTTCTGGCTCGATATGAAGTCGCCGGGGGTGACGGTGCGCCCGTTCCGGCTGGCGGCGGGCGATGCCCACGTCAACGAAGTGTTCTTCGACGATGTCAAACTGACCGATGGCCAGCGGCTCTCACCCGTAGGCGGCGGCTTCGGCACCGCCATCGCCACTTTAGCGATAGAGCGCTATTCGGCCTCCGACCCCGCCGGTTTCGGACCGCCGCTCGATCTGTTCATTGCGCTGGCGAAAGACTGCATGATCGGCGGACGCCCGGCAATCGAGGATGGCCGCATCCGCTCGGTGATCGCCCGCATTCATTCGCTGCGCGCGGGGCTCGAATCGATCAACACCCGGGCGATGCTGGCAATGGCGGCGGGGATGGAACCGGGGCCGGAAGGCGCGCTCAACAAGCTGGTTTCGGTGCGCAGCCGCCAGAAACTGTCCGAACTGGCCATCGATCTGATGGCCAACCTCGGCCTCGGCTGGGACCGCGATGGCTGGCTCAAGGACGATTGGGTGGCGAGCTGGCTCTCCGCGCCGACCATGCGCATCGCCGGCGGGGCCGACGAAATGCTGCTCAATACGATAGCCGAGCGGATTCTGGGCTTGCCGCAGGATCACCGACCCGACAAGGGCGTGCCGTTCAATGAGATTCCGGTTTAGGGGCGCTCCGTATCAAACCACATCACCCCCAAACCCGACTATGCTGAGCTTGTCGAGCCGAAGGCGACCGAAGGTCAACCACTGCCTTTCTTCTTGAGGCTGCGAGTGACGCACGAAGAAAAGGGCAGCCCTTCGACAAGCTCAGGGTAGACGGGGTTGGGGGGAACGGAGCGCGTTGAATTCAAGTTGTGAGGTTCAAGGAGTACACATGGCTATCAAGACCCGCATTACCGAAATGCTCGGCATCGAGCATCCGATTGTCCAGGGCGGCATGCAGAACGTCGGCTATGCCGAACTGGCGAGCGCCGTTTCGAACGCAGGCGGCCTTGGTATTATTACCGCGCTGACCCAGCCGAGCGCCAGCGCGCTGCGCGACGAGATAGAGCGCTGCCGCTCGATGACCGAGAAGCCCTTCGCGGTGAATGTCACCGTGCTGCCCGCCGTCACCCCGCCCGATTACAAGGGCTTTGCCCAGGCGGTGATCGATGCCGGGATCAAGATCGTCGAGACCGCCGGCACCGCCGAAGTGCGCGAGCTGTGGGCGATGATGAAGCCGCACGGCATCACCGTGATGCACAAATGCACCGCCGTGCGCCACGCGCTGTCGGCCGAGAGGGGCGGCTGCGATATCATCTCGATCGACGGCTTCGAATGCGCGGGACACCCGGGCGAGGACGATATTCCGGGGCTCATCCTGATCCCGGCGGCGGCGGACAAGGTCAAGATACCGATGGTGGCCTCGGGCGGCTTCGGCGATGGGCGCGGGCTGGTCGCGGCGCTGGCGCTGGGGGCGGAGGGGATCAACATGGGAACGCGCTTCTGCGCCACCCAGGAAGCGCCGATCCACGACAATGTGAAGGCAAAATATGTTGCCAACGACGAGCGCGGCACCAACCTGATCTTCCGCAACCTCCACAACACCGCGCGGGTCGGCAAGAATGAGACATCGGACGAGGTTGTCGAAATCCTGAAAAAGCCCGGCGCGGTCTTTGCCGATGTGCAGCCGCTGGTTTCGGGCAAGAAGGGGGCTGAACTGCTCAAGTCTGGCGACGTCGAGAATGGCATATTCTGGGCCGGCATGGTTCAGGGGCTGATCCATGACATTCCGACCTGTCAGGAGCTTATCGACCGGATCATTGGCGATGCGGAGGCGATCATCAAGGGCCGCCTCGGCAGCATGATGATCGCCTGAGCGGGGAGCGCGCAATGAACTACGAAAAAATTCTCTACTCGCTGAGTGACGGCGTCGCCCGCATTTCGCTGAACGATCCCGCCACGCGCAATGCAGGTTCGCCGCAGATGGGCGGGGAACTGCTCGACGCGCTGGACCGTGCTGCTGCCGAATCGCGAGCACTTGTCCTGACCGGGGAGGGCAAGGCCTTCTGTTCGGGCGTGAATCTGGAGGTTGCCGGGGACCTTGTCAGCAATCCATCGCGCGATGTCGGTTCGCTACTGGATCGGTATTTCAATCCGGCGATCATCAGCATGAAGGCGATGCAGCAGCCGATTGTCACTGCCATACGCGGCGCGGCTGCCGGTGTCGGCTGCGGCCTGGCCATGGCGGGTGACCTCATCGTCTGCGGCGAGGGTGGTTTCTTTCTCCAGGCTTTCCGCCATGTCGGCCTCGCGCCGGACGGCGGCTCTTCCTGGCTGCTGACCAAAGCCGTCGGACGGGTTCGGGCGATGGAAATGATGTTGCTCGGCGAGCGGCTCTATGGCGCGCAGGCGCTGGATTGGGGGCTGGTCAACCGTGTGGTGCCCGACGACGAAGTTGAAACGACAGCAATGGACATGGCTCGCGCGCTTGCCGCCGGGCCGCGTTCGCTCGGCATCATAAAGCGCGTCGCATGGGCGGCAGCCGATGCCAGCCTCGAGACTGCGCTTGCCACCGAGCGGCTCGGCCAGCGCGAGGCCAGCCGCACCGAGGATTTTGTCGAAGGCGTCGCGGCTTTCACCGAAAAGCGCAAGCCCGAGTTCAAGGGGCGCTGAAAGCCCCTCAGCCGATGATCGGAAACGACTCGTCCGGGAAAGTTCCATAAGGCGTCATCTTGTGCGCGGCGGGGTCGAAGGCCTCGGGCGGGGCGCCGTTCCAGCGCGCATCGGCAGGCTGCGGCAGGACGAGATAGGCCCAGCGCGGGCGGTCGAGCTGGTTCGAGCCTGCACCGTGGACGGTCATGTGGTTGTGGATGGTCACATCGCCCAGCGCGTAGTCGATCGGATCGCTCATCGGCAAATCATTGAGTTCGGGCCAGACCTCGCGAATGTCTTTGCCGTCATAGGAAGTGTAATTTCCGAGAATGCCGAGCTTGTGCGAGCCATTGATGAACGACATCGTCCCCGCCTCCGGCCCATAGGCCTCAAGCGGTATCCAGC
>JAHFPT010000381.1 GCA_023266625.1 Novosphingobium sp. | reverse complement strand
GAAAAAGAAGATGGCGACAAGGCAGGCAATGCAGGTCCATCCAATGCCCAGAGTGCCGAAGGCAGCCCGCCAGCCAAAATGTTCGAGCAGCGGTCGCACCAGCAGCGGCGCGACGAACTGGCCAATTGCAATCCCGCCCATCACCACGGCGATGGCAAGCCCGCGGCTGCGTGCGAATGCGGCGGAAACCGCACCGTTCCAGATATAGGTGCCGATCATCAGCTGGGTAATCGTGTAGAGTACCCAGGCGGCGAACCAGTGCCACAGCGAGGGCGTCATCAGGCCGAATGCGGCGTAGGCGAGGCCGTTGAGCAGCAGCCCGGGAAGTGCGATTGTCCTTGTGCCGTATTTGTCTGCGAGTGCGCCAGCGAAGGGCACGAGGAACACGCTGACGATCGAATAGACGAACAGGCCGGCGGAAATGTCGCCCCGGCCCCAGCCGAAAGCCTTTTGCAACGGTTCGATGAATAGCGTGAGCGACGTTGTCGGTGCAGCGACCCAGCTGACGGCGAGCGAACAGGCGAGAACCAGCCGCCAGCCCTCGCGCCACTCTTGCCCCGCGGTCTTCTCCGAAGTGTCCATTTTTCCTTCCCCCCTCGTAACGTTCAGGCACTGCTATCCGGTGTCGCGAACACAGGATAGGGGCCCAGCCCCACCGTCAGAAATGCGGCCAACAGGACTATCGGGATGCCTGCGATGATCAGCGGGTGATAGCTGCCGAAGGCATCGTGGACCACACCGCCGAAGATCGGGCCGATGGCCGCGCCGAGCATGATCATGCTGCCCATCGTGCCATAAATCTTGCCGAAATGCCGCAGCCCGCCGTAACGACCGGTGAGATAGGCGGTCGTCTGGAAGGACGCACCGCCGCCATAGCCGAGGATCATCACACCCAGCACCAGCGCCGCAGTCGTGTGCAGTTGATTGAGTAGCAGGAAGTAGCCGAGTGCAGCCAGCGCGAAGCTGGTGAACGGCAGCCAGCTCGACTGCGTGCGGTCGCACAGCCAGCCGGTGACTAGCTTGCCGGCGATGCCCGCAATCCCCGAAGTCGCTGCGACCAGCGCCGCCGTGCTGCGGTCGAGCCCGGCGTCCTTGAGGACCAGTGAGATATGCATGGCGATCGATCCGCCGACCAGCGTAGACAGCAGATTGGCGAAGCCGATGCGCAGCACAGGTGCGCTTTTGAAGGCCTGCAAGGTGGTGAAGCCGCGAAGCAAGCTGGCGGCAGCGGATTGCGCTGTGGCGCTTTCGCCCTTCCTTGTGTCGCGAAAGAACAGCAAGATCAGCACCAGCGCGAATCCGCCCCACGAACAGGCCAGCGCAACATAGGCGAAGCGCCAGCCGTGGTGGATCACCAGCCAGTTGGGGAATATCTTGGCAACCGCCTCGGCGACTGCCGTGCCGCAAAGCATTACCGAAAGCGCCAGCCCGCGGCTGGTGGTGAACAGCTTGGAGACGGCGACAGTCCAGACGGTCGATTTGATCAGCAAGGCGCAGAAGCCGAAAGCGAGCCAGAGCAGGCACCATTGCAAATAGGTTCCGCTCGCCATACCGATGGCGGAGAAACCGGCGATCGACAGGATCATGCCCGGAATGGCGATCTTGCGCGCGCCGAATTTATCGATCAGCCCGCCGACGAACGGCCCGAACAGCACCGGCAGCAGGTTGAAGATCGACAGGCCGGTGAAGATTTGCGAGCGGCTGAGACCGAAGTCCCTTTCGATCGGTGCAGCGAACTGATCGAAGGAATAATTGACCGTGGCATAGAACGACATGCCCAGCATTGCGGACAGGACCACCGGCCAATGGGCTTTCCATTCAGCCGATGCCGCCGGGCTGTTATCGCTCATGCCATTCTCCCCCAATCGGTTCTCGCCGGGAACCGCGCTTCAGTCCAGCTTGGCGATGACCTCTTCGCCGAAGCGCCGCACATTGTCGCACCATTCGGAGCGGGAGTCGGTAATCACGCCGGCACCGGAACCGATCATGCCGAGGTCGCGCAGATGCGAAAAATTGTCGATTGCTTCCTGCGAACTCCACTTGCCCTGCATGCTGAACGTGCCCGAGCAGATGACATCGGGATAGACCTTGCGACCGATCTTGTCGCAATGCTCATGGATGTAGGCAATCGCGGCAAGGATATCCTCGTCACTCTCGATATTGGCGGTGCGTGCCGTATCAGTCACCATCTTGGGCACGAAAAACGGATGCCAGGCGTCGCCGAGTTCGGCCGTGCGGCGCAGTGCGCGCTTGCTGTTGCCGCCGATCAGCAATGGCGGGTGGGGTTTCTGCACCGGCACCGGCAGCATGCGGTTGCCGACGGCTGTGTAGCCGGTGCCTTCGAAAGCGAAATCCTCGCCGGTCCAGGCCAGTTTCATCGCCTTGATATATTCGTCCATCAGATCGTTGCGCGTGTCGAAATCGACGCCCAGTGCCTTGTATTCAGGCTTGAGATAGCCTGCACCCATGCCGAAGATGAAGCGCCCGCCGGAAAATACATCGAGCGAAGAGACTGCCCGCGCCACGATGAACGGGTTGCGATAGGGCAGCACGACGATGTTGGTCTGGAGCTTGAGCCGGGTGGTGACAGAGGCCACCATCGACAGCATGACGAAGGGGTCCTGCGCATAGTGCCCGCCGTTGTCGAGCCAGCGGTAGGACGGGATCGGGTGATCGGTGACCGTGCCGGAGGTGAACCCGGCGTCTTCGGCGGCATGCGCGCATTCCAGCACGGCCGCTTGCGAGATGAAAGCTTCGGGATGCTGGATGTGGTCGAAGGGGAAAGTGATGCTGACGTGGAATGACATGGGCTTGGTCCTGCTTGTATGGATTGAAATTCAGGCGGATTCGGGCGGAAGTATCCAGTTGCCGGTCTTGTCGCGCACCCAGCCGCTGGATGCCCAGCTGCCGCCGTCGACCGGGATGACCGTGCCGGTGATATAGGTCGCCATGCGCGAGGCGAGGAACACGGTGAGCTGGCCGCATTCCTCGTCGATCCCGGCGCGGCCCCATGGAATGCGGCGGCGGATGATCTCAAGCTGATCGGGCGGGAATTTGAAACTGGCGGTGTCCGAGACTGGCCCGGTAACATTTCCAGTAGTGCCAGGAGTT
>JAHFPT010000183.1 GCA_023266625.1 Novosphingobium sp. | reverse complement strand
TCGGCGTCGATGTCATTGACCACAAGGGCAGCCCCGATACGGGCGCAGCCGCGGGCGTATGCGGCACCCAGGCCTCGGCCTGCACCGGTGACAACGACCGCCTTCCTCTGCAATAGTGAAATCAACTCGCGACACCTTGTTTGCTGTTTAGCATTATCTCGCGCCCGACGCGGCAGGCAGTAGCTGGCGTTATCTCAATCACCTGAAGGCAGATATTTGGTGCCTTTTGCGATTTCCAGTAGCTCGGAGCGAATGACTTTCATCGACGTTGTTCGCGGCAGGTTCTCGATGAACTTGAACGATACAGGCATTTGGTACGGCGCAAGATGTTCCTTCGCCAAGGCCCGAAGCTCGTCTTCATCGGGAGCTTGGCGACCGTTCTGTATCTCGATTACCGCGACTGGCACCTGTCCTAACCGGGCATCCGGCACGCCGATCACGGCGGCATCCTGAACATCCGGGTGCTGACGAAGAACGTTTTCGATCTCGTTAGGCAGCACCTTGAACCCCCCTCGAATGATCGCGTCGTCAGCGCGGCCCCGTATGTACAGAAATCCATCGAAATCAATCTCAGCCAGGTCGTTGGTCGATACCCAATCATCGGTCCGGCGCTCGACGTACACTTCAAGAAGACCGGTCTTGCCATCTTCGATCAGCCGGCCGGTCTGCGGATCTCTAATTCGGATCTGTGCGCCCTGAACAACGCGCCCTACACTTCCAGGCTTTTTGCATGCAAATTTCCGGTGGTCAGCTAGTGTCCAGGCGGTGACACCCCCGAACTCGGTTGCGCCATAGTCGATCAGTATGGGAATGCCGTATTTCGCCTCGAAAGCTTTCTGAAGCTGCGGATCAAGCGGTGCTGTGCCCGAGCGAACTGCAATCAAGCTCGACAGGGCACTGGCAGGCACCTCGCCGAGCATGATCATTTTGATCATGGTCGGCACCAGCTGCAACACTTTCGGCCTATGCTTGGCGACAGCGGCCATCGTCGCTTCAACGTCGAATTTTTCCTGCAAAAGAATCGGTCGAGCCGCATAGAGTGCAAGCATCACCGAGCCTATTCCAGCATGCGCCAGGGATTTGAAAATGATCGCAGGCGAGGCCTTTATCCGCAGCGGTTCGCCAGGCACACCGCGCTCCCTGTGCTGTCCGACTTTGAGGGAATTCAGCACCCCTGCCATGGTCTGAGGCGATCGTTTCGGCGGCCCCGTTGTTCCGCTGCTGATGCGCTCGATCACACCGTCTGGCATTGGTGGTCGGTGCGGGCCCGGTCCCACCTGCTCCAGTCCGGGATAGGCTCTGACCGACGAGTTTGCCCCCTCCCAAGTCACGACCAGCCCGGCGCTCCCCACCTTTTTGGCTGCCGCGGCAACGCCCGGGAGCGCCCAGAACCGCGGGTCGCCGACCAGGACGGGGAATTTCTGCTGCACGATATCCTCGGCGAGTATCTTTGGTGCCAAATTTGGGTTCAGCACCGCCGCACAGTGCTGCGTCAGAAGCATGCCGCAAAGCGATGCCACAGCCGACGGCGAATTCTGGGCAGCCCATCCCACCGGATCGTAATCCTGAGCACCGGTGCTGCCAATGGCGGTGCCGACCGCTTCCGCCAACGCTGCAAGCTCACCCCAGCTGTAGATATCATGGCCGAATTCGAGCGCCCAGCTTTCGGGTTCCAGAGCGAATACTTGACGCAGGTGCTCAGCAAGAAGCATTTCCGACCTCGGGCAATTGCAGATTGTTTGACACTCGAACAGCGAGGGCCAAACTGAAAACCCTGCCGTCTTTGAATCTTCAGGACGAGGGGGGTAACGTGTCAGTCGGTAAGGGAATCCGTAAAAGCGCTACCCCTAATCTATTGCAGCACCGACTCGATGAATTCAAATGAGTATGCGACATGGGATCAGGACGATGGTGCATCGCGGGCACCCCCTGGCGACGCGGTGCCTACCACCGGGTTGGCGCATGCGGTCGGGATAACCGTATCCATAGAGCGAGATAGAACCCATCGGGCCGGATGACCGGTTCCGACATTTGATGCTGTAATATTCAGATCTCGATGGAAGGGCGCGCTTTGGCGCGCGACAATTTCCAAGTGTGGATCTCGGAGGTGCAATCATGACGCAAGGGGCAATCGTCAGAAATTGGCCGTACATTTCTGTATGTTATATTAGCATAGAAAACTCGACCCAAATCAAAAATTAACACTACTTTCTGCTCGTGAATGCGGTTACGTTCCATTATTCGGCGCTAATTGTTACAGTCATGAAAAATTGACATGATCGCCACGCTGGGCGTGTGTTATCGAGAAGAAATATTATCGCATGATTAAGAATGCAATGGAATATTATAAATAGGTCTAACTACGCGCACTTCAAGGCAGCAATTTTTTCACCAGTCAAGGAAGCTGGAGTCATGATTGTCGACGCTCAGGTCTATGCACCCAATTCGAGGCAGCGGCCGAACCGGGGGCTCCGGGAGTTGATTGGCTGCGCCCTGGAATCCCTTGGAGCCCGCCGGTGCCACAGCGAGCCGACCGGCAGCCACGCATCCGATACTGCGTTATTGAGCAGGCTCTCAGCCCCTTCCAGAATTACTGGCGGATGTCGGACTTTTTGATCTCAGTCCAATCGACCACCGCACCAGCGCTTAACCTTTCCTATCAATTTTTTACAATCGGCGAAATGTAATGCCTGACAGCAGCAACAGAAGCCAGAACCGCAGCGGATGGTGGATGCTAGCCGTACTCTGGCTGCTCTATACGTTGTCATTCCTCGACCGGTACATCCTCACAATGCTGGTCGACCCAATCCGGGCCGACCTTGGATTATCTGACTTTCAGGTGAGCATTATCCTGGGACCCGCATTTGCTCTCAGCTATGCGGCAGCCACCTTTCCGCTCGGATGGGCCGCAGACCGCTTCCCGCGACGCTGGGTTGCCTTTGGAGGGGTGTTTGTCTGGTCACTCGCCACCACAGCCTCGGGGCTCGCTCAGTCCTTCGGCGCGCTTCTATTGGCACGAATCTGCGTCGGTGCCGGTGAAGCTGCCCTGGCACCCGCGGCCTATGCCATGCTCGCCGATCATTTCCTGAGTGAGCGGCTTACGACAGCTTCCGCGATTTTCCAGTCCGCCATCAAGGTTGGCTCAGCAGCTGCCTTCGGCGTGGGAGGGGGGCTACTCGTCCTGGCTACCAACATCGGAACTATCCGCTCAGGGGGTGTCTTGGACCTCGCTCCCTGGCACTTTGTCATGATCATGATTGGGGCACCGGGCTTTCTGTTTGGCCTTCTGATTTTCACCTTCGCGGAACCGAATCGGAGCGTGTCAGTAAAAACGAGCAGCACGTCAGTAGCCGAACTCTGGCCGTTCCTGCTAAAACATCGCGCGCTTTTCATCCGATTTTTTATTGGTTTCTCAGTAACTTCGATGTGTTCTGTGGCGCTTACGACATGGACACCAACCTACATCGGTCGGCGGTTCGACTTATCTCCGGCGAGCTATGGCGCCATGCTTAGTGCACTCAGCCTGTTCGCCGCAGCCGCTCTTGTCGTAAAGGGCGGCATCGTGGACTGGCTATACAAGCGCGGCATGATAGATGCGCATATTCGCTTCTATTGCTATTTGCTGGCAGCAAGCATCCCAGTGGGGTTTACACTTTACTTTATATCGAATGCTACACTCTTTTTTATTATGTATGGATTTCTTCAGCTGGTGATGATCTCCTATGCTTCCTATGGCTTGGCGGGGTTGGCTATCATCGCGCCGCCGGAACTTCGTGGTCGGATCACGGCAATTTTCCTGTTGTTGGTAAACCTGTCAGGCAGCGGTGTTGCCGCCCCCTTGGTTGGCGCGCTTACCGACTTTGTCTTTCACGACCAGGCAAAGATCGGAATGTCAATTACCGTGGTACTTGTTATCGGCATGCCGGTTGCGTTGATTGCACTCTGGTCTTCGTTGAGCGCATGGAGGAGCATGATTGTCCAAATTAATAGTGCGACGGTGGCAAAGTCCCAAGCTCTTTCAGCGCCATAGGCAAGCTACACTATGCCGCGAAACAACATCCAATTCTCCGCGAGACGGAGTGCCAGGCAGGTGGAAGACAAGCAAAGATATTCATGCTACTGCTGCATGCTGCACTTCCCCGAATTCGTTTGCAAGACGCCATAGCCGCTCGCAAGTACTCGACATCGCTCGATCACCCCGAACAAACTGTATTTCAAAATGGGGAACGGGTGGGAGGATTTTTCGCTCCACGAAACTGAGAGGTGGCTGGTCGGCGGCAAGATAGCACAATACGCAAAGCCGCTCCTTTTCGGCAACTTCGAAGATGAAGCGGCGACCCTCGGGAACGAAGACCGGGATCGCCCCGACCTCGTCGATCCAGGAATAGGAACGCGCATATCCGGGAACGGTCCTGTCGGTCATTCCGACCGCAACGTAGCGACCCTTTAGATCCGCAAGGGCCAATGAAGTTCGCTCAGCAAGCGGATCTTCGCTCGGGATCGCAATTTTGACTTCGGGCACTTTGAGTGTGCATGACTTGATATTGCGATCAATGGTTGGGCCAAGCACGATACCAAAATCGATTTCACCCGAAATCACCAGCCCGACCACCTCGTCAGACCGCTTATATACCGAGTAATCCAGTTCGACATTCGGCTTGATCTCTAAAAACTGGCCGAGAAGACGCTTGCGCCATTCAACCGGCGATGCCGCATAACTGGTGCCAATCCGGAGCACCGAGCTTGCCAAGCGGTGCATCGTCTCAGCCTTTTCGCGGACGACCTCGGAGGCTCGCGCCAGTTCCCGCGCTGCAATCAGGAATTCACTTCCTTTTTGCGTGAGCGCGATGCGGGAACTGGTCCGGTCGATAAGCGGGAAACCGAGCTGCTCTTCCAGCTGCATTATTTGACGCGACAGCCATGGCTGATCGATCCGCAACGTTTCGGCCGCTTTGGTGAACGACAATTGCTCGGCCACCGCAACGAATCGGAGGACGCGTTCGTGATTGATTATCATGGCCTTTTCTCCCCCCGCCCGACAGACTTGATCCGTTCCCCGCAGGATATTCGGAATTTGTTGTTGGTGCAAAGTTGCACTAGTGACATGCCCCCACTTCATTTTCTCCCGTCCGGTCTGCTGGTCTGCGCCAGCGCGTCGATAACCTTCACGCTCTCCAGGCGAACAGGCAAGCCCATTGTGTACGTTAGTCGGCAGAACCCGCGCGAGATCGCCGAAATTCCTGGTGATGACGGGGAAGGCATGCTCCAGATGCTGTTCGACGAGCTCTATGCCCCTGATCGGGTTTATGAAAATGGGCACCTCCATCAACCACGAGATTTGCGCCGTATCAGGCAAATTTCGGGGTTGAGGCGGGTTGTGCACGCTTGATCGGCTGATATTTGGTCCATTTTCCGCTGTCTTCGGTCTCGATCTGCTCCTTCTGACGCAGCTATCCTATCGCTGCCCGTTGTTCGTGGAAGATCAGGCGGCGCATGTTGTAGGCCAGATTGACCAGTATAATTTTGGCCTCGGCGCGCTTGATGCCGATGGTGCGGATGAACAGACCCATGCGGGAGACCTGCTCGTCATGGACAACCTTGCCGTGCGGCACAGTCGTAGCCACGTCGCAGTTGACGGTCCTAAATGGCCGCTACTTGCTGTGAGACTCTCGATGCAGGAACCACAACCTGCAAAGGAAATGATCAATATCCGACCCCGTCCGATACCTGTCAAGATGATTGCCGGGATTTCCGCGTTTGATTAGCCTTTTGCTCAATCAATCGGCACTGCGCGATCAGATCGTCAAAAGGCTCTGCATCGTCAAATAGCAGTCCGTCTTCGATCATATGGCGATAATCGTCTGCAAGCAGATCAAGGGCTGGACCTTCGGGTACGAGGCGTAGTGCGCCTGATATCGCCTTTTCATAGTCGATCACTTCACCATCGCTGCCTTTTTCCGCGAAAAACATGGCTTTGTGCCGGGCGACGTCTTGAGCGATTTCGACATCGGCAATTGTTCTGTCGGCATAACCGCTTTGATCCAGCCGTGCCAGGTCGTGCCAATGGAGGGCGAAGCGATCGGTGCCGCGAAATCGCCCCTGCATGCAAAACACATGGATGGCGGTCGCCTTTTCCCAGAACGTGCGCTCAATCTTCATCACCCGTGGGCGCGCTATCGGGAAGGTCAGTTGGGGCAAAGGCTCTGCTGCGTCGCAGATAATATCATGTTCTTCCCATGGCTCACCGGTCGAACGCGCGCCAAATTCGAGCATCACGCGCGGGCTGACGTAGCCGGTGCCGACCGCCAATGGATCATAGTCGATATAGATTTTATCGCCGTCTGTGCTTGCGGAAGCAGATACAGTCAGATTGGACAGCGCATCTGCGATCAGCGGCAATGCGTCGGCTTGCACCCAATCGGCGAGACGGGTCTTGAGCTCTTTTGACCATCGCCATTCCTGGCTACGGGTTGAGGGTAGTCCATCGACACCCCCAGCGATGAGATCAGGGGCCAATGCGCGCATATCGAGGGTCAAATCCACGTCTTCGGAAAAACGCCGGATTACACTGTACGCCTTGGACAGTGAGGTGCCGCCTTTGAAAACCAGATTGGCACCGATGGCGGAGCCGAACAGCGTCTCTAATGCCCATACGACCCACACATCTTTTTCAGGTAGATGGAGGGACGCCCCGAGGCCGCGCTCGCGACAGAAAGCGCGTCCCCGCGATCGTCAGGCGAAAGGCTCAGAAACGCCTCAGCCATGGACGACCAACTGGCTTACCTGCTCCGCCAGCCATGTTGGCAATCGCGCGCGGGCGCCGACCATCTCATGAAGCACGCCCGGGGGCAGACGCTTTTTGAGCGCCTGTAAGGCATTACCGGTTGAGCCCTTGCCCAACCATGCCAGCGCGCGAATGGCTTCACCCGCTGGCCTGCCTGCCATCGCCAATTGCCAGCCGGGCGCATGGCGCAGTTCAATCGACTGTGCGCCGACTGCCACTGTCCGACTTGGGCCAGAGGTCAGATAAATGGCACGGACGGGAACTTGCGTGGTCAGGCCCAGTGCATTTGCAGCGGCTGCGCCGTGCGATGCGATGATCTCGCCCTTGGATTTTCCGATCGCTTGCACCACTGTTTCAACCGAGGGTGGACGTTCACCGAAACGGGTTTCGACGGGGTGAACGTAGAGGCCTCGTCCGGCGCGAAAAAGCTGTCCACGCCCGACCAGACGAGAGAGCGTTTGATCAATCGCGGCGCGCGATCCAAGGTGTAGCAATTCCTTGGCAGACACAGGGGTGCCTTCGGGAAGAGCCGCAGCGTGGGCAAGAATCTGGGTCGTGAGTTTTTGCATGATCCGTTCCAATATGTCAGATATATATTAAAGTTTCTGACAAACATCAATGGATAGATTCGGGCTGACCTTTTCAAATTGAAGGGGAGGAGGTATCCTCCCTGCGCGAAGCCCGCAGGCGGTCTTCACGTTACCCACCTCTGCGGGAGTGCCCGCAACGCCCCATAAAATGAGCGGGGCTATTGCCACACTCTGCCCGATTGAGAATCGGACAGGGTGCGATGTCTTGATCGCGGCCCCGCACGCACTCTGAACCGGCGTCGGTCGGGTCAGCGCAGGATTACCAGAACGACGATCCCCGCCCTGGCAATCCAGCACAGAACCCTCTTGCCGACGCCTCCTTTCAAGGTGCGGTTTTTGCTTTTGTCATACCGCTGGTCGCTACCGCGATGATTGGCATGAGTAGGGTGCCCGCGGACGGCGCGGATGCGCCGGCGTTTTTGTGGCCGATCCCGGAGAAGCGGGATGGGCGGCGCTTCCGGCTAGGCGAACCGCCAGCAGGCGCAACCCGGCCCTTCGACAAGCTCAGGACTCGGGTCTTTCACTGTGTTGCAGCCCTTCGGGTGCGCCTGCTGGCGGCCCGCCTCTCTGGTCGCTCGTTGCCGCCCACCCCGCCTCTCCGGGGTCGGTGTGGTTTTTAAGCGAGGAGGCGGTGATGGCGGATCGGGGCAGGGCACAGCGGAGCAGCGGCAACGGTGGCGCAGGCAAGGCAAAGGCGAAGCGCAGGACAAAGCAGGATGCGCGCGCACAGTATGGCGCCAAAGCTGGCGATAACGCAGACGGCGGCGTTGCTTCGCGCGTTTCGCTTTACGACGAGGTAACGGCCAAGATTATCGCCCAGCTTGAAGCCGGTTGCTTTCCGTGGGCGCAGCCGTGGAATTCGGCGGCAGCGGTGCCGGGATTACCCCGCAACGCTGTTTCGGGCCGAGCCTATTCGGGCGTCAATGTTTTGATCTTGTGGGGTGCGGTCATTGAAGGCTGATACCCGTCGCAGGACTGGTTGACCTTCCGGCAGGCTTTGGCCGCTGGCGGATGCGTTCACAAAGGCGAGCGCGGGCATACAGTGTTCTATGCCGACCGCTTCACCCCAGAAGATGGGCGCGAGCAGTGAGAAGGCGCGGAGGTTGAACCCCGTTCCATTCCGTTCCTCAAACGCTTTGTCGTGTTCAATGCCGCGCAGTGTGATGGATTGCCCGCACGGCTGCGCGACGCCATCGTAAGGGAGTTCGAGTTCAAGGACTTCGCCGCCGCGTTTTCGTTCATGACAGGCGTTTCCCTCTTGGCTGACAAAGCAAACCATCATCCTGAATGGTCGAATGTCTATAACCGGGTTTTCATTTTGCTGACTACGCACGATGGGGGGGACTGACGTCCATTGATATGGAGTTGGCCCAGAAAATTTCGGAACTCACGGCCGACCCCAACCAGTGCCTGACGTCGTAGCGCGCAACCAGCAGATCAACGATAGTCTGAATCGAGCAAAATAATGTTGAAATTTGAACCGGCCTAAAAACCGGCCTAAAATGAAATTTAGGCCGGTGCGAATTCGCCGGATCTATAAATTTCTAATTTATATCAATGGGATGAATGGTGGACACACTAGGGCTCGAACCTAGGACCCGCTGATTACGAGTGGAAAATTTGCTTTGGCCGCAGCTTTTCGAGAAATCACCGAGGTTGAACGCGAAGCTGTGTCAACAAACTTTACCGTTCTAATTACCGTTTTAAAAATAATTTCTAGAACGGTGAGTCGTACTAATCCCTTGAAAATACTGGTGCCGGCTAGAGGATTCGAACCCCTGACCCCCTGATTACAAATCAGGTGCTCTACCAACTGAGCTAAGCCGGCCCGCCAGTATGCGATCTGGTGCGCGGCTGCCCATACAGTCAGGCGACGCCAAAGGTCCAGCCCTCGGTTTGCGCGATTTGCGGGGTCAGGCCGCCAGGTTGCCACAATTCGGCGCGGTTGGCGGCGTTGCGCAGCCAGGCGGCGGTGAGGATCGCGTCGGTGGCATGGTCGTCGTAGCGCACCAGCGGTGTGTGCGGGGCCGAGCCCAGCGCTGCCAGTGCCGTGTCGAGAGCGTGCGCGTCGCGCAGCTTGCTCTTGCCGGGCCGGACCCCGGCGGCGCGGGCGGCCAGCGCGGTGTAGATCTCGACCACCACCGCTCCGCGCGCGGGTAGCGGGTCGAAGGGCCATATTGCCAGCCTGCCCGACAGCCGGTGCAGCACGCGCATGCCGGTGAGGCTCGATTTGCCGACCTGTGCAGCACCGACGAGGTTGAAGCAGCTGTAGGGCGAGAGGCCCATTGCCCGTTGGCCATGCTCGCAGACGCGCAGCCGCCCTCGTCCGGGCGGGTGGCGATCGCCGAGGTCGCCGCGCTGACGAAAGTGTCGGCGGGCTTCATGGTGAGCGACGAAGCTGGAAGAGCCGAGGTGCTGATCCAGCGCGGCGATATTTTCGACGATTTGCCACAGTCTGCGCGCATCGCCGGGTGTCTCGGGCCAGCCGGGGAAATAGGCGTCTTCGTCGAGGAAGGGGAAGGCGGGTGAGAGGTCGAGGCCGATCAGCATGTCCTCGCCCGCCTGCGCGGCTATCCAGTCACCTAGCGCCGCGCGCGTCCAGCCGCCTTCGGGCTGGATCAGTGCAGGCGCTACGCTGTCCGCTTCCGCCAGCGCAAGCGCTAGCCCCTTCGGCCGGGCAACCGCCTCGCCCGACCAGTCGATTGCGGCAAATCGGGTGAAGCGGTTCACCCGGCCGGGCAGCCCCGGCCCACCGCGCGGGTCAGCCGCCAGCTCGTGCCAGCCGGGCGGGCGACGTAGCGGTCGCGCGGGATTTTGGTCCAGTTCTCCGAG
>JAHFPT010000008.1 GCA_023266625.1 Novosphingobium sp. | reverse complement strand
AGCATTGTCGTCGGCATTGAAGCGGCAGCAATCGGCACTCGATGATCTCGCACTTACAGATCTTGCGGAAGCGCGGGCGCGTAATGACACCGCCCGCGATGCGGCAAGTGAACTTCGGACGATCGCCGCGCGGATCGAAGCATCAACCCCGGCCGACGAACATGTGGGCCTCGCGGCCGGTGCCGCAGCGCTCAAGCTCTTCATCGTCGAGCTCGGGCACGATTCCGTAGCACCCGAAGGCGACGCTCCGAACATTGCAGCCCTTAGCAAAGCGATGGAGTCGGCCGACTCTGCGCTGGCGCGGGCCGAAGGCGCGCATGACAGCGCGGTTGATGCGCTGAGGCGCGCCGAGGACGAGGATGCTCCGCTTGCCACCGCTGAGGCGCGAGCTGGAAGCGATCTCGCAAATGCCAAAGCCCAGATCGATACGATGGAGAGTCGCCCGGACTTTACGAGCCTAGCGGCAGATCTGCTGCGTGCGCGAGAGCAGTCGGCCGCGGCCGCCGTCAAATTGGAGGCAGCGACTCGGGACGCGGCGGCGCACGACACTGCAGTCATCACGCGAAAAATTGAGACGATCGATGCGCGGAGTCGAGCAGCGGGGGACACGCGGACGAAACTCGAGATGGAAATTGCCCGACTGGAAGGCACGGCGGAAAGCGAAGGCGGTAAGGGCTGGGCCGATCGGGAAGCGGCCGCTCGCGAGGAGGCGGAGGCGGCCCGAGCTGCCTTGCAACGGATCGTCGACGAGGCCACCAGCCTGAAGCTGCTGCGCGAAATTCTCGACGAGGCGCGGGACGAAACATCCGCCAAGTTTGTCGGTCCCGTAGCGAAGCGGGCCAAACGGCATATCGAGCGGCTGCTACCAGGCTGCGATCTGTCTTTTTCGGAAGATCTGACGCTGGAAGCCGTCGTCCGAGGCGGGATCAGCGAGGGCTGCGGAGATCTCTCGCGTGGCACGCAGGAGCAACTGTCAGTCCTGACGCGGATCGCATTCGCGGACATGCTTCTTGAGCAGGGGCAGCCGGTTTCGTTGATCCTTGATGATCCGCTCGTCTACGCCGACGATGCGCGGCTCGACGTGATGGTTGAGATACTGAGCGAGGCTGCCGAGCGGATGCAGGTCATTCTGCTGACCTGTCGCGATCGGACATTTCGACATGTGCCGGCCACACGCCTCTCGCTGACCGGCGTCGTCAGATGACGGAAAACGACGCTCTCGAAGCTCTGCGCGAAGCAACGGCCACGATCCGTGGCTACATCTACCAGTTCGACGCAAGCATCCTGGCGGTGCTGGCCGCGACCAGTGGGCAGGAAGTGACCGTAGAGGGTGTAGAAGATTTTGATGTTCTCTCGGACGAAGCGGACACATACGGCCAGGTCAAATATTACGAGGCGCAGAAGCTCACGGACTCCACGCTGCGTGACGCGATAGTGCCGATGATCGAAGGTTTTCTGCGATATCCTGCGGACGACCGGAACCGAAAGCGCTACATCCTGTACGGGCATTTCAAACAGGCACCCGAGGATGTTCCAAGGATCTTGCTCGGCGACCTGCAACGCATCCTCATCCAACGCCCGTATAAGGTCGACGACGCAACGGGCGAAAAAGCCAGAACCGTAGTGAATCTTCAAACGAAACTTGGCGCGTCCGATCAGGACCTTGTTGCGTTCTGCAACCAGTTTACTGTCGAACTCAGCCAGCCCTTCGATCAGCATCGGGTGCGGGTAATCGCCGAGCTCCGGACGGCGCTCGGCGTTACGAAGATCGAGGCCGAAAGTTTTAGCTATCCCTCAGCACTCTCCGCGATGGCGGGCCTTTCGAGCGCGCGGGCTAAGCTCGACCGCACAACGACGCGAAAGGCATTCCTCCAGCAGATCCGCCCGAAAATGGCTCTCTACTCGGCCTGGGCCCTCCGGATGGAAGGGGAGATCGCCTACTGTCGAAAAATTCGCGAGCTGCACTTTGCTAGGCTCAATATCGACAGCCATGACCGTTTCTTTGTAATCAGCCTGCCCGATACTGACGGTATCGAGGAACTCCATGGTCTTGTGCAGCACATCATCAGCCGTTGGAGCAGCCACAAGATAAACAGCAAGCCCGACCGCGAGCGATACGCACCTATCTTCTTCCTGCCCGACCTCGACCCGCCGGTACTTGCTCAGCTCAAGCTCCGTCTGGTCGATGACAGCCACAAGATATCGGATGGCTATGCGTTCAACGGAGCGCCGTTCACAACGGAGCATCTGATGCTCGCTCAGACGCGGCAATACCCGGTGTCGGCACGGTTCGTTATGGATCACGACCAGTTTAACGCGGCGCTGGCCGCATCGAAGCGCGGCCGGTTGATCATCCAGCTTCATACTGGCGAGCCTCATTCTATCGACCCGGCGATTCAGCAGATTACGGTGCCAATAAGCTCGGCCAGCATGGCCAAGAAAATCATATAGGGGAGAGTCCGGATGTCCGGGGAAGATGAGATCAATGCCGAAGTCGTGTCGGTTTTTCCGAACAAAGTTCGTATTGCCGTCGACAATCTTTCCTCATTCCAGCTCGCCGAGCAGTCTCTGCGCGTCGGATCGTTCCTCAAGATTTCCGACAATGACGATGTTTCGCTCATCTGCATCATCGAGAATTTCTCGATCGAGATGCGGGAGAAGGCCGGCGATGCCAAGCGTGTCTACATGATTGAAGCCTACCCGCTCGGAACGCTGTCTGCGGGGGTCTTCCGCCGTGGGGGCGATGAGCTTGCAATCCCGCCCAAGAAGGTCGTGCCGGCCACGAGATCCGAGATTGCCGCGATTTATGCCAACGCTTTCGAGGAAGATCAGCGCTGTTGTTTCTCTTCGCTTACCCGACAGCGGGACGTGAAAGTGCCGGTCCACGGCGACCGCTTTTTTAACAAACACATCGCGGTGGTGGGAGCGACCGGATCTGGAAAATCCTCCAGCGTGGCGACGATCCTGCAAGAGGCGACCTCAGCAAAGGCAGGCGAATATAGTGGGTTGAATAACTCGCATATCGTCATATTCGACATTCACGGCGAATATAAATCAGCATTTCCGGGCGCCAATTTGCTCTCGGCGGACGACATCGTCTTGCCCTATTGGTTGTTGAACGATGGCGAGATGGACGACATGTTCCTCGAGTCCGGCGACAGCAACAACTACAACCAGGAAGCTCTGCTCCGCTCAATAATTACACATTGCAAGGAGCTCGCAAATCCTGGCGCTACGAAGGTAAATTTTGACAGCCCATTGCGGTACGATATCGGGCACCTTCAGAACTGCTTTGCGAATCTCTCTCGGGAAACGAAAGATGCAAATGACCCGCTCACCATCGAGACCAAGGCTGGCGTGATCACAACTTTCGCGGACGACCGCGAACGCCTAACGGCCTATGCAACGGATCGCGTCGATTTTGCGGCGAAGAAGACGGGCAAGATCAACAGCGGACCCTACGCGGACGGCACGATCGACAAATTTGTCCGCCGGATTGCGGCGAAAATCAGCAACTCCCGCCTCAACTTTATGTTTGGCGAGAAGGCCGCAGCGTCCAGCCTTGAAGACGTCCTTCGCCAAATTACCGGCTACGACAAAACCAGCAGCGCAAATGTCACCATCATCGATTTGAGCGGTATTCCCTTCGAGGTTCTTAGCATCACGGTTTCACTGGTAACTCGGCTCCTCTTTGACTTCGCCTATCATGCGCGCCGCGAGACTGGCACCTGCGCAGTTCCCTTTCTGCTAGTCTATGAAGAGGCGCACAAATACGCTCCACGCAGTGACCTCTCACGCTTTAAGGCATCCCTGAATTCAATCGAAAGGATTGCCAAGGAAGGCCGCAAGTATGGCGTCAGTTTGATGATTTCGAGCCAACGACCGTCAGAGATATCGGAGACGATTTTCTCTCAGTGCAGCAATTTCCTAGCGATGCGCCTGACCAATCCCGACGACCAAGCATATGTCAAACGCCTGCTGCCGGATACACTCGGCAACCTGACGGCGGGATTGCCCGCGCTTGAGCAGGGAGAAGCTCTGCTGATCGGGGACGCAGTTGCGATGCCCTGCGTCGTTTACGTCAAACCCTGCTCTCCGCAGCCTTCGTCCAACGATATCCGGTACTACGAAATCTGGAAGAACCCGTGGTACGCTGGCGGCTTTCCGGGCAGTTTCGACCAATGGCTGAAGTAACGCGGGCGGGTTCGAATGGATTTGACGTGACCCCCGCTTTTCATCCACCGGCGACCAGAGACGGACCGTTATTGTCGCGCAGGAGCACCGGTGAAGCAACTGGCGGATTTAAACCCGCCCGTTGCTTATCGAGCTGGGCGGCGGTGGACCGGTACCTCATCGGATCGACTGTTTGCAAAACATCGCAGTCATTTGCATCGCTCCGAGGGGGGGGGCGTTCTCGGTGTCGCCAAGGCTTCGAGCATGTCGGCATAGCGACAGCGCGTGCCAGCGTGCTGTCGGAGGACAGAACAAGTTGCTGGGCCTCGAACCAGACGTTCAAGGGCGCGAGCTTCGGCGCAGCCTGGGCACTGCGGATTCGTCGTCGTTCACCGGGTCGCGCGCCCTTGATCGTTCGCTCGATCGCCAACAGCTCGGCGATCCGCACCACACCCTCTGCCGCGATCGGCGATGGGTTCTTCCGAGGATGTTGGTAAATTTACGGCGGGCTTCTGACAAAGACCTGGAAGACAATGTAACGTGTTACGGACGTTAACGATTTAAAAATGCTAGCCGGTCGGAATATTTAGCGGCCGACTAGTGTGCGATAAACTTGCTCGACTTTTGCCGATTCCGTATCCCAGGAATTACCAAGGCTTTTGCGTCGGGCGGCATCGCCCATTGCACGGCGCAAAGTTGGATTTTCTGAAAGTTTGACGAGGGCGTCGATATAGGCCCGAGCGTCAGCTCCAGCGCAAATGATGCCATCTTCTCCATCGGTGAGGATGCTTCTGGTATTTTGGGCGTCGACACTCACGATCGGCAAGCCGCACGCCATAGCTTCCAAGATGACATTGCCAAACGTTTCAGTCGTGCTCGGGCTGAGCATGACGTCGGCGCTTGCGATAGCTGTAGCCAACGTGAGACCAGAAAGATGGCCAGTAAATATCGTTCCGGCGAGGCCCTCGAAGGCTTGGGCCGCAGGGCCGGCGCCGACAACGAGAGGTCGGACAGGAAATTTGCGCCGCTGAAGCTCGCTAACCGTCGCCGCGAATGTGGATATGCCCTTTTCCAGCACCAGCCGTCCCAGAAACAGTATGACGATTTCGTCATCGGCAATGCCCAGACTACGGCGCCAGTTCATGTCACGCTTGTCGGGATGAAAGCGCTCTGCATCAACGCCACGGCCCCAGACACTTACACGATCATCCCCTCGCAACGCCCGCAAATCGTCCACCAAGGCAACAGTGGGAGCTACGACGTGATCGCTGCGCTTGTAAAAGCGATTCAGATGCGCCTCGAGAGTCGGCTGTGCCCAACCAAGACCGTAATAGGCAAGATAGGTCTCGAAGCGGGTATGCATGCTCGCGACAACCGGAATGCCTAACTTCTTAGCGAAAGTCTGGGCTCGAACGCCCAAAATATCGGGCGTCGAGACATGGACGATATTCGGTCGAAACCCTCGAATGTCGTCTCGAATGGCCCGCGGAAGGCCGAGCGCCAGACGAAACTCGCTTCGAACGGGCAGTGGGATCGACGGAACGGGGACAAGAGTACCTTCGGGATCAAACGCGGGCGTCGCGGTAACGGGCGAATAGACCCGAACCGAGCAATCAGCTTTTTCTTCGAGATAGCGGACGAGAATATTAAGCGCCTGGTTAGCACCTTCGCGCAGATAGTTGTAATTGCCGGAAAACAGCGCAATCCGCACGGCTTACACCTGCCGGAAATTGAATAGGGCGTTGAGCATGAACACTATCAGGCCGGCGAATAGAGAAACAATGATCCGGGCAACAAGGTAATTCACCTCGGTCCAATTCAAAAGCAGCGCATAAAGTCCTGTGGTGAGCAGCAGGCCGATGCCGGAGTTGACGAGAAAGAGAATATACCCCGCGCGCAAGCCGCGATCGGTTCCTCTAAAAATCCAGGAACGGCCAAATATATAATGCAATGTGTTAGCGATAATAAAGCCAACACCGGCAGCGACAACCTTATCGATACCCGCAAAATTGACGAGAACCCACAATACGATGAGACCGATCGTGAACACAGAGCAACTGACGATGGTGTTGCGCACCAGCATTGCTCCGACGCGGACAGAGATCAGTCGCCTCAGGAGGCTGACATTGGGTTTTTGACTGTTATCGGCGGCGACTGATCCTGTTACTGGTTGCCCGCCCGTCATGAGGCGGTCATGAGATGGGCAGGCCCGCCAGGCAATTTCATCTGCTCCGCAGCGTCCGCCCATTGCACGCATCGTACGGCCCAAGGGTTGAGGAAGAGGAACGGTAGCTTGATGAACAACAGTTCTGAATGGATGAAGCTGTCGATTGCGCGCTCCCACCATAATGCACTGCGTTTAGCATTCGCCTCCAGCCATTCATCATAAGGCGACCAATGGCTTGGCTCATCGCGATGAATGATCTTGAAAATCCGGGTCAAGACCGGGTCTGATAGAATGAAGCGATTGGTCAGCAATATCTCCACCTGACGGAAGCCACGCTTTTCGGTCAGGGAAATCACGCGGCACAGACGCTCGAACAAGGCGTTGTTGCTCACGACCTGATAAGTATGAAGCTGTGCGATTGGCCTCTGAAACATGATCTCGACAAAGCGATCGATATGACCAAACGACCGATCGACCCGTAGCGGCATGACACCGCGCCGCTCAAACCAGCGGCGAAACATCAGGTAATGCTTTCGCTCGTCTGCCCGGTGACGCTCGATCCGTTTGATCAGCTCAGAATCCTCGGGCGATCGTTCGCGCACAGCCGCGATCACTCGGTCAATCGCTGTATAGCCGCGGTGCTCATTATAGATATAGATGCTGCCAACAACATCTAGGTATCTGCGCCTGAACCATTCGAGCATTCCAGTCTCCATCATGCCAGACGCGGGCATGGCCGTGGCTCGATGCTTTAACACCTGACACCCAAATTGGTTCGTTGCTGATTTATGTCTCGCACGCGTTGGACGTAGGCCATTGGCCGGTCAACCAGCGTCGGAAGCGAGGCCTTGTCGAAACGGCGTTTTGCGAGAAGCCCAAACTATCAGTCCCCCTCCGCCTACGATCATTGGAACACAAAGCCACTGGCCCATATGGAGGCCCGTCTGCGCAGCGAATGCCGAAAGTTGCTGATCCGGCTCTCGAACGAACTCAACCAAAAACCGCAATGTCCCATAGCCGAGTACAAAGGCTCCGCTCAGCAAGCCAGGTCGATGACGCGCATTGGTGAAATGAAACAGGCACCATAGAAGCAGGAAAAGCGATGGTCCCTCCAGTGCCGCCTCGTACAGCTGACTGGGATGGCGGGGCAGGGGCCCACCTCCCGGAAAAACGATTCCCCATGGCAAAACGGTTGGCCGTCCCCAAAGTTCGCCATTCACAAAGTTGGCCAAACGTCCGAGCAAAAGCCCGATCGGCGCGCAGATCGCAACATAGTCGACGACCCTAAGCCATTGGAGGCGATGGCTGCGTGCGAAGAGGATGATTGCAACCGCTACGCCAACAGCGCCTCCATGGAAGGACATTCCCCCGGCCCAGAGCTGAATTACCTTCAAAGGCTGAGCGAAATAGGTGGCAGGGTCGTAGAAGACTATATAGGCGAGCCGGCCTCCCAAAATGATGCCCGCCGTGATCCATGTCACCAGGGCGTCAGCCTGGTCTCGCGTCATGGGCGCGCCATTTTCTGTCAGCAGCCGAGCGAGGTAGAGCCAACCCAACGCGATGCCGAGTATATAGGCGAGGCTATACCAGCGCAGAGCGAATGGACCGATCTGTAGCAGGACGGGGTTAAGGTGTAGCGACGTAAAATAGATCACGGTTTGGGCATGGCCCGCGAGACTCATAGGATAGTCCGATCTAAGGGGAAACGGCTCATTCGCATCTTCCAGACTCAGGCTCAAACGGTATCCGCTGCATGATCCCTATCATTTGGGCCTTTGCTCAGCACGCCATGGCCATCGATACGACCCATGACTAAGCATTTCTTGCGCCTTGAGAGCATCGTTTCCGTCGCGCGACGGGTGTTCCGGTCAAGTGAAGCGAGCTTCATTCTTTTAGCGGTCGGGGTAGGTATCACTGCCGGCCTGCTCGCGGCCGTGCTCGGCACGAGCGCCCATCTTCTCCAGTCCACACTCTATGGCCTCCACGCTGATGACCGTCTGAGCGGTCTTTCGTACATCGCGCCATTGCGTCTGTTGGCGCTGCCGGTAGGGGGATTGGTGCTCGCAGGGGTGGTTCTTCTGATCCGAAGAAACAAGCGAACGGCGATCGACGTGGTGGAGGCCAACGCTCTTCATGGCGGACGGATACCGTTTCGCGATACGATCCTCGTGTCCGGCCAGACACTGATATCTAATGGTTGCGGTGCTTCGGTCGGACTGGAGGCGGCCTATGCACAGGCCGGAGGCGGCATTGCATCGCTCATTGGCCAATGGTTGAACCTGCGGCGAAACGACCTGCGCGTGTTGGTGGGGGCAGGCTCGGGGGCCGCGATCGGCGCTGCCTTCGGGGCACCTCTGACCGGCGCCTTCTACGCTTTTGAGATCGTGATCGGTGCTTACACGCCGGCAAGCATCGCACCCGTTGTCGCCGCGACCCTGTCGGCCGTGGTGACTGCGCGCACGCTGGGCTCCACGCCCTATCTCATTGCAGCGACCAGCAGCCAAAGCCTCGCGACAGTGGACTATCTCCTTTACGCCATTCTGGGTCTGCTCTGCGCCGTGGTCGGCATCGCTCTCATGCGACTAGTGTCTTGCACAGAAGCATCTGTCCGCCGCACCAAGCTACCGGAGTGGGCAAGGCCTATCTTCGGGGGCGCGCTTCTGATCCCAATCGCGCTGGCTTCGCCCCATGCACTCTCGGCCGGCCACGGCGCGCTACATTTGACGATTGGAGGCGAGCTCGCGCTCAGCACGCTGGCGTTCATCTTCGCCCTCAAATGCGTAGCATCGGTCGTTTCGCTTGGTTTCGGCTTTCGTGGGGGCCTGTTCTTCGCATCACTTTTCCTGGGCGCGTTGCTCGGCCAGATTCTCGCCGGCTTATGGATGCTGATTCCGGGCGTCGTTCCGTTGTCGCCAATGGACGCAGCCCTAGTCGGAATGGCCGCGCTCGCTGTGGCAGTTGTTGGCGGGCCGATGACGATGTCGTTGCTTGTTCTTGAGGCGACCCATGATTTTGGCATCACGGCGGTCGTCCTGACGGCCGCACTTTGCTCGAGCGCTTTGGTTCGCGAACGGTTCGGCTATTCCTTCTCGACCTGGCGTTTGCATCTGCGCGGCGAGGTGATCCGAAGCGCCCGCGACATTGGCTGGATGCGCGTTCTGACGGCGCACAAGATGATGCGCGCGGCGCCAGCCACCGCTCTGCCAACGGTTTCCATCGCGGCGTTCAAACAGCAATTTCCACTAGGCTCTACCAGCCGGGTGCTCCTCCAGGATGGATCAGGTCAATATGCGGGCCTCGTGCCGACTGCTGCGGTGTTTGCAGACACCGGCCCGGGGGAGAGGGTCGTTTCAGAGCTCGCGATCTTTCTGAATACCGTGCTGTCGCCGGAGATGTCGATCGCTGGGATCATGGAAGTCTTCGACGCGAGTGGTGCTGACGATCTCGCCGTAGTCGACGGGGAGCGCCATATTTTGGGTATGTTGACGGAAAAATATGTCCGCAAACGCTATGCCGATGAGATTGATCGGTCGCAGCGAGATCTTTATGGGGAGACTTAGCATCAGGGTGGGATGCATTTTTATGCGCTGTGAGCATTCCAAGGTCGGCACAGGTAGCGCTTATTGGAGTGCGCTTGCCGACCTTCAGGTCTCTCCCTCTTCGTAATCAACCGATCAACTTGACCCTGACGCCAAATCCCGGAGGCGGGATAATGCTAGCCTTGCCACGATGCGCCGTCGCAATAGCAGCCACCAGAGAAAGACCAAGACCATGACCCGTCGTAGTGCGGCTTGTCTCGCTACGCGTGAACCGCTCGAAGAGCTTGGAGCTATTACTGTCGGCCCCCGGCCCGTCATCGACGACGAGCAATCGGATATCTGCCCCTTGACGATCCAGCGTCACGCTTACCGTCGTCCC